>NZ_JBHIKY010000002.1:0-306844 GCF_042139015.1 Alteribacillus sp. HJP-4 | reverse complement strand
ACCCTTCATGCCCTCCCAATCACAAACTAGCATACTCATGTAAGTTTACATGATCGGGGAGGGATAGTTATTAAAAAGTGTTCAATTCTATCGAGCAGAATGTGTTAACTCTAGATTAGCAGTTACAAGCTTCCCACACTCCTTGAAAAAGCTACACAAGAAACACCTCACACATTAGAGGTGCGCCATGACCCTTTGAGCCGGCGAGCGCCCCTAATGATACATACTCTCTCTGCTGTTTCTTTAACAGCTTATATATGAGCCAGTTAAAATGCTGGCTTCTTTTTTATGGAGAGAGATTAACAAAAATGCAAATACAAATACAGAGAACAGCAGGAGAGTGATACAAATG
Source organism: Alteribacillus sp. HJP-4 (assembly GCF_042139015.1). Classification (NCBI taxonomy): domain Bacteria; kingdom Bacillati; phylum Bacillota; class Bacilli; order Caryophanales; family Bacillaceae; genus Alteribacillus; species Alteribacillus sp. HJP-4. Next base: position 306,492 of record NZ_JBHIKY010000002.1, on the reverse strand, counting down.
TTCACGGTCAAAGAGACAAAGAAGACTAAACAAATTGAACTTTGGAAAGATGGCAAGGCAGTACAGAAAGCTTGCAGAGATTGCGGAAGAGTAAAACTCATTGAAGATTTCACTCGAAAAATGGAAGGAAATTACCGAGTTGAATGTAAGGTTTGCTTCAACGTTAAACAAAGAGAGTATTTAGAGCAAAACAGAGATAAACGAGCAGTAGAAAGGCAGAACTACCGAGCCAGAATCCTTGGGATGCCTGACAATTTCACTGAGGAGGATTTACAAGAACTCAAGAGGTTCTCTAATGGAAGATGCTTAATTAGTGGTAAAAAGGTTGAGAACTTAGAGATCGACCATTTCCAAGCCTTATCTAAGAGGTTTTTTGGAAGCACTAAGGGGAACATTATTCTCATTTCAAGAGAGGTAAATCAAAGAAAAGGAACCATGAGTATTTTTGAGTTCATTGAGTCGAAACGCTCTGAGGGCTTAATTGACAAGAAGCAACTGAGTAGGACATTCAAATATTTAGCCAGTGCAAACGGGTTGAGCGTTCCTCAGTACATTCAATTATTAAAGGACGCTGAGAAACTGGCTCATAATGCTAGGGAATTATTGAGGTGAAGAAAATGGCAGTTAAGTTTTACGTTGATATTAATAAGGTTCTGGACAGGAAAGGAATCACCCTGACACAGCTTTCAGATAAGACAGGAATTGATATAGCGAGCCTGTCTCGAATGAAGAAAACAAAGACAGCAACGCTCAAAACGCTTAACAAATTGGCTAGCGGATTAAACGAAACTGATTTAGACGGACTCGTTAGTGCAGAAATAAAGAATAGCGGAGAAATTAAAAATTAAAGAAAACAGTGGGAGAGTGATTATTATGGGTATTTTCAACTTTAAGTTTTCAAAAGAGGTAGAGCAAACGGATTTACTTTCTAAGAAGAATGAACTTCAAGCGCAACTCCAAGAGGTCAGCACAAAGATTCAAAGAACAAAAGACGCCATTCGATTAGCTGAGACAGAGTCAATGTTGGACGGAACAGCTACGGTTCAGAAAAAGTTAGCCAAATTTCAAAGTGGACTTGAAAAGCTACAAAAAGAACAAGAGAAACTGAATAAGGAAGCTGCAAAGGTCAATGAGCAGGTCTCACAGTTAAACCTTGAAAAAGGCGAGGAGGAAATTGAAGCGATTCTCCAGAGCGACATTGAGCAGTACGGGAGATCTCAGAGAGGCTTAAAACTCAAGGAGCAGCTTAACAACTTCATTGACTATGAGCTTGACGCTCTCTCAGGTATTGATGATATACGAGTTGCTTCAGGGAGACCTCAGAGGCTTTTGAACAAGGTTAGGGCAAAGGGTTACTTCTCAAAAGAAGACGTCACTCAGCTAAAACTAAAAGAAATGTGGGAGCAGGCAACAGCAGAGGAAGACAAGGATATTGAAAAAGACGTACAGGAAATAGTAAATAAGCTCAGAAAAATGTTCGACTAAAAGAGGAGACTGGGGAGGTTGCTCCCCTGTTTTACTTGTGAGAGGTGGTCTTGTGAGGGAGGAGAGGAGAGAGGTAAAGGAGATCAAAAGGAAAGTTGAGCTTAATGAACTGGCTCAGGAGAGGAAGCTCAGGGAGTTCTTATTTATTCAACAATTAAGAAACATGGAAATAAAGAAGAAACTCGGAGGCTTTCAGTGAGCCTCTTTTTTAGTTTGAATTTAAAAGCTGTCAAAGAAGCAGCAGGAGAGCAGAAAATGTCAGTGGAAATTACACAAGAAACAAAGGTCAGTGACTTAACAGGCTCAGGTTACACTATAATTTCTCCTGAGCAAAAGGAGAGACAAAAAAGGTATTTTGAGAGAAGCAATAACTCAAATGAGAGGTTTGTCATGGTGAAGGAGCAATTCAGTAACGTGAAAGATAAGTTAACCCTTGAACAGAATGGCTTGTTAATGTTCATGGTCAGCTTTGTGAAGTTTAACTCTGATGGAGCTTTATTTCATAACAAGAAAAGAATTGGTGTTACTGAGCTGGCAAATCTTATAGGGAAATCTGAAAGACAAACAAGGCAAGTAGTTGGTGAGCTTGAAAAATACAGCTTAATTACTCGTGAAAAACAAGGTCGAAAAGTTGTTATAAGCCTTGGAGAAACATTCTTTAATTGTGGTTATTCTGAGGAGAGCTTCAGATTTGTGAGGCTTTACAAAACAAGGCTCCATGAGGTTGCTCAAAAGTTAACACTAAGTGAGCTTGGTCTCTTAATGTTGCTTACTTCACATTTTCACTGGAAAACACACTTATTAGTCGACAATCCAAGTGAGCAAGACTCAAACAAGCTACTAATTTGGAAAAGAAAGCATATTGCTGATGAGTTTGGGGTTTCAATTGACTTCATTAAAAGAGCAATTCCCAAGTTAAGAAATGCAAGAGCTATTTATGAAGTTAAATCAGCGAAAAACGGAATAGTTCTTGACCCCTCTTTAATTTGTAAAGATAAAGTTAAACCACGCATCGAAGAAATTCTCGACACAATTAATGAGTGTGAGTTCAAAAAAGAGAATATCAAAAAGTAACCCATGAGGTGATAGCTTGGAAAATGTACTCAACAACTATAAAAACCTTATCCAGTCATACGAGGCAGCAAGCAAGCACTTTCAAGAAACTGGCTCAGTAAAGCTTTTAAGCTATGCTCTTGAAGCTTTAGAAAAATTCGAGAGGAAATTCATTGAATGCTGGTCAGTGAGCCAGCTCATGGAAATGCAAGATAATTTAGAAGCTCAAGGGCTTATGACTATATAAAAAAATTGGAGGTTTTAATATGAGCAAGAAAGAGCTAAAAAGGCTTGCAGATTTATTTGTTAAAGCTTTAGACAACTCAAAAACACTTTCCAAGGCTGAAATGGATGAGTTTAAGAAGCTAAGAATTAAGCTAGAAAAAGCCATGAAAAATGAAACTCCAGAGGAAGAAGAGGAAGAAGATAACTTTGAGGAAATTTATGAAAAGCATGTTAAAAAATTTGGTAATTCCTTATATTCTGACCCTATGGAAAAAGAAAGCAATTATTATGATGAGCCAGAAATAAGTGAAGAAGATCAAAAGTTCTATGAAGAATACGCTAAGCAGTTTGGAAACGGAAGCATTTAATTGAGCCCCATCTCATGGGGCTTTTTTAGTGTGAAAAAAAGGGAGGTGCAGTATGGCAAGAGCTTGGAAGAAAGACCCAAAATTAATAAAGATAGTTGAGGAAGCTGAAGCAGCAAAAGCAGACGGTAACGAAAAAGCCATTAAGGAAATGAAAAGGAAGCTTAAGAAGACCGCAGAGATTTGCGGAGCAATTACCAGAAAAGGAAGAGTATGCACGAGAACGCCAGTAAGCGACAATGGACGCTGTCAATGGCATGGAGGCAAAAGTACAGGACAAAAAACGGAAGAAGGGAGGAAAAAATCAATGGCTAATTTACATCCAAAAGCAAATGTTATTCATGGAATTTATTCCAAAGACTTTAAAGAATCGCTTACTAAAGAAGAAGTTGAATTATATAACCATTTTATTGATTGGTACTTCGAGAACTACAAAGATGCAACTGACCCAGTAAATCTGAGCTTATTTGATCGTTATATTATGAATTTGATTAAGCAAGCAAGAAAAGACGCTGTGGACTTCTTAGCAGACAGTCAACAATATAACGACTTTGAGACAAAACTAATTAGATTTGCTGAAACGCTAGGGCTTAATAGAAAGTTCAAAGCAAGCACAGCAAACGCAGATAATACTCAGAAAGTCGGAATTGCCCAGTTATTTCTTGAAGATGAAGATGAGCAAAATTAATGAGCTGGCTCAGGACTCCCACAAAGGGAGTCTTTTTTAGTTGGAAATTTGGAGGTGACGTAAATGAGTAACTCAGCTATAGATATTTTAGTAAATGCGACAGACAACGCAAGTTCAACCTTGCAAAATGTTGGCTCCAGTGTAGATGGTATGAAAGGTGCTATGGAGAGAGCTGCTGGAGCTTCTAAAGTGCTCCTTGGAATGGTCACAGGAGCTGTAGCTGGCACTGTGGCTCTTGGTGGAAGAGCTGTAATGCAACTAGCAGAGATTGAAAGAATTTCAGCTCAGACAGATGCAGTTATTAAGTCCACTGGAGGAGTCGCTAATGTAACAGCAAGCGATATAGACACAATGGCAGTAGGCATGCAGTATTTAACTTCAGTTGAGCACGAAGCAATTAGAACGGGTGCTAATATGCTTTTAACTTTTACAAATATAAGAAACGAAGCAGGAAAAGGAAACGATGTGTTTGACAGAACCACAGGGCTTATGACAGACCTTTCTGTTGCTATGGGAATAGACACCAAAAGCGCAGCAACTATGCTAGGTAAAGCATTAAATGACCCTACTCAGGGTATGACAGCTCTCTCAAGAGTTGGAGTATCTTTTACTGACGAACAAAAAGAGCAGGTAAAAGCCTTACAGGAGTCAGGTGACATGCTAGGAGCTCAAAAGCTTATCCTTGGTGAGCTGGAAACTCAATATGGTGGAAGTGCTGAAGCTCTTGGAGGTACTTTTGTAGGTCAATTAACAATGGCTAAGATGGCTTTTGATGATGTATTTCAAGCTATCATGTCACAATTAGATGCTTTGAGCTGGCTAACAAATGGAGTCTCATCAGCTAAAGATGCACTCTTAGCGCTTGGAGATTCAATCATTAAAAATGGTATCGCAGGAGCTTTCAGAGAGCTAGTGCCACCTAGTGTAAGGGCTATGATTATGGCTGTTGCTGGTGCTATTACTGGAGGTCTTGTACCTGCATTTTATAAATACGGTTCTGCAATTATAAAAGCAGTTTCTAGTTTATCGCCATTCTTGAAAATTGGTGCTCTAATTGGCTTACTTGCTTATTCAATTATGAGTAACTGGTCAACATTCGCTCCTTATTTTGAAGGGATATTCAACACTCTAAAGAGCACTTTTGAGACGGTCAAGAACGCACTTCAAACAGGCTGGACTATGCTGGTGAACACTTGGAACGCTAACAAACCTCATGTGTTTGAATTGCTAAAACAGCTCTGGACTACTCTCCAGACCGCTTGGGGAGTGCTTTCTAACTTGCTCATGTCTGGCTGGAATATGCTAGTAAGCGCTTGGCAGTCAAGAGGAGAAGCAGCTTCAGGAATCTTTACTAAGCTTCAGAACGTCTGGAATATGCTTCAGACAGCTTTTCAAATTGCTGTCCCTATCCTTATTAGTGTCTTTCAGATGATAGCTCAAAATGCTCAGCTTTTATGGGAAAGCATGTCTCCCGTTTTTGAACAGATTAAGACAATCTTTGGTCAGGTGGTTGAGTTTGCTAAGATGCTCTGGAACGCTATTAAGCCCTTGGTGGTCATTATAGGAGTGGCTCTAGCTGCTGCCGTGGTGGTTGCAATTGGAATAATAAACGGGCTCATAAGAGCTTTCTCTGCAATAGTCGCTGCAATTCTCGCTGCTATCCAATTCATACTAAATTTAGGTATGGCTATCATGTCTGTTTTTCGTGGTGACTGGGGTGCTGCTATGGATTACGCCAAAGCAGCTATGAAGAATTTAGTTCAGATTGTAGGAAATTTACTAAACGCAATTGTTCAGTTCTTTGTTGGATTCGCTCAAGGTGTCTGGTCAGTCATTCGCCCTTTTGCGGTTCAATTATGGAACACCTTTAAAGACGCTATGTCAAAGGCTGGAGAAGCTGTCTCTAACGGGGTAACTAAGGTAGTTAACTTCTTCAGGGAGTTACCTTCAAAAATAATGAATTTCATTAAGAATTTAGCTTCCAAGTTATCTAATGGCTTCCAAACCATGATGAGGGTTGCTGAGACAAAAGTAAAAGTTGGAATAGCTGCTGTAATAAATTTCTTTGGAAATTTAGTCTCTAAAGTGGTCAACTTCATTACCACACTGGCAAGCAATATCTCAAGCAAATTCTCAAGTATGATGAGCAAAGCCAAGTCACTGGTAAAGTCTGGGACAACTGCTGTAATAAATTTCTTTAAAGCTTTACCGGGGAAAGTCATGAACTTTATAACAAATTTAGCCTCTAATTTAGCTAGTAAGTTCACCTCCATGATGGATAAAGCCAAGTCACTAGTGCGCTCTGGAATAGAGGCTGTTGTTGGATTCTTCCGTAACTTGCCGGGAAAAGTGATGAACTTCATAACAAGCTTGGCTTCTAAGCTATCCAGTAAATTCACAAGTATGATGAGCAAGGCTAAAGATGCTGTTAAAACAGGAGTTCAAAACATTATTACAGCAATAAAGAACTTTGGCTCTAAGTTTCTTAAAGCTGGTAAGGGTTTATTAGACTCACTAACTAAAGGGATTAAAGATGGAATTGGCAAAGCTAAAGACGCTGTAAAAGGTGGTATGGAAAAGATAAGAAGTTTCTTACCTTTCTCACCTGCCAAAGAAGGTCCGTTGAGTGACCTTGATAAGTCTGGAGAATCCTTCTTCCCAACATTCGCTAAGGGGATGAGCAAGAAAGTAAACCCTATGCTCAAAATGGCAGAAAAGAGCTTTGGAGAACTCAACGACATTATGAGCCAGCCAGCTTCTGAGATGGAGAAGCTTAATAGCTTCAGTTTTGGAAGAAGCAGTATTACAGTGACTCACAGACATGAACATGGTGGCTCTATAGACGTTCAAGGAAATGGGAGTAAGGAAGCTGTAAGGGTTGCTGCTAGGTCAGTGGAAACTGAAACGCAAGCGAGTATCTTTAGAGATTTACGCCAAGCAATAAGAGCAAGATAATGAGCTGGAGCTCTCGAAAAGGTGATGCAGAAGGCAATATGCTGGAGTCGCTTTCTTGGGGGCTTTCTAAAAAAATAACTCTTTGAGGGGTGAATTATTAAATGTTCAAAAATTTCTACGAAGTGAACGGAATTTTGATGATTACTTTAAAAGAGGATTATAGCTTGGAATGTGAACAGGTAAGGTGCTCCATTGAGGAGGCTCTGAGAGAAGCTGGTTCAAATATGGCTATAGTGTTTAATCATGAGAAAGAACATGTAGGAATTTTGGAAGAACCCTCTGAGATTGACATTGAAGTTATTATGTCAAAAAAGCCATACGCACAAGGAGGGCGCTCAAGAAAGTCGAAGTCTATAAACGCTCAAGAACGCAGCCAAGGAGGAATGATATAATGAGAACTTATTTTTATAAATACACATACACCTTTGAAGTACTCCCAGAGGGGCAAGAGTACACTCTTGAGGATACTGGGGAAATGGATGCAGAATCCCCTGAGGGTGGGGCAAAAAGGATATTCAAGCTCGTAAGAGATGCTATCAAGTCAAAAGGATGCGAACTAAAAAGCTTTCATATTGATGAAATTAGTGAGTTTGAATCCTTTAAATACCTTTCTGAAAATGAAGGGAAATGGATAAGGAATAAGTTAATTAAACAAAGAATAGAGCGAGAAGAGAGTTAACTAAAAAGGTGACCCTCTTTTTATTATTAAGATAGCAGTGTACAGAAGATGAAATTCTGATGTTTGAGAATAGCTCTCTCGTACAACTATCTTTAGTAGTGCTAAGAGTAAAATAGTTACAGTTAAAACTTTAATCATTTAATTTTAAAAATAATTTGATACAAATAAGAGGATATGAATAATTAACGTAGAATTAATTTATTTACAAAAAAAAAGGAGGTTATTTATGGGTGGGCTAAGATCAAGTTTATTTGTAGAGTATGATGCTGAGATTCTTGAAATAGAGAACAAACTTAAAGAGCTCGAAAACGAGAGAGTTTATGATTTATCTAGGATTAAAATGGACGGCTCACTTACGCATAATGCTAATTTATTAAGAGAGATGATTATGGAGTTATTAAAAAAAATAGATAATGAGTTGCCTTCGGGTAATGACGTAATAGCCCCACTTTTTAAAAAAGAAAATGATTAAAAGACTGAAGAGTTTCAGCTCTTAGTCACTTTTTTTATTATTAAGTTAAATATAATTTTCTCTATTGCTGTACAGACTCAATATTTGTAACTATCTGCTCAAACTTAAGGAATCATTATTAACAGTTTTTCTTTGTTCGATAGTTAGAACACCTGAGAGGGCTACCCAGAAATAAGCACCAAATGACTGCTTTATACGCTCCTTCTTATAAGAGAGTACAGAAACTTTAAAAGCAATAATTGCTGGCTCAATAATATTTAATACCTTTGGAGCGTACCTCCTTGAGCAAGCGTGAACTTTCCCCCAAAGGGAAAAGACTTCCTCAGCATTAAAGAAAGGTTTTGCTGCTTTTATAAATTCTTCTGGAACAAATTCAGTTAAGTAACTATAAATAATTTCGTTCTGGTGTCGTAAGTATTGAATATCTTTAGAGAATGATTTGAAAGGAAATGTTTCTTTCTTATTTTCTTCCTTGTGAGAAGGCTCAGAAGTTGGCTCAATAGCTTCATCACGAGTGGACAATTCGAGTGGACAAATAATAGTTATGGAAGCACCAAAGCCTCCTTTCACTGGTCTCAGAGTTCTAACTCTTTTTATTACTCCATATTCAATAAGTAACTTTAGAGCTCTTTGCACAGTTCGCTTGGATACCTTCAAAGCTTCAGCAATTGAAGACAGCTTTAAGAAGCTTACTCCGACAAACTTTACTGAATGACCAGCAAGAAGCCAGAGAAGCTCTCTCTCAGTTTTATTTAAAGCAAAATAACTTAAAGCATTACTCGCAAAGGAATCCACATCAGAGACAGTCTTAAAAGTCTCGTACTCCCTTAAACTATTCATGGTTTTACTCCAAATTATGGATGTTGTCCTACTCTTTTCCTTTTCTTATAATAAAAGGTGAGAGGGAACAGCCTCTCTTATTGGTTTTGGAGCTTCCTTCACTCGCCAAACTAGAGGGGAAGCTCCTTTAATTTATTTATAAGTTGTAAATAACCTTGGTGAAGGCTACCAGTGCTTGAGTATGCGTTCTATTGTCTTTATTATTAGTGTCCTTGCTCAGTAAATACTCCAGAGCCTTCTTCTGTTGAGTTTCACTCTGCTTGTGGGAGCACTCACAGTTAAAGTTGAGCCAGCTCTTCTTTTGAATAAACTGTCTTATCTCCTTAGGTGTATATCCTAATTGTTTCGCTTCAATAATTAACCTCAAACAGTCCTCATGAATATGATTCATTATGTTTCCTCCTTAAGTTAAGTCTTTTAAGGCATCTTTCTCGTCCAGTGTTTCCAGTAATTCATGAGAGAAGTAACCTACATATTTTCTAGTTACGTCAATCTTTCTGTGTCTTGCTAAAAGTTGCACTTCCCTAAGGTTTGCACCTTTCTTGAGTAAGTTTTTGATGTAAAAATTCCTCAAGGTGTGAGGGGAGAAGTCACTCTTCAAGCCGAGCTTTTTTCGTATGCGTTTAAATATGTTTTGCGCTCCAGCTCTGCTGAGCCGGCTTCCTCTGGAGGTAACAAAGACAGCTTCACGCTTGGTATAAAAATATTCATTCTGGTATCCTTTCCAATCTGTTAGTTCCTGTCTTAGTCGCTCTGTGAGAGGGACACTTTGTAAGTCACCATTCTTACTGTCATAAATCTGTATGAGCTGGTTTTTCATATCAATGTGGCTCCAATTTAATGAAAGAGCTTCACTAATCCTTAGACCAGAGCCAGCTAAAGTTAACATTAGAGCATAATTCCTCCGAGCTTGGAACTCATTTTCTTTCCGTCTTTTCTCCCTTCTAATTTGTTTAAGAACAATGTCAAGCTCTTTATCATCAAGTATTTTTGGTTTGTCGTGTTCACGCTGATACTTGAGCTTTCTGGCTAAGTTCTCCTCGGTGATTCCCTCCTCGAATAACCACTTGCAAAAGACTCTCAGGAGTTTAATTTTTGTATTGACTGTTGAGGGGGCGTTTTTTCTTTCCTCAATACACCAGACAATAAATTCCCTTATCATTCTTGGCTCTAAATCATCAACTTCTCGAACGTCAAAGAAATACTTGTTGAATACATGAAAGAGCTCTTTATAAGCTTTCAAACTGTTCTCAGTTAAACCCTCAAGTTTCTTCTCATGGATAAATTCTTTCTGTGCGAAATCTAAAAGCATGAAAAAGCACCTCCTCTTTCTGAGGAAGCGCTCTTAAACTATACCTTCTGAGTCCCTAGCAGTGGACTACTTTTTGGTATGGTATTTTATTCTGAACTTAACAAGGGGCAATCCCTTGGGGGAGTAATTTCTTGGTGTCCCGTACTGGGCTCGAACCAGTGACCTCCACCCTGTCAAGGTGGCGCTCTCCCAACTGAGCTAACGGAACAGCTATGTAGTTATGTTGGCGACATATATAATTTACTATTTTCATAGGTTTGTGTCAATATTTTTTTTAGACTGCTGAGCTCAAGGTTTTCGCTTGTGCTGGTATTTTTCAAAGTCCCACGTGGCTAAGAATTCTTTAGCGGCTGTATAGCCGGAATCCAGTAATATTCTAATTTCTTCCTCCGTGAGGTCAAAGTCCGTGGAGTTAATGCCGAGGGCGGGGATCTGGATGGTCCGTTCTTTTGTCTCTTCACTGATGTAGCGCATGTCATGTGCCTGCATCATCGTTTTGAAGATATTTTGAAATAGGTGAAAAGGAGTCGGTATGACCGGATCGATCCGTACTTCATCTTTTATGAAACGAAAGCCGAAGGTAGGAAAGCGTGGTTTTTCGACGTCGAAAATCCAAATCGGAAAATTGCTGAGAAGTCCGCCGTCCAGAATGTATGAAGTGTGCTGGAGATTGGATTTCCATTTGACCGGCCGAAAATAAAACGGCATCGATGCGCTCATCATCACGGCTGTTGATATTTTTACATCGGCCGGGGTCATGTGGTAGCGGTCGAGGTCGTCCGGCAATATCAGCATAAGACCGTTAGAAATGTCGGAAGCAATAATTTTCAACTTATCAGAAGGAAGGTCAGCGAAGGTTTTGATCCCTTTCGCGTGCAGCAGAGAATCGATCCAGTCTTTTAAATAATCATTTTTGTAAATGCCAAAGTGAAAGATAAGCTCGGCCAGGTTCCCGATGAGTGGAATACGGTTAAGAAACGTTTCTCCTCTCAATTTTGCATAATCAAAGTTTCTCATTGCTTCTTTAATTTCAACGCTCGTATAGCCGCCTGCCAGAAGCGCCGCAATGACGGCTCCTACAGAAGTGCCGGCGAGACGTTCCCACTGCACATTTTCTTCTTCCATCGCTTCCACCGCTCCGGCAAACGCGATCCCGCGTACACCGCCGCCTTCAAAAACAGCATCCGCTCTCATAGTAAACGCCTCCTCTTCCTTACATAACCTAATTTTACCAGAAGAAAAACGATTTCGGAAAAAAAGAAGGAATTTTTCACTGGAACGAGAAGTTGTTTAGTGAACCGAAACAAAATTTCTCAAAGGAGTTTTTTCATCATGAAAAAAGCATATGTTAACGCATCGCTTATGATGCCTGATGGAAACTTTATAGAAAATGCTGCGCTCCTTGTCAATAGTACACAGGTAGACGGGATAGCCCAGGCCGGGGAAGTGCCGTCTACTTATGAAAAGATAGATGCAGCCGGCAAAATTATCACACCTGGATTGATTGATGTACATACACACCTGGGCGTCCACGAGGAAGGAATCGGGCCGCAGGGTGCTGATTTTAATGAAACGAGTGACGCGGTGACTCCGTTTATCCGGGCTATTGACGGGGTAAACCCAATGGAAGAAGGTTATGAGCAGGCTCGCCGCTCCGGAGTGACTACTGTACAGGTAATGCCGGGAAGCGCCAATGTCATCGGCGGCGAAATGATTACGATGCAGACAGCCGGACATATTGTTGATGAAATGGTGATTCAGCATCCATCCGGTATGAAAGCGGCGTTTGGGGAAAATCCGAAGCGGTTTTATGGATCAAAAGGTAAAGCGCCGGTCACGCGAATGGGAATCACCGCTATGTTTCGCGAGGCCTTCATCAAGGCTGAAAATTATAGGGTAAAGCTTGAAAAAGGAGATATGCCTGAACGGAATTTAGGGCTTGAGCAGCTCGTTAAGGTACTCCGCAAAGAAATTCCGTTGCGTGCCCACGCCCACCGTGCCGATGATATTGTCACTCTTCTTCGCTTAAAGAAGGAATTTGATATTCCGGTTACGATAGAACATTGTACGGACGGACACCACATAGCTGAATATATTGCCGAACACAATGTTATGGTGTCAGTCGGGCCGACAATGTCCTCGAAATCTAAAGCAGAGCTCTCCGATAAAGGGTGGCATACTCTGCTTGAGCTGGATAAATATAATATCAATTATTCCATAACGACCGATCACCCTGTAGTCGGGATCGAATACTTACTGACTTCTGCGCAGACGGCAGCTAAAGAGGGTCTTTCCCCGGCAAAGGCACTACAGGCTATTACGATTAATGCAGCGAGGCATCTTCAGTTAGATAAGACGAAAGGTTCGCTTGAAGCTGGGAAGGACGCGGATTTTGCCATTTGGAACGGGCATCCGTTTGATTACCTCAGCCACGTAGAAGAAACCTATATCCTCGGTAATCTCGTTTATCAGAAATAGGGAACCATTCAACCACACCTTTCCGGGGTGTGGTTTTCTATTTTATGTTACGATATATTTCGAAGTGGGTAGAGATATATGAGATCATTCAGCGGAGGGGATTTATGGATTTTTATTTTGACGCACAGAACTGGCTGATAGGTCTGCCATGGCTGGATATAGGAATAGCGATACTTATTTTCCTTTTTGTTTTTTTTATGAGGAAGATATTTACGAGATATATTTTTAGGGTGATTTTAAACCTTGCCCGTATGACACCAACGAGTATCTTCACAAACATTTTAATAGCATTTGAAAAACCGATTCGTTTTTTCATCGGCATTCTCGGTATTTATCTCGCGCTTCTGTACCTGCCATTCCCTAGGGCAGAGCTGGGATTTATCAATACAATCTACCGTTCTCTTATTATTTTTGTTATCGGATGGGGGTTTTTCAATTTTGTTGCGGTGAATTCAACGGTTTTTTCAAGAATGACACGCAACATGGAAGACGGAGAAAACAGCATGCTTGTTCCTTTTATATCCCGTCTTTCCCGTTTTGTTATAGTCGCCTTGACGGTAACAGTTATTTTAATCGAATGGGAATATGACATTACCGGGTTTATTGCCGGGCTTGGTCTTGGGGGTCTCGCGTTTGCGCTTGCAGCACAGGATACACTCAGCAATTTTCTCGGAGGCGTTATTATCGTGACGGAGCGCCCTTTTAAAAAAGGGGACTGGATCGAAACGCCAACGGTCGAAGGAATTGTCCAGGATATTTCCTTTCGAAGTACGAAGGTCCGAACATTCTCCGATTCGCTCGTGACGGTACCGAACAAAACACTCGCCCATGAAGCCATTACGAACTGGTCGGAAATTAACAAACGTGAAATTTCGTTTAAACTCAGCGTGGAGTATGGAACTCCGCGCGACCAGCTCGATAACGTAGTAAAACGAATCAACTGGCTCCTGCGCAGTCATGAAGGAATTGATCAGGAAATTATAATCGTTAAATTCAGCGAGTTTAATGAATCCTCTCTTGATATCTTTCTGTACTTTTTTACGAAAACGACCGCCTGGCTGAGCTGGTTTGATATTAAAGAGGAAATAAATTATGAAATCTTAAAAATTCTTGAAGAAGAAGGGGTCGATGTCGCATTCCCTTCAAAATCTATTTATTTTGAAGAAATGCCGAAGGAGTTCGTCGAGAATTTCGTAGACGAAATGGATAAAGTGAAAAGCAAAAAGCAAGAATCTTTGGCAGGAAGCTCTTACAATGACACGAACGACTCCTAGAATGTAGACGTTTTGTGACATCTTCTTACGAATAGGTAGAAATTTTCTGCTGGAGTCATTATAATAATAGAGGATTTCGAAGGAACGATAAAAGGAGAAGATGTAGAAACATGGAACAACTCGAAACGTTTTCGCTTTTCAGAGGCCTGTCGGTGCATAAAGTGATGGAGCTTGTTCACTTGCTGGAGCATTATGAGAGCGATGTGTTTTTTGAAAAAAAGGGCCGTGCGGCAAATGGAAAGAGTGTACTCGGAATGATGGCTGTGTTTACAACCATTAGAATTGGAGATGTGGTTCATATGCGTATGAAAGGCTCTGATTCAAAAAAAGCATCTTCTGCAGTTCGTACCTTTTTATCACAGATGAATTCGGATGATGAAGTTCTCAGTTACTGGGAAGAGGAAGGGTGCGAGTCAGTAGAACGTGCCAGAACAGGCTGTATGTCAAGCTGGTCTCCTGGAGTCAGCAGTGTGGCCAAATCCTATTTAAAAACAACACGTCATTAATGTTCAAACTGTCAGGCATTGGCCTGGCATTTTTTTATGGAAGAAATAAAAGGATAATCGCAATGGAAATAAAGAAATACCTGCGAGGCACCAAAGGCAGGCCGGTTCTCCGGACACTGGTTTGCTTTAAACTGCCGGTACTTTAATCTATTAAGATTAATCATTATAAAGTGCAAACGAGTTTGCGCAGGAATGATCAACTAATACATTCTCATTTATAATAAACAGACTTTCTTTTACTTCAGTACTTTTTCAGTAGTCTCCATATAAAGCTCGCCGGTAGAAACGGAATGTTCCTAACAGAATTCCATACGCTTGATCAATTGATCATGGGAGTAAAAAGGTGGACGCAGCAGGGATAATGCTTCTAAAAATGTTGGTCATTTTATTACTCTATTATCTATTTTTCGACTCTTGTATAATTAGAGAATAAGCTACTCTACAAGCCGTAAAGGATGGTCAGTGATGCGCTATGCTCTTTCGAAAAATATTCAACAGGGCGACAAGCTTGCGAAAAGTATTTATGCCACAGATGGCCGAATTCTCTTAAAATCTGGTGTGCCATTAACCGTCGGCTTAATTTCAAGATTGCATCATATGGGGGTTCACGCCGTATATCTAGAGAATGAAACGGTGACTGATATACATATTGAAGAAGTAGTGTCGGATAAAACTAAAAAAGCCGCTGTCGCTGCGCTTGCTGAATCGTTTCGTTACGTTCAGAACGGCGGAGATCTTGAAGTGAAATCAATTAATCAGTCGATAAGGGCCATTCTTGAGGAAGTGATGCTCAATCAGAATATTCTTTTAAATCTAACCGATATCCGCACAAATGACAGTGAGTTGTATCATCACTCCGTTGATGTATGTATCATGGCGGTACTCACCGGTGCAAAACTTGGTCTCGACCAAACGAAGCTGCATGAGCTTGGGGTAGGGGCATTGCTTCACGACGTTGGAAAGATACTTCCTAAAACGGAACAAGAGGAGAATGATCACCATACATGGCGGGGGTTTGAATTTTTACGCCGCAATAAAGAAATCAGCACCCTGTCTGCCCATATTGCGCTGGCACATCATGAATTTTTGGACGGAAGCGGGAAGCCGCGGGGCCTAAATGCAAAGGAGATTCATCTGCTTTCAAAAATTACGGCCGTCGTTAATTATTATGATAATTTAATCAGCGGGAAAGCGGCGGGCAGCGAAGCACTTCAGCCTTATCAAGCCTGCGAGCATATAATGGCGCTCTCAAACCGCCGTCTAGCGCACCAGGTGGTGTGGATCTTTCTTCGCACTGTTGCTTTTTATCCTACAGGTGCGCAGGTCCAGCTTACTACAGGAGATTCCGGTATTATTATAAGACAGCATACCGGCCTGCCGCAGCGACCAGTCGTCCGCGTCTTCCGATCCTTTAAAAGTCCAGGGGAATACGATATGGTCGATGTGGATCTAGCTGAAAAGCGCACCACTTTTATTAAAGAAATTCTTGAATAAGGTTCCATTTCACTCATGATTAGACAGCTTCAACAGATGACCTTTCTGAATGCGGTACAGAACGGCAGTTCCTGCAGGTAATTCTATTACAGAGTGAGTATTTGAGCGGAGTTTTCCAATTCTTCCAGGCCTGACATGCGTCTGTAAATCAATCACTTCAAGCTTCTCATTTACATAGATGACATCAATAGGAACCTTCATAAAAAACGTGTGAATGAAAGAACACGGTGCTAGATGACGCGCGAACCCTCTCGGAAGATTCTGCGAAACATTAATCCGATCAGCCGCTCCCGGAAATGATAAGCAGTTTCGAGCTTATCCGCAATAACAGTATTCATGCTTACATTTATCAGCTTCACGGACGGGACCCTCCTTTTCCCGATTGATCGTCAAGTAAATACGAAAGAAATGTCTGATTGGCTGCGGATAAAGGCAGTCCTTTTTTATGCGCTAACCCGAGAGACAGGACTACCGGTGGATCAAAGGGTACTGAGGCAAGCTCGTCTTCAGGGTGGATCACCATTTTTAAAAAAACAGAAACGCCAAACCCCAGTTTCGAGAGTGATTTCGCCATCGAAATTTGATTCGTTTCAAAGGCGATTTCCGGTTCTCGTCCTTTTAATTCTGCTGCCTGATCAATAATACGTCTTTGAAAATATCCTTCTTTGAAAAGAATGAGCGGCTCATCCGCTAATTGATGAAGCGGTACGGATGCTTTTTTTGCAAAAGGGTGACTGTGGGGGGCGGCCATCACCATCGGCTCCTGCAAAAGCGGGTATACCTCGAGCGAATCAGATACCTCATCGGTTACTACCATTCCGATTTCTAATTCTCCATCCAGGATGAGCTGCTCGATCATCGTCGTTCCGGCTTCACGTATTTTAAAATGAAAAAGAGGATGTTTATTTTTAAAATCTGCCATTTTTTCTGGAAAATAATAGGATCCGGCCATGGAAGGAAGACCAATTTCAATAGTACCACGGCGTCCGGCTTTTCGCTCGGCAAGATCATTCTCAGCCCTCCCAATAACATTGCGGAGCTGTTCTGCATAGCGGTACAGCACCATTCCTTCTTCAGTCGGGCGGATCAATTTCTTTTCTCTGATCAGCAGAATCAGGCCCGTTTCTGCTTCGAGCTGCTGGACTGCCCTGCTAATAGCTGGCTGTGCAATTCGAAGGACTGCCGCTGCTTTCGTAAAGCTCTGCTGACGGACGACCTCTGCAAAATAACTAAGCTGTCTGCTTTCCATATTGTAACTCCCTTTTATAACCATACGTTATCGTATTTATAATTATTATATATTTTATTTATGTAAATAGGAATGCTACGCTTTTATATAGATTGTAAAAGTGAAAGAAGGTTCACCACATGATAGATATTAAGACAGCTGTGTTTTGGAGGGCGACAATTGCTTTAGGTGCGTCTTCCTTTCTTGTTTTTGCCAATTTATATTTTCCGCAGCCGCTCCTTCCATTGTTTACAAATGAATTTGGGGTCACAGAGACGGTCTCAAGCTTAATTATCTCCATTTCCCTGTTTGTACTTGGAATAAGTTTTTTTCTATATACTGCATTATCTGACGCTTACGGAAGACGGGTTATTATATTTGTAACGATGACACTTGGGGTGGCTGGGACAATTTTACTCAGTATTGTTCCTTCATTTGAATGGCTGCTGGCAGTGAGAGTGCTTCAGGCAGCGGCCCTTGCAGGGGTGCCGGTTGCTGCAATGGCGTATATTAGTGAAGAATATGCCGTGCGGGCCATGACGGTGGCAGTCGGCATTTATATTAGCGCTAACAGTCTCGGCGGGATGGGCGGCCGCTTTATCAGCGGTGTGCTGACCGATGCGTTTGACTGGCGTACGGCCTTTTTGGTGATGGGGGCGATCAGTGTTGTTGTGTTTTTTATTGTCCTGCTGCTGCTTCCGCGTTCAAACCAATTTCAAGCCCGCCCATTTCAGCTGAAGGCGCTTTTCAGGGATAACAAAAGACATATCAAGCGGCCGGCGATGAAACTGGCATATATTATCGGCGGGCTTCACTTTTTTGTATTTATTGGTGTATTTAACTTTATCACCTATTATTTAAGTGGAGAGCCATTCAGTGTTTCTACGGCTGTTCTCGGTATGCTTTTTCTGACGTATGGAGCCGGTACAATCAGCTCTACACTTGCCGGGAAGGCAGCTCATATTTGGAAGCAGACAGTTTGTATGTTTTTCGGGATTGCCTGCATGGCTTCAAGTATCCTGCTTACTCTCATCCCTGTTTTCCCTGTCATTATACTTGCTCTGCTGCTGCTGAGCTTTGGTTTCTTTTTTGTCCATTCAAGCTCCAGCTCCTGGGTAACGCGCCATGCGAAGGAAGCAAAAGCTAGCGCATCCGGACTCTATCTCACTGCTTATTACCTTGGAGGAAGTCTTGGCAGCTTTTATTACGGTCTGCTGTGGCCGTCCTTTGGTTGGAATGGCATCGTGCTCGGTTCTTTACTCATTTTATGTGTTACTATTTTCTGTACCGCGAAGCTGCATCTCATTGAAAAGAAAGAAAACCAAGCTGTTAAACGTTATTCGATGGCAGCCGGACAGCATTCGTAATTAAATACTTATCAATGTATGACTTTCGTCTCATTTTTTATAACCCTTGTAATATGTGTGTAATTTATTAAAGGAGAAGGAATGAGTCTATTAGATGAGAAGGTCAGTCAGAAAATGGGGGATACGATGAGATATTCAATTATTACGGCTGCAGGGCTGGTATTTATACTCGCCTCCGGCTGCGGCACCGCAGACGAACAATCAGAGACTGCAGCCGGTGCAGAAAAATACGAGCAGAACGAAGCAGTAGTAAAAGAAGCTCCCACGGAAGTAAAAAGTGTCAGTACGAATGAAGCGTCCGAACAAACAGACGAAGCACGGAATATGTTTAGTGAAGTAGCAGGAGAAAAGGCAGATGAGTACCTCAATATGCTTGGTGAGCCGGCTGATAACGTAGAATTGATTTTCGGAACTGCGGAAGAGAAAGGCTCTTTTGAAGGAGCGGAATACGAACAGTACGGGGAGTTTACCTTTTTTATCGACTCCAATGATCAAACCGTGCAGGCTCTTGCATACCAGCCGTCAGGACATTCTCTTACCACAGAGGAAATAAAAGAAGCGGCAGGGGAAGCGGACGAGAGTTACTACAATGACATGGATCAATTATGGACAGAGGTCTATACGTTTGACACAGCTGATATTATCATTGAAAAATCTGATAAATCCTCCAGTAAGGTTGAGTATATGTGGTATGAAACAAAATAAGTGATGGAGTCTCCTTCGTTTAATTGAAGGGGACTTTTTATTTTCATTGCTATTGCTGAAAATCCCGCAGTCAGCGGCCAGCTGACGGGGCAGCAGAAGTGTCTGCAGCTTTTGCACACTTTTCCATAAAAAGGAAATAATCTTTTATCTGTTATGATACAGATGTGCTTATTTCAAGGGATTAAAAGTATTTTCAAAGAAATTTTAAAAAACATGTTGCATAACAGTTTATACTGTTATATTATAAATACATAGAAAAAATACTGTACTAAAACAGAGGAGATGAGAACAAATGGGTAAACTTCAAGAACAAGCAAAAAAGCTTCAGGAAGAATGGGATAAGGATGAAAGATGGATCGGCATAGAAAGAACCTATTCCGCAGAGGACGTTGTGCGGCTCCGTGGATCCATGGAGATCGAACACACGCTGGCGAAAAAGGGAGCTGAAAAGCTCTGGAAGCATCTTCATAATGAACCGTATGTAAATTCGCTTGGCGCATTAACAGGCAATCAGGCAGTACAGCAAGTAAAGGCTGGTTTGAAAGCGATTTATTTGAGCGGCTGGCAGGTGGCAGCTGACGCAAACCTGGCCGGGCAGATGTATCCCGATCAAAGCTTATATCCTGCGAATAGTGTGCCGAATGTAGTGAAACGTATTAATCAAGCACTGCAGCGCGCCGATCAAATTCAGCATATGGAAGGCGACGAGGATGTTGATTACTTTGCTCCGATCGTAGCTGATGGGGAAGCAGGCTTTGGCGGACAGCTTAATGTATACGAGCTCATGAAAGCAATGATTGAAGCCGGTGCTTCCGGTGTCCACTTTGAAGATCAGCTCGCCTCAGAAAAGAAATGTGGACATTTAGGAGGGAAAGTATTAATTCCGACGCAGGTAGCAGTCAGAAATCTAATTTCCGCCAGACTCGCTGCAGATGTGAGCGGCACGAAAACCCTTCTGCTTGCAAGGACGGATGCTGATGCGGCAGATCTGATCACCAGCGATATTGATCCGGCGGACCATCAGTTTATTACAGGCGAACGCACAGCGGAAGGTTTTTACAGAACAAAGGCTGGAATAGATCAGGCCATCGCGCGTGGACTGGCATATGCACCTTACGCAGACTTAATCTGGTGCGAAACTTCAAAGCCGGACCTTGAAGAGGCGAAGCGTTTTGCTGATGCCATTCACGAAAAGTTCCCTGGAAAAATGCTCGCGTATAACTGTTCACCTTCATTTAACTGGGAAGGAAATCTGGATAAAGAAACGATTGAAACATTCCAGGCTGAGATCGCTAAAATGGGCTATAAATTCCAATTTGTGACCCTTGCAGGTTTCCATGCTCTCAATCACAGCATGTTTGAACTGGCCCGTGGCTATAAGGCCCGCGGAATGGGAGCATATTCTGAACTGCAGCAGGCAGAGTTCGCCAGTGAAGCAGACGGGTATACTGCTACACGCCATCAGCGAGAAGTAGGGACTGGCTATTTTGACGAGGTGGCACAGGTAATTTCCGGTGGAACATCCTCTACTACAGCACTGAAAGGTTCAACAGAAACCGCCCAATTTCAAAAATAATGAAAAAGTGGGCTGCTCAATATTGTCCGGGACAAGGTCGTGATTAAAAGAGGCTGGAACATAGCAGTCTCTGAAGAATGTAATAAGCTTCCGATTATCGAAAAATGATATTCGGAAGCTTTTTGTTTTTTGCTATTCCCCCTGGGAGCTGGATGCGGACATGAGGTACGCTATTTGCATGAATGGGAATTTGCGTTGCTTTTAGGCTGATAGCGGAACCAGTGTCCGCAGAACCAGCTGCTGCAGCTCTGCAGGCGGGGTAAGATGTAATCTTCTAGATAACATGTAATAGAGCTGTCTCCAATAACTTATGAGACAGCTCTACCTTATTTTAATGAGAGCTTTTCTTCCGCAAGGAGGATGCCATCTTCATCTGCATAAGCCCACATACCTGGACGCCATTCTGCATTTGCGAATCTCAGCGTGATGTCGGAACTGCCTTCTCCTTTTTTGATGGATTTAAATGGGTTTGTGCCAAGCGCATGAATTCCAACAGGCATTTCGTTAATTTCACGAGAATCCCGGATGCACGCGTTTAATATGACTCCGGCTAAATTTCGTTCTTCAGCGATCGCAGCCAGGTTGTCGCCCATGAGAGCGCAGCGTTCCGACCCGCCGCCGTCGACTACTAATACACTGCCTTCGGGGAGGGACTCGAGGGCCTGCTTTACCAGAACATTGTCTTCAAAAACTTTAACCGTATGTACCGGGCCGTAAAAGGATACATTTTTGCCGAACGGAATAAATAATGGATCGGCAAGTACCACTTCCTCTTTAAAATCATCACAAATATCTGCTGTTAATCCCATGAAAAAATCCTCCTTCATATGTTTACTATCACTTCTCTGCCATCTTCGATAAAGTAGAGCGGTATTCCTTCAAATAAAGCCGTAACTATTTCCTAAAATGTCTCACTGTGATACCCTATTGAAGAGAATGGATAAGGAGGCAGCTAACATGAAGCAAATGGATGCAAACGAAATTATTGCTTTTATTTCTGAAAGTGAAAAATCAACTCCCGTAAAGGTACATATAAGAGGGCAGGAGCTTGAAAATATCGGCTTCGGCAATGAAACGAAAACTTTCATCACGGGTAATACGGGTGTGTTATTCGGAGAATGGAAGGATATTAAAAAAGCAATTGAGGACCACAGTGATAAAATCGATGATTATGTGGTAGAGAATGACCGCCGTAATTCTGCAATTCCCCTGCTTGATATGAAGGATATTCCGGCAAGAATTGAACCGGGAGCAATCATCCGCGATCAAGTGGAAATTGGCAAAAATGCCGTGATCATGATGGGAGCCTCTATCAATATTGGATCTGTCGTCGGCGAAAATACTATGATTGACATGAATGTAGTCATGGGAGGCCGTGCGACAGTAGGAGAAAACTGCCACATTGGAGCCGGCACGGTTCTGGCTGGTGTCATTGAACCTCCATCCGCTCAGCCGGTGCTTGTCGAGGATAATGTTGTAATCGGTGCAAACTGCGTCGTGCTCGAAGGTGTTAAGGTTGGCAAAGGAGCCGTTGTAGCAGCAGGAGCCATCGTTACAGAGGATGTTCCTCCAAATACGGTAGTAGCCGGGACGCCAGCGCGTGTTATTAAAGAAATTGACGATCAAACAAGAGGAAAAACGGAAATTAAGAAAGAATTGCGCCGCTTAAACGAAGATTAATCAACAAGGCTGCCTGCCCGGAACGTTACTTTCCGGCCGGGCAGCCTTCCTGCTATCTTCATCATTTTAGAAAGGAACGAAGCAGCCATGAATTGGATGGATAAGGATCAGCAATATTTAATGAATACGTATCAAAGGCTTCCGATTACTATTGAACGTGGAGAAGGGAACTGTTTAATTGACGACACGGGCAAAAAATATCTCGATCTTTTCACAGGACTTGCCGTGAACATCCTTGGTCACTCTCACCCTTATCTTCTTGAAAAATTAAACGAGCAGGCGAAGCAATTTTTGCATATATCCAATGTCTTTTTAAATAAGCCTGCTATCACACTTGCCGAGCGACTGCTCAGGGAGTCTATTCCTGGGAAAGTGTTTTTTGCCAATTCCGGTGCAGAAGCGACAGAAGCTGCCGTCAAGCTGATTCATAAATGGAAAAAACATGCTGGTAACAATAACAACGGGGTGGCAGTGCTTCAAAATAGTTTTCACGGAAGGACTCTCGGTGTAGTTAAATTAACAAGGCAGCCAGGAATATATCAGGATTTTCCTGCCGCTGACTATCCTGTATATGAAACAAAAGCAGAGGACCTTGAAGTGCTTGAACGCGTGCTTAAAGAAGATAAACCGGCGGCTCTTTTACTGGAGCCTGTACTCGGGTCCGGAGGTATTATGCCTCTTAGCAGGGAATATCTTGAAGGAGCAGAAAAGCTCTGCCGTAAGTATGGCATTTTATTCTGTATTGATGAAATTCAAACAGGAATCGGCCGCACTGGTAAATTTTTTTCTTATCAGCATACGAGTGTGCAGCCGGATATAATTGTATTTGCAAAGGGAATTGGCGGAGGACTTCCGCTTGGAGGTATTATTGCAGGAAAAAGAGTAGAGGATCTTTTTCGGCCGGGTGACCACGGAACCACTTTTGGTCCGTCTCCGCTGAGCGCGGCCATGGGTAATGCTGTACTTGATGTGCTTTTTGACCAGAATGGGCTTGAAGAAGGCCGCCGCAGTGCTGATTATTTATGGGAGCAGCTTGAGTTTTTGAAGGTGAGATCCGGCGGGCAGATTAAAGAAATCCGCGGCCGGGGCATGATGCTCGGAGTACTTCTTCATGCAGACTCAAAAGAAGTAAAGCAGATTCAACGTCAGCTGCTTCACCGCGGTTTTATGGTTAATGTGACGCAGGGGACGATTATCCGGATTCTTCCACCGCTGACACTGACCGAAAAAGAAACGGACACCTTTGTTCTAGCCTTAGAAGAAGAGCTTGCCGCACGGAGAGAGGGGGCTCAGTAATGAAGTATAATAAATTAATATCGATTCGACGCGACCTTCACCGTATCCCGGAAATCGGCTTCAGTGAAGTAAGAACGCAGACTTATCTGAAAAAAATTCTTAGTCAAATGCCGAAACAGCATCTTAGCCTCACGGAGTGGAAAACTGGCCTGCTTGTATTTGTAGAAGGCACCGCTCCGTTGAGAACAATCGGCTATCGAACGGACATCGACGGCCTTCCGATTGAAGAGAATACTACCTACGATTTTATGAGCGAGCATGAGGGAATGATGCATGCCTGCGGACATGATCTTCATATGACAATTGCGCTTGGTATCC
The DNA here is from genome assembly GCF_042139015.1 of Alteribacillus sp. HJP-4. NCBI lineage: Bacteria > Bacillati > Bacillota > Bacilli > Caryophanales > Bacillaceae > Alteribacillus > Alteribacillus sp. HJP-4. The sequence goes on along the minus strand of NZ_JBHIKY010000002.1, from coordinate 282,496 downwards.
TGCATTACTTTGCCGAAAATCAGCCGGATGACAACCTGCTTTTTATTTTTCAGCCAGCTGAAGAGGGGCCTGGCGGGGCAGAACCGCTGCTTGCTTCCGCTGAATTTAAGAAGTGGAAACCGGATGAAATATACGCTCTCCATATTGCTCCTGACTATCCAGTCGGCACAATTGCCACAAAACCTGGACTTCTCTTTGCCAATACGTCTGAACTTTTCATTGATCTGACTGGCAGAGGAGGCCATGCAGCCCGTCCGCATACAGCGAATGATATGGTGGTCGCAGCAAGCCACCTCGTTACACAGCTGCAGACAATTGTTGCAAGGAACGTTGATCCGCTTGATTCTGGGGTAGTGACAATCGGCAAAATTACAGGAGGCACGAAGCAGAACATTATTGCAGAAAAAGCGAGGCTGGAAGGTACCATCCGTTCCTTATCCATAGAGAGTATGCATGAGGTAAAAGAGAGAATAGAAGCTCTTGTCCGCGGTATCGAAACGGGCTTTACCTGCGAATCAACAATTGACTGGGGTGCTAATTATTGTCAGGTGTATAATGATGAGGCGCTGACACGAGACTTTATGAATTTTACAGAACGTCGAAGCGGTGTACATCTTGTAGAATGTGGGGAAGCAATGACTGGAGAGGATTTTGGATACTTTCTCGAGGAAATCCCCGGGGTTATGTTCTGGCTTGGAGTCGATACTCCTTACGGTCTGCATGACAGCAGAATTGAGCCAAAGGAAGACGCGATACAAGTGGCAGTAGATCACATGATTGAGTTTTTTAAAAGTTCCAGGCAAAGCTCAGAAAGCTGAACCTGAGCGGTATTTAATGATTAATTAACTCAAAATTTTTTAAAGCAGGGAACTTAACTTTCTTCTTTCTATCATACTGTGATCGAAAATAGGTTATAATGGAAAGAGGAAGGGGTAATGAGCATGTCTTATTATAATAATAGAAAAGAAGAACGACCGGAAGTGGAGACGTCCATCTGGGCGTGCACGAATGATGATTGCAATGGCTGGATGAGGGAGAATTTCACTTTTGAGAAGAAGCCAGTGTGTCCGCTTTGTCAATCTGAGCTAAAAAAGGATAAGAAGACGTTGCCCCAGATTAACTAGTTTAAAATCATAGAGCTCTCTTTATGCACGGGAAAACCGGCCATGACTGTATGGCCGGTTTTATTTTTGCGCAGTGCTTACGCTTCCTTTTTTTCCACATATACCTGATGTGGAAAGGGAATTTCAATACCATGGGCATCAAGTGCTTCTTTACAGGCTTTACGGAGTTTTCTTTCAATGCCCCACTGCTCCATATTTTCAGTTTTACCAAGAATGCGGATAACGACATCTGAATCTCCGAGCGACTGTACCCCAAGAACATTCGGGCCTTCAACTACCGCCGGTTCTTCTGCCGCCACCTGGTCACAGACCTCCTGCAGTAACTTTATCGCTTCATCCATATTATCATCATAGGAAATGCTGATATCGACAAGAGCTCTCATATTACCGCGGGTATGATTGGAAACGGTGCTTATTTCCCGGTTAGGAATAAAATGAAGAGTGCCGTCAAAGCCGCGGATCTGTGTGGTTCGAAGTCCGACTTCTTCAATGATGCCGTCTATACCCGCGGCCGTTACATACTCTTCAACATCTACTTGTTTCTCAAGTAAAATGAAAAAGCCAGTTACTACGTCACTGACAAGGCCCTGAGCACCGAAACCAATGGCCAGTCCGACAACACCGGCTCCTGCAATGAGCGGTGCAATATCAAGTCCGAAGATACCAACCACTATGGTAACTAACACAAATACTAATATATACGAGAAAATACTGATGGAAAGCTTTAATAAGGTTTGGATCCGACCGGGATGTACATTCTTTCGATCCTGCATCCGGGAAAAACCTCGGGTAATTACTTTTTTTCCGATGGCTCGTGCTATAAAATAACCAATAATAACGAGCAGAATCTGTAATGCAATTAAGGAAGCCCCTCCGACCAATGTGGCCCAGAACCCGCTTTCAAAATTAAACGTTTGTCCCATATGATCCTCTCCTTAAACTGAACGTGTCGATTTTTGTTTACCCTGATTTGATGAAGTAAAACTAAGTATGTTTAAGTTCGTCGAAAAGTATAACACAAAAATTTCACAGAGCTCAAATGCGCAAAGGTTTACTTTCAGTTTAAAATCTATTAGTGTTGTATTTGGAATGAGAAATACTACAAGCATTTTCTCATTAAATATTTATAATATATCCGCACAATTATAGGTTTGAAATTATCACAGCAGGGTAAAGTTTATATTGTGTGTGGATGTACTATTTACATTGATTATAATATAATATTGACTTTAATTAGGAAGTCGTATTATAATAATCTATGTGTTTACAGATAATAGAGATTAAAGGAGTGGATTATTAATGAGTGAAAAGCGCATGGTAGCTAAGCAGGCACCTCGTTTTGAGATGGATGCAGTTCTGCCGGATAAAGAATTTGGAAAAGTAAGCCTGGAAGAAAACATGAAGGAAGACAAGTGGACAGTACTATTTTTCTATCCGATGGACTTCACATTTGTCTGCCCGACAGAAATAACGTCAATCAGTGACCGCTACGATGAATTCGAAGATCTAGATGCAGAGGTTATCGGGGTATCTACGGATACTATCCACACTCACAAGGCGTGGATTAATACCTCCCGCGATGATAACGGTCTTGGAGATTTGGAATATCCCCTCGCTGCAGATACCAATCATCAGATTTCCCGTGACTACGGCGTTCTGATTGAGGATGAAGGTGTAGCACTCCGTGGTCTGTTTATTATCAGCCCGGAAGGCGAATTGATGTATTCTGTGGTAAATCATAATAATATCGGACGTGATGTGGACGAGACTCTTCGTGTTCTGCAGGCACTGCAGACTGGCGGACTCTGCCCGGCAAACTGGAAGCCTGGCCAGGAAACACTGAGCGTTTAATTGTAATTAAATCATGAAAAAGAGGTCTGACTCCGAGGTTGGGCCTCTTTTATGGAATAAGACGTATTTTACTGTAATATGCTTATAAAGGTTTCTACATCGAGACAAAGGAGGAGTATGGGTTAATGGCACTTAAACTAAGATCGGAAATGCCTGATATTACCGGTGCGACTGCCTGGTATAACGGAGAAGTTACGAAGGATGATCTAATCGGCGACAAACCGACACTATTTCATTTTTGGTCCGTAAGCTGCGGCCTGTGCAAAGAAGCCATGCCGAATGTAAATGAATTCCGCGATGAATATAAGGATGACTTAAATGTCGTGGCTGTTCATATGCCGCGTTCTGAAAAGGATCTCGATCTGGACCAGATTCAAAAAGTGGCTGAGGAGCACGGTATCACACAGCCGATTTTTGTAGATAATGAGCACAAGCTGACTGATGCGTTTCAAAACGAATATGTCCCAGCTTATTATGTGTTCGATAAGGACGGCGCACTTCGCCATTTCCAGGCAGGCGGGGGCGGAATGAAGATGCTGACAAAACGGGTCAACCGCGTGCTCGGGAACACAGAAAAGAAATAAATCACCTTTATTACGGAAGGCTGCCGCAAAAATGCTGGCAGTCTTTCTTTTTTTCCGTTATCTATGGTATTTTATAAACAGTCGAGCAATCTTACTAATAAGAAAAGAGGCATAAAATGCAGGAAACATCCATCATAAAGCAGCTCCCCGCCTTTCTTCAGGACAATTGGCAGAAGCAAAGCTTTGCAGAACCGACCGAGGTGCAGGAAGCAATTATTCCGCTGCTGACTGAAGGGCATGACCTATTATTTGAATCACCGACTGGCAGCGGTAAGACAATTGCTTACTTGTTTCCGGTTCTTTCTGGAATTGACACGAAAAACCACCAGACACAGGCCGTCATTGTAGCCCCTACACGTGAGCTTGTTATGCAGATTCATACCGAAGTAAAAAGATGGACAGACGGAAGCGCCATTACGACGGCGGCGTTTATAGGCGGGGCAAACATAAATCGGCAAATAGATAAATTAAAAAAACCAGTACACATTGTCATCGGAACCCCAGGACGGCTGATTGAGCTGATGGAACGCAAAAAGCTTAAGATACATGGAGTAAACAAGATCATCGTTGACGAGTGTGACCAGCTGATGACGAAAGAGCATATGCAGAGTTTAGAGCGAATCTGGAAAGCTGCCCCGCGGGAGCGGCAGATGATTTTCACTTCTGCTACAATTCCAGCAGAATTAGAGCATTATGCATCTGAAATCCTGGAGAACTACAAAGTGGTCCGTCTGACAGCGAGTGACGAGGATAGACAAAGAGTAGATCATTCGTATGTAATATGTGAGAGACGGGAGAAAGTGGACCAGCTCCGCCGGCTTATCCGCACTCTAAACGTCCCAGCACTCGTATTTATAAAAGACGCAGATAAGCTCGAAGAAACTGCCGGCAAGCTGATCTATAAAAAGCTTAAGCTTGCTGTACTCAGCGGGGGCAGCTCGAAGCTGGAGCGTGAACAGGCGATTACTTCTTTTCGTAATGGAAAAATTGAACTGTTGCTTGCGACGGACCTTGCTGCCAGAGGCCTTGATATTGAAGACCTCCCCTGCGTCATTCAGTTAGATGTTCCGATGCACGCTGAAGAATATACCCACCGTGCCGGGAGAACAGGCAGGATGGGCAGGGCAGGTTCGGTTATCTCGATCGTAACTTATAAGGAAGCAAAAGATCTCACCAAAATACTCAAAAAACTGAAGCTTTCAGCTGAAGAAAAGCGGCTCGAAAACGGACGCTGGGCATCTGTGAATAATTAGCAAAAACTCACCTCCTCCATTTTCATTCGATGAATTCATATAGACAGTGGAGGTGGTTTCAATAATAATTAAAAATATCTCACAGTCTCTGCCCATTCATAATCACAAACGCTATCACAAAAGAGATTTATCAGCTGTCCGTCAAATTGTAATTCACCACAGTGCTACCAGCTCAGGAACTTCGCTGGCTTTTGCCAATTTTCACATTAATCACCATGACTGGCCTGGTATCGGTTATCATTACGTTATTTTAAAAAATGGGATCGTTCAGGAAACTCAGAAGCTGACTACTGTGTCGTATCATGTTTCCAGTCACAATCTGAAATCAATCGGCATCTGCCTTGTTGGTGATTTCACAACACATTCACCACCGCTAAAGCAATATGCAGCGGCGGTGGAACTGGTGCGTTATCTGCAGAAAGACAAGCCTGAGCTCGCCGTTTTCGGTCATTCCGAATGCCCTGGAAATTCTTCAACACGGTGCCCGGCGCTTAACATGCATGATTTTCGAGGCGCCGTCCGTCAGAAAGCAGGATCATTTGCAGCCAAGCGGCCGATGCTGCAAGAGGGAATGAGAGGAGAAGCCGTAGTCTCCCTGCAGTCCCTGCTCCGGAAGGCTGGCTTCTCTCCTGGGCAGACAGATGGAATCTTCGGTCCCAAAACATCCAAAGCAGTGAGAGCTTATCAGTATGCGAGAAAGCTTGCGGTGGACGGCATCGTCGGTCCACTCACATGGGGAGAGCTTCAGAAACCGTAAAATTGTTTTGCTTCCCGCTCCGGTATCCGATAAAATAGGTAAAGCTGAAGCATTATAGTGCAATGGAGGAACGCAGATGAAAAAGGAATTTGCTGTGATTGGACTGGGGCGTTTTGGAGGCAGTATCTGCAAACGTCTTGCCGAAGAAGGCATGAATGTTCTTGCGATCGATAGTGATGAAGAAAAAGTAAACGAGTTTTCAAATATCGTGACACAGGCAGTCATTGCCGACAGCACAGATGAAAAAGCACTGCGCGGACTGGGGATACGAAATTTTGACCATGTCATTGTAGCAATCGGGGATAATATTCTTGCCAGCATTATGACAACTCAAATTTTGGATGAGCTCGGCGTGAAGCACATTACTGTTAAAGCGCAGAATCTTCACCACGAAAAGGTGCTGAATCGTATCGGGGCGGATGAAGTCGTTCACCCTGAACGAGATATCGGTGTGAGAATCGCGCATAACGTTGTATCGAAAAATGTACTGGATTACTTAGAGCTTTCTGATGAATACAGCATTGTCGAATTAATGGCCGGCCAAAAGATTGCCGGAGAAACAATTATTGATCTTGACTTTCGTGAAAAATACGGCTGCAACATTCTCGCTATTAAAAGAAGCGATGATATAAAAGTATCGCCACAGCCAAATGAAGCTATAGAAAACGGGGATATATTGATTGTTGTTGGTGCGGATGCTGATATAAACCGGCTCGAAAACCATTGGATTGATGATAACGAAGGCTGATTGCATACATTTGCGGCAGTGAAGCAGCTGCACTGAGAAAGTTTCCTGGCGTAAATCACCCGTCTGAGTCGCACTTAGGATGAACTTAATATAAAAGCGGCTGTTACCAAAAATATATTGGCACAGCCGCTTTCTTTTAAAAGATTAAGGAAGATTATGTTGATTTCATCCCTGCAGGCGGAAGCTTTCCGTGGGGCTTGTCTTCAACTAATTCAGCTTCAGCGAAGCTTCGTCAGAATGGATTTTCAGACGGCGCTGATCCCGACGTCGCCGCCTTCCGTTCTTCAATTTAATAATAAACTCCATCGTCTCCAAAAAACCGGTCGGGTTTTTGAAGCTACTGAAAAACTGAAGGTCTTTGAAAAGTAGAATTTTAATAAAGCGGTCTCTGTGGAATTTAATTTCCTCACAGACCGATCTTCGTATAATTTCAAGTGGTTTGTGCCCTCTATTCCTTCCATTCGTTTAACGATTTGTTTCACATTAGCTGTAAAAATCGCCATAGCACCTTGAATGCGCATGCCTTCGAGACCCGAAGATGAGGCGACCTCATATCCGTGTCTATGTTTCCATTCGCTATTCTTCGCTTCAATCTTATATCGTTTGTACAAAAAAAGAGTGATTTTCTTTTATAAACCAAAGAAAATCACTCTTTTTCGTTTTTCCCTTTGTATAATCCACAACAAACATTAACAGCTCTTTCAGATAGAAAGGACTTTTTCAGTGGCCTCGGACTTTGTCCGGTTTTTCTTATACTTCCATGATAATTGGCAAAATCATTGGTTTTCTCTTTGTGCGTTCATATAAATAAGGAGAAAGCTGGTCAATGATTTCATTTTTAATTTCTGCCCACTGCGTTGTTTTTCGTTTCATTACCTCATCTAAATGAGATGTTAATTTGCGCTGGGCGTCGTTTATCAACTCTCCGGATTCACGCATATATACAAACCCGCGAGAGATAATGTCCGGACCAGCAGACACTTTGAAGTTTTTCATATCAATACTTACCACAACGACAACCAGCCCTTCCTCGGATAGGATTCGGCGGTCGCGCAGCACAATATTGCCGATGTCACCGATACCGTTTCCATCTACATAAACAGAACCGGACGGCACCTTTCCAGCCAGTGCAGCGCTCTTATTGGTCAGTGCAAGCACATCTCCAATTTCCATTACAAAGGAATTCTCCTCTGGAACACCACAATCCTTTGCAAGTCTCACGTGGTTTTTAAGCATTCTATATTCACCGTGAATCGGCATAAAGTACTTTGGACGGATCAGCCGGAGCATCAGCTTTTGTTCCTCCTGGCCGCCGTGACCCGACGTATGAATATTGTTTAATGACCCGTGAATTACTCTCGCGCCGGCACGTGTGAGCTGATTAATAATTTTGTTAACCGACAACGTATTTCCAGGAATAGGTGAGCTTGAAAATACAACAGTATCCCCTGGAATGATTTGAATCTGACGGTGCGTACCATGAGCAATCCGGGAGAGCGCAGCCATGGGCTCGCCCTGGCTTCCTGTACAGAGTATCGCAGCCTGATCATCAGGAAGGCGGTTCAGCTGAGAAGGCTCTACAAATGTATCCTTTGGAGCTTTAATATAGCCAAGCTCCTGGCCGATAGTAATGGCTGACTCCATGCTCCGGCCAAAAACAGCAATCTTGCGTCCGTGTTTAACGGCTGCTTCTACCGCCTGCTGAAGACGGTAAATATTCGAGGCGAATGTCGCAAAAATAATGCGGCCTTCTGCCTGCCTGAATATATTGTTAATACTTTCTCCGACTTTACGTTCCGACATGGTAAAACCGGGAACTTCACTGTTGGTGCTGTCGGAAAGAAGGCAGAGCACTCCGTCTTCGCCGATCTGCGCCATTTTCGACAGATTTGCCGGCTCACCTACTGGAGTGAAATCAAATTTGAAATCCCCAGTGTGTACAATATTGCCTTCCGGTGTGTTGACGACAATCCCAAAGGAGTCGGGTATGCTGTGGGTCGTGCGGAAAAACGAAACCTTTAATTTTTTAAAAGAAATAGTCTGATCCTCTTTTACAATATTTAATTTCGCTTTCCTGAGCAGTCCGTGCTCTTCCAGCTTTCCTTTTAATAGACCGACTGCCAGCTGCCCGCCGTAAACCGGAATATTCATCTCTCTGAGAAGGTATGGGATTCCGCCAATGTGGTCTTCATGGCCGTGCGTAACAAACAGCCCTTTGATTTTATCCTTATTTTTAGCAAGGTAAGTGTAATCAGGAATGACATAATCAATACCGAGAAGTTCATCTTCTGGAAACATGATTCCTGCATCTATAATAATAATTTCATCCTGATACTCAATAGCATACGTATTTTTACCGATTTCGCCTAAGCCGCCCAAGGCAAAAACAGCTACTTGATTTTTATTTAATTGTTTCATCTGTTATTTCTTCTCCAATTTGAAATCTTCGCTCTGTTTTTCAAAGGCGAGCTGCTCATCGGAAACCTGCTGAATAAACTCGATATTATACTTTTTATCAGCGAGGTGTCTTCTCACTTCTTTTTCACTATCTGCTTCGATTAAGATCGAGTCTGTATTTTCACGGACTGGTACCTCCATGAAATTTTTCTGATAAAATACTTTGTAGATCATATCTAAATATCTCTCCTTTTATCTAATCTTCTATTGAAATCCTTTTGGAATACCGCTTCCGATCAGCGGGCAAAAGTCCTCTGCGATATCCCATTCAGATTAAGCCGGCTTCTTTGATACCGTTATTATAAATCAATCGTATTCTCTTTTCATCTTTTTAAAAGGGAAAAAAAGAAAATAAAACGATACGCACGTGATTCCAATTATCAAATTGTAGCTGATTTATGAAATTATTTCAACACAACAGGAGTAATTGCATTTGATCCATTCGGTAAATACCGCTGTTTTGGGAGAAGTTTTCGGCACCGATTGATTATTTTCTTCCGCCATTTTTTCATTGTTTCACACCTCCGTACTTCACTCTGTTTGTTATAGTGTGGAAACTTTGGCACGAAAATTTTCCTTTTAAATAATGGAAACTAAAGTGTGTTCTCTTTTCATTCATGAAAAAATGTTTCATACTATTTATGGAGAAAAAATAATAAAGAAAAATGATGGAGTGGAGAAAAAACGAAAAGAGGGGAAATCATGCGCCAGCCGAAAATTGTATTTTTTGATATTGATGGGACATTGTTTACGAAGGACATGATCCTTCCGCAGTCAGCGAAGGAAGCGATTAAAGTACTGCAGGAGCAGGGTGTGTATGTTGCGATTGCGACAGGTAGAGCTCCTTTTATGTTTGAAGACCTTCGCAAGGAGCTTAATATCTCTACGTTTGTGAGCTTCAACGGATCGTATGTGGTAGCGGATGGAGAAGTAATTGAGAAAAAACCACTGCACATGCAAGATTTAGAGAAGCTTTGTCAGTTTGCTGATAAATCGGAGCATCCAATGGTGTTTTTAGATCACGAAGAGGCAAGGGCAAACCAGGATAAACATGCGGATATTGCAGAAAGTCTGAGGGATCTAAAGATGGAATATCCTCCAATCGATGAATCCTTTTATAAACAGACGGAAACATATCAGGCTCTGTTGTTCTGCGGCAGAGAGGAAGAGGATCAATATTCCCGTCAATTTAAACCATTTGATTTTGTACGCTGGCACAGGCTCGCTTTGGATGTCCTGCCAACCGGCGGCTCCAAAGCGGAAGGATTGAGGGCTGTCGCGAAGCATTTAGGATATTCAATGGATGAAACAGCTGCATTTGGGGATGCCTTAAATGATAGAGAAATGCTCCGGGAAGCCGGTATCGGTATCGCAATGGGCAATGCCCTTGAGGAAGTAAAAAGGGAAGCTGATATGGTAACTTCACCTGTGTATGAAGATGGGATAAGAGAAGGATTGAGAAAAATCGGGCTCCTTTCCTAGCACATACATTTTAGTCGAGAAGGCAAGTTTTTCATAATTGCAGGCAATGTATTTTGAAGCTGCCCCCGCGGCTGCATGACTTATGACGTTGCCTCCTAAAAAAGATTCATCAGCATACAGGGTAAAATAAAACGCTTCCGACTATCATAATTGATAATTGGAAGCGTTCTTTAATCATCTGTTCACCATTCATATTTAAAGCTTCGGAAGTTCTTTTTTAAGCTCATCCTCGTAATCCTCAATTCGATCATAAAACATAACACCGTTTAAATGATCCAGTTCATGCTGAAATACTATGGCGGGCAGCCCGCGCAGCCTCAATTTCACTTTCTCTTCCTCGAGTGTTGCGGCTTCTATCGTTATACGAGCGTAACGCGGCACTGAACCCGGAACTTCCCGGTCCACCGATAAACAGCCTTCTCCACCTTCAAGGTGTGTTAATTCGACGGAATGGCTGACTATTTTCGGGTTGATCAATCCATAGCTGTATTCCTGTTCCCGATCATCGGTCAAGTGCATGGCAAACATCCGCTTTTTTATTCCAAGCTGGGGAGCAGCCAGGCCGACTCCGGACCGGAGTTCATATTTTTCAGCCGTCTCAGGATTCTGGCTGTTTTTAAGGAAATCAAGCATGCTTTCCAGCGTTTGGCGGTCTTCTGCCGATAAAGGAAGCTGTACTTCCTGGGAAACCTCGCGAAGCGCCGGGTGACCTTCTCTTACTATATCTTTCATTGTTATCATGTTGCTGCCTCCTGTGATCAGTAAAAAATAATGGGGAAGTTCGGCGTATATTCTAAGTAATAAACAGTATGCCAAACTACTATCAAGTTTAGATTATATTGCTGTTAGTATATCAAATTTTGACGAACATGTAATTAGAAAAGGAGAGGCTCTGAAGGGAGCCTTCTCCGGATCTGCTGGTGGATTAATCTTTACAATAAAATTTTGATGCTCCTACTATGACAAGCAGAATAAACAATACAACGATGAGCGCAAAGCCACATCCTCTGTCGTGACCATAACCACCGTATCCGCAAGGATCATAACCGTAATTGCTGTTGTTACCCCACATAGTGTTCCCTCCTTTAATCAACATCCTGGGGACGTTTTCTTTAATACCCTATGTAAAAAGCTGAGTTTTGTTTGGGTGATTACCCATCTGGAGGAAACTTTGTAAAGTTAGTCAGTGATATTGATTTCGCCCATAGCTTCCTTTATGATTGGTAAGGTAACTATGCATCGTTTATACATATAACTTGTAAGACAAGCGGGAGGGGTAAGTGAAGGTGTTCATACATAAACAGGGGGCCCTGGTACTTATTGTTCTATTGAGCATTTCTCTTGCTGCCTGCAGCAGCAGTGCCGAAGAGCAGGTGTATACCCACCTTGAGGAGGCAGTATCATTAGAGGAAGGCTTTCAGGAACAGCAGGAACCGATGATTGAACTTGAGCAGCAGGAGCAGGAGCTTTATGACGAAATGCTGGCTTTAGGGCTCGATGAAATTGACGAAATTGAAGAGCTGGCAGATAAAGCCGCGGGTCATGCAGAAGAACGCTCAGAATTACTTGAGAAAGAAAAAGAAAGTATTGATGAAGCTTATGAGGAATACAAGCTCGGAGAAGAAGAGATGGACGGTATTGAAGATGCCGATGCTGAAGCTGATGCGGTAAAAGAAGCGATGGCGGGCAGATATGAAGCCTATGGACAACTGTACGAAAGCTATAGCTCAGCGATAGAGAGCGACATGAAATTATACGAATCATTTAAAAATGAAGAACTCACGGTCGATGAACTTCAAGAACAAATAGATCTCGTAAATGATACATACAGCAGTGTAGTTGAACGTAGAGACAATTTTAATCAGTTTACCGACGAATATAACGAGGCAAAAGAAGCACTGTACCTGGCAGCCGGACTGGAAGTTGACTCTGAGGAAACGGAAAAAGCAGAAGAGGCGGACTCTTAATAATCAGCTACCCTGAAAGGCTGTCACGCTTTTCGGGGTATTTTATATTTTTTAAGAAAAAATTGTCCTGCTATCTGTATCAACCAGGAAAAATGTCGCAGAATACGCTTACAAACACAAAGACTGTGTGCATCAAAAAAAATAATGATATATAACAGTTTCTAATATTTATGCTCGAATTTGAAACACTAAAAAAGCTTAAAGACTATAAGTAAAAAGAATTGACGAACCTTTTTCTTTTAGTTTATTCTATGTATGGGATAAAGTTGTTTCACTTTTTTTAATTAACAAATGAAACAGCTTGTCGGATAATCGATATTGCATGATTATCAAACTTGAACTTAGGGTAATTTGATAGTAAAAGTCTGCCGGAATGTAAATGTTAAATGTGATGTTTTCAGTTGAAGTGGACACTCTAAGGACAAGGATGGTCAGGCTGGCAAGAGTATCCGGTTTTTTTGCCACCCTTTTTAAAGAGGGCGCATGATGCTGCGTTCTTTTATTTTTGGGCGTGTGGGTACTTTTCTATAGGTAATTGCAGGCTGTGCAATTCTATTTAAAGGAAAGAAAGGAAGAGGTGAACATTTGTGGCTACGAAAGAAATGGAAAAAGTAGAAGGTCACTTTGAAATGTTTCAAATCTTAAATGAAGACGGGAAAGTTGTTAATAAAGAAGCGCTTCCTGATCTGTCAGATGAAGAGCTAACGGAAATGATGGAAAGAATGGTGTATACACGCATATGGGATCAACGTGCGATCTCCTTGAACCGCCAGGGACGTCTTGGATTCTATGCGCCAGTGGCAGGGCAGGAAGCTTCAATGATCGGTTCTCACTATGCGCTGGAAAAAGAAGACTGGATTCTGCCAGGGTATCGTGATGTCCCGCAGATTGTATGGCACGGAATGCCTCTTTACCAGGCCTTTCTATATTCACGTGGACATTTTCACGGAGGACAGATTCCGGAAGAAGTAAACGTTCTTATGCCTCAAATTATTATCGGTGCACAGATTGTGCAGACAGCCGGTGTAGCACTCGGACTTAAAAGGAAGAATAAAGATAACGTCGCAGTTACTTACACAGGAGACGGTGGTGCCTCGCAGGGGGATTTCTACGAAGGAATGAACTTTGCCGGTGCATACAATGCTCCTGCTATTTTCATTGTTCAAAATAATCGCTTTGCGATTTCTGTGCCAGTGGAACAGCAGTCGGCAGCAAAGACTATTGCTCAAAAAGCAGTGGCTGCCGGTATAAATGGAGTACAGGTGGACGGCATGGATGTGCTGGCAGTATATGCTGCTACAAAAGATGCGCGTGAAAATGCGCTGAATGATGAGGGGCCGACTTTAATTGAAACACTCTGCTACCGCTACGGCCCGCACACTATGGCAGGGGACGATCCAACCCGCTACCGCACATCGGAGCTTGATGATGAGTGGGAAAAGAAGGATCCACTTGTCCGCTTCCGTAAATACCTGGAGGAGAAAAAACTCTGGTCCGAAGATAAAGAAAACGAAATCGTTGATAAAGCAAAAGACGACATTAAAGCTGCTATTAAAGAAGCTGACAATGCACCAAAGCAGAAAGTTTCAGATTTAATTGAGATCATGAACGAAACGCTGCCTGCCAATCTGCAGAAGCAGCTCGAAGAATATAGAGAGAAGGAGTCGAAGTAAGCTATGGCGCAAATGACAATGATTCAGGCAATAACCGATGCAATGCGTAATGAGCTGAAAAACGACGAAGAAGTACTTGTTTTCGGTGAAGACGTGGGGAAAAACGGCGGAGTATTCCGTGCAACAGATGGTCTGCAGGATGAATTTGGAGAAGAGCGCGTATTTGATACACCACTTGCTGAATCTGGAATAGGCGGGCTGGCTATTGGTCTGGGACTGACAGGTTTCCGTCCTGTAATGGAAATTCAGTTTTTTGGTTTTGTTTTTGAAACGATGGATTCTGTGGCGGGTCAGATGGCTAGAATGCGGTACCGTTCCGGAGGACACTACCATTCCCCGATTACGATCCGTGCTCCATTTGGCGGCGGCGTAAAAACACCTGAACTGCACGCCGATAACCTCGAAGGATTAATGGCTCAGTCTCCAGGTTTAAAAGTAGTTATACCTGCTACTCCTTACGATGCAAAAGGTCTGTTGATTTCGGCAATCCGTGACAACGATCCTGTCGTTTTCTTAGAGCACATGAAGCTGTACCGTTCCTTCCGGGAAGAAGTACCGGAAGAAGAATACACAATTGAACTCGGGAAGGCAGACATTAAAAGGGAAGGTAAAGACGTTACGATGGTCACGTACGGAGCCATGGTCCACGCATGCTTAAAAGCGGCAGACGAGCTCGCGGAAGAGGGAATTGAAGCAGAAGTGATAGATCTTCGTACGGTAAGTCCGATTGATATGGAAACTGTTCTTGAATCGGTCAAGAAAACAAATCGTGCCATCGTCGTACAGGAAGCACAAAAACAAGCAGGTGTCAGCGCGAACGTTGTAGCAGATATTAACGATGAAGCGATTCTGCATTTAGAAGCACCGGTTCTTCGTGTCACTGCTCCTGATACCGTATTTCCTTTTGCTGCTGCTGAAGATGTATGGCTTCCAAACCATAATGATGTAATCGAAAAAGCAAAAGCAGTCATCAATTTCTAAACACGGGAAAGACTGAAAGAGAGTAATGGATTCTTTTTCAGTCTCTTTTCTCATGGTTAATCGTATTTAAAGGAGGCAATATAAGTGGCTTACGAATTTAAACTTCCAGATATCGGTGAAGGTATCCATGAAGGGGAAATAGTTAAATTTTTTGTCAAAAAAGGCGACACGGTTCAAGAAGACGATATCCTATGTGAGGTTCAAAATGACAAAGCCGTAGTGGAAATTCCATCTTCGGTTGATGGCACCGTGTTAGACGTAAAAGTAGAAGAAGGCGAAACGTGCGTCGTCGGCGACGTCATCATGACAATTGATGATGGCAGCGGTGACAGCTCTTCGGACAACAGTGATAAGGACGAAGACAAAGAAGAAAAAGCAGAAGAGCCGAAAGAAAAAGAAGATACAGAGGACAAAAGTGAGGAAAAGCAGGAAGCTGAGGCAAAGAGTACGGAGACCGCTTCAGAGGAAAGTGGAGATACGGAGGAAGATGACGGTAAGCGAGTGATTGCAATGCCATCTGTCCGAAAATTTGCCCGTGAAAAAGATGTTAACATCCGCAAGGTAAAAGGAAGCGGGAAAAATGGCCGTGTAATTAAGGAGGATATTGAAGCTTACCTTGAAGGCGGTGCGGATTCAGAAACAGCTGATAAAGGCGATCAGCAGCCGGAAGAGACGGCAGCACCAGAAAAACAAACTCCGGCATCAGCACAGGATACAGCAGCCATGGAAGAGCGCGTGCCTCTAAAAGGCATCCGCAAAGCTATTGCGAAAGCAATGGTTAACTCTAAGCATACGGCACCTCATGTCACTCACATGGATGAAGTGGATGTAACAAAACTAGTGGAAAACCGCAGGAAATATAAGCCGATTGCAGCAGAGCAGGAGATCAAGCTCACATATCTTCCTTATGTGGTAAAAGCACTGACCTCTGCACTGCGTAAGTATCCTGCACTAAATGCATCCATTGATGATGAAAATCAGGAAATTGTGTACAAAAATTATTATAATATTGGTATTGCAGCTGATACTGAACAAGGGCTTGTCGTGCCCGTGGTGAAAGAAGCAGACCGCAAATCGATTTTCAGCCTTGCCGATGAAATTAACGGGCTTGCGACGAAAGCACGGGACGGTAAGCTTTCATCCGAAGAAATGAAAGGCGGAACCTCCACCATTTCAAATGTAGGTTCAGCGAAGGGATTATGGTTCACTCCGGTTATCAATCATCCGGAAGTAGCAATTCTTGGAATTGGACGTATTGAGGAAAAAGCGATCGTTCGTGATGGCGAAGTTGTCATTGCCCCTATGCTTGCTTTATCCTTAAGTTATGACCACCGTCTGGTAGACGGAGTCACTGCTCAAAACGCGTTGAACCAAGTGAAGCGCTTATTAAATGATCCAGAATTATTAGTAATGGAGGGGTAAAGAATGGTTGTTGGAGATTTTGCAGAAGAAACAGACACACTCATTATTGGATCCGGTCCTGGAGGGTATGTCGCAGCTATCCGCGCAGCTCAGCTCGGGCAAAAAGTAACGATCGTAGAAAGAGAATACATGGGCGGTGTCTGCTTGAATGTGGGCTGCATCCCGTCTAAAGCATTAATTGAAGCGGGACATAAAGCTCACGATGCAAAAGAAGGCGGAAGCGATATGGGCATTACAACGGAAAAAGTAAACATCGACTTCTCTAAGGTACAGGAGTGGAAAGCCGGTGTGGTGAAGAAGCTGACCGGCGGTGTAGAAGGATTATTAAAAGGTAATAAAGTAAATATAGTCCGCGGGGAAGCTTATTTTTCTGATGCTGACCAGGTAAAGGTTTCAAGCGAAGAATACAGCTCGCAGACTTACAAATTTAAAAACTGCATCATTGCTACAGGCTCAACACCAATTGAGCTTCCTAGCTTGAAATACAGCAAGCGTGTTATCAATTCCACTGGAGCATTGGCATTGGAAGAGATACCTGAAAAGCTTGTAGTTGTCGGCGGCGGCTACATTGGAGTCGAGCTTGCAGGTGCCTATGCAAACCTTGGCTCTGAAGTAACTATTCTCGAAGGAGAAAAGCGGATTCTCGGCGGCTTCGAAAAGCAAATGTCTCAGCTCGTTCAGAAAAAGCTCAAGAAAAATGGCGTCACCATTGAAACGGAAGCATTTGCTCAATCGGTGGATGAATCAGACAGCAGCGTTAAGCTGACAGCTGAAGTGAAGGGCGAAGAGAAGACGTTCGAAGCAGACTATGTTCTCGTTTCTGTCGGACGCAAGCCCAACACAGAAGAAATGGGACTTGAACAGATTGGGGTAGAGCTTGAAGATAAAGGATTTATTAAAGTAGATAAGCAATGTCGTACAAGTGTAAAGAATATCTTTGCCATCGGCGACATTATTGCCGGGCCTGCCCTTGCCCATAAGGCTTCCTACGAAGGAAAAGTAGCGGCAGAAGCTATTTCCGGTGAAGCAGCAGAAATTGATTATATCGGCATTCCAATGGTCGTATTCTCTGATCCGGAGCTTGCGACAGTTGGTTATACTGAGGCAGAGGCGAAGGATGAAGGATATGACGTGAATGCATCGAAATTTCCTTTCCAGGCAAACGGAAGAGCTCTCTCCCTTAACAACGCAGATGGCTTTATGAAGCTCATCACCCGTAAGGAGGACGATCTTGTCATCGGCGCCCAAATCGCAGGACCGAATGCTTCTGATATGATTGCAGAAGTTGGACTTGCAATTGAAGCCGGAATGACAGCCGAGGATCTGGCGATGACTATTCATGCCCACCCATCACTTGGTGAAATTACAATGGAAGCAGCTGAGGTTGCGATGGGAACACCAATACACGTAACAAAGTAAACAGGATTCACATAAAGCTGCATTGGCGGAAAACACCGCTGGTGCAGCTTTTTTTGTATGAATACGGCTTTTACCGTTTGGACATGTTCATAAATCAAGTTTTTCTTTATAAAAAAAGCTCCGGAGGATAACTCCGGAGTGGTGTTAAATATTTAGGAGCGCTTGTCAGCTTTAACCTGACGGTTCAATTCTTCTTTTTCACGCTTTAGTTTTTCTTTTTCTTCCCGTAGCCGGTTGCGTTCCGCCTGCACTGCGGCCCGATCGGTCTGAAGAATATGCTTTTCACTTCGAAGTGATTTAAAGATTGAAATTACCATTAGGATCATTATCACCGTAAACGGCAGGGCAGCTATAATCATCGCTGTCTGAAGCCCTGCAAGGCCTCCGAAATAGAGAAGCACGGCGGCAGCAGAGGATTGAATAATACCCCATACCATCTTCACAGAGGTTGGCGGATTCAGGCTTCCATTTGTCGTCTGCATCCCAAGCACAAAGGTGGCGGAGTCTGCAGAAGTAACAAAGAAAGATACGATCAAAAGTATGGCTAGAGTAATCATAATTGGAGCGAGCGGAAACTGATCAAGTAGGCTGAATAGTGCATATTCGTCACCACGATTGGTCATTGTTTCATAAAGTGCCCCTCCGAGTTCTGAATCGAGGAACAATCCTGTACCGCCGAAAACTGAAAACCAAATGGCGCCAAAAGCAGTTGGTACAGCGAGTACCCCTAGTAAAAATTCACGGATCGTGCGTCCGCGGGAGACACGGGCAATAAACGTACCAACGAAAGGAGACCATGCAATCCACCACGCCCAATAGAAAATAGTCCAGCTTTCCAGCCAGACCCGGTCAGTACTAAATGACCCGGAGTTGAAGCTCATCGTCGGCAGGTACTGAAAATACCCTCCTAAAGTAGAAGTGAATACATCTAAAATAAAGACAGTCGGTCCGACAGCGAGTAGAAAGAGCATTAGCCCAACAGCTAAATATACATTCGTTAAGCTTAATATACGTATCCCTTTATTTAACCCTGTGCCGGCCGAAATCAAATAAAGCACTGTAATGAGGGCTACGACTACCAGCTGCGTGCCGGTGCCATCCGGAATAAAGTCAAAGGTATAACTGATACCTCCGGTTACCTGGGCAGCTCCGAAACCAAGGGAAGTGGCCACCCCAAAAATGGTCGCAAATACTACGATGACATTAATGACAGTTCCGAGCGGTCCGTCTACCTTGTCTCCAAAGATCGGGCGAAGCGAGGCACTGACAACCCCTGGGGCATCATGGCGAAATTTAAAGTAGGCAAGTGATAGTGCAACTACCGCATAAATAGCCCACGGATGAAAACCCCAGTGGAAGAACGAGTAGCGCATCGCCGCAGCCGCCGCAGCCGTTGATTCCGGCTCTTGAGAAGGAGGTCCGTAAAAATGATAAAGAGGCTCAGCTACACCCCAGAAAACGAGACCAATTCCCATACCGGCGGTGAACAAAAACGCAAACCAAGTGAAATAGTTATATTCAGGTCTTTCATCAGGTTTACCAAGTCTAATTTTTCCATATGGACTGAATATCAAATAGAAAACGAAGATAACAAATGCAGTGGCAGACAATAGATAAAACCAGCCAAGCTGTTCAGAAATATAACCTTGAATTGTTCCAAGAACAGTACTGATATGGTCCGGAGCTATTGCACCCCAGATAATAAAAATTAGTGCTAGTACAAAAGAGATGTAAAAAACGGGTGTTAATTTTTTCATCTCAGGCATTACCACCTTTCTCAAAAAAATTTTGATCTTACAATTACTATGTTTGAGACCTGATAAATCCAATTATTTCACGAATTTTGCTGCACGACAAGATTCGCCATAAAAAGCCACAAAGGCAATTATAACATGTGTATGTCCAGACGCAACAAAAATTCAGCATGTTTTTTTATACTCTATCTTATTATAGTCTAACCAATAGGTATTAAAAAAGACTTACGTATTTTATTATTAATTAAGGACTAAAGTTTCATAACAGAATTTAACTTTTTATCCCGTTTTTTAACAATTTTTGATATAATATGTTTGTATCTAGATATTATTGGGGGGTCTTTTTTGAAATACTTAGTACCACTAGGGCTAATTGCACTTCTTCTTGCAGGCTGCGGAGCTGACGCGGAGGAACAATCACAACCATCGTCTGCGGAGCCGGAAAAGCAGCAAGAAGCTGAAGTAAAAGATGAAAAAGAAAAAGCTGAAGAAGAATCAGAGGAGAAACAAAAGAATCAAGAAGAAGTGCCGGAAGAACCACCTATTACATACGAAATACAGGAGGATGCTTCCCTGGAGTCATCCGAAGAAACCGAAAGCAGCGCTGTTCTCGTAACGATTGATGACGCTCCGGATTCATACAGTCTGGAAATGGCTGAATATTTAAAAGAAGCAGAAGTTCCAGCGATATTTTTTGTGAACGGACATTTTATTCAGGATGAAGAAGGAAAGCAGATGCTCAAAGAAATTTCGGACATGGGCTTTCATATAGGCAATCATACGATGAATCATGTGAATTTAACGGAGACCTCGGAAGAAGAGCAGCGGGAGGAAATAGTACAATTAAATCAAGAAATCGAGTCTATCACTGGTGAAAAGCCAGAATTTTTCCGGGCGCCTTTCGGTCTTAATTCAGATGAATCTACTGCAATTGTTGAAGAAGAAGGCATGCTTTCCATGAACTGGACATACGGCTATGACTGGGAGGCTGACTATCAAGATGCAGACGCACTAGCAGACATCATGGTGAACACCGAGTACCTCCGCGATGGAGCAAACCTGCTCATGCACGACCGTGAATGGACAAAAGATGCACTCCCGCAGATGGTTGACGGCTTCAGAGAAAACAAATATGAATTTATTGATCCTGGCCAAATTGAAACAGACTCAAAGTGAACGGTTATATAATCATCAGCAATGTACGAGGCGGGCGGAATGACCGCCTCTTTTTTATTAATAAAAAAATGAATAATTTAATGAGTTTAATCTCGGGAACGGATGTCGAAATATATATTTTCTTCACTTTTATTGACGTTTCAAACCGGAAGTGCTTTTCAAATAAAAAAACTGTGATATTCTACAATTAATAATGAACAGCAGCAACTCTTCGCGGCAGCAAAGAAAGAAAGTAGCTGTCATTAAAGTAAATTTTCAGGTTAGACGTAGGGGGCAGACACATGAGCAAATCTGATTTGTTAGATGAAATGAGGATGGAAGTCGGACTCGCTCACGATTATTCAAAATCTTTATACGACTTTTATGAGGGTGTCATACATACACTGGAAAAGAGATGGCATTATTGCGTCCATTCAGCCATATTTGAAAACACGTGGCTGACCTTTGAAAGTGTAGGGGATGTTAGTCTATTACCGTTTAAACGTGAAATGACTATCGCAGAAAGTCCTTTTCATCTTTGTGCAATGCGGGGGAAAACAACAGCTTATTTTAAAAAAGATCAATCCTTTTTATTTGTACCTTTCTTTAATGGACAATTGCTGCAGGGGGTTCTTGTGTTAGAAACCAGGTCAGATAATTATGTTATACAGGAGGAGGATTTCATCTTTTTAAATGAAATTAGTAATTTTATCGGGGCGGTTTCTTCTCAATTTTAATATTCTCGTGACATATAGAGGATCAATTGCAGAAACCGCCTAATAGGTGTATAATAATAGTCAGAATATTCAAACCAGGAGGTGCCTCAATGGAATTTTTTGATAAATTGTATGAGGAGTTTGAAACCACTGGCGTTCGTTTTGTCGGCCTTTCAACTGAAGAGTCCCGTTACGATTTTGGCATTGTTTACACCGATATGTTTTTTGGAAAACCGCTGGTTATCTGTATGCAGACCGGCCGATCAGTTCTGCTCGGACACGAGGATACGGAGAATGAAGCTTTTATTAAGAAGTCGTTCCGAATTGAATCTGATGAAGATACGAAGCATTTATCTGAATATTTTAAGGAAATTATACCAGGTCCAACTTTGTATACTCAATATTAATAGAAAACTGCCAAAAGGCAGATTCAGGTTGTTGGGAACCCATGCTTTTATGAAGCGTGGGTTTTTGTATATTTTGAAAATTGGTGGTTTTCCAGCCATTTTATTTGTTCATAAGGTAAGAAAATATAGATTGTGTTGATTTCATCCCTGCAGGAGGCCGCTTCCCGTGGGCTTGGTCTCAGCCTCCTTGACACCTGACACTGCCCGCGGAGTCTTTTCCTCAAGCTATTCCCGCGACGCACAGGACGTGCTAGTGTCGATGCTGGCCCCAGGACGTGGCCGGTTTAATCGACCCGGAGTCAACGCCTTCCGTTCTTCAATCTAAGAATAAATACCATAATGGTGACGTTGCATTTTACGTATTGGAATTATTGCAAGTGAAAGAATGACCGTACGAAAGCTGACAGGTCTATGTGTCAGCTTTTTATAAAAAGAGGCTGTTGAAAAGGCTTTCTCAACAACTTGAAGCTGCTAATAGGCAGCTTTTTTAGTTGGTATAAAATAAATGTGTTATACAATTTAAGGTTGACAATTTAAATGTGTCATAATATTATATTAAATAAGCCGACTGATAAAACGCTTACAAAAGGAGAGGATGTACATGGAAACGATCGTTTGCCAAACTTGTGACCAGATCATTGAGCATATTGAAGGAGAAAAGGTTGCAACGCTTTACTCTTCTTCATGTAAAAAATGTGATGAAAAAAGAATTGCGAAAAAATAATTTACCGATAGAAAAGCCAGGGTCCCCGAAAGCGGGGTCCTGGCTTTTTTTTATGATCTGAATATACATGAAATATTCTGCAAAGTTCAGCCCTGCTGTGTGAACACTCAGCAGAATTCATCGAATTGGTGTGTGTTCCTTGATTACTTTTATATATTGAAGTGTAGGGTCTTCCGGGCCTTGGACGGGGAGACCGGCCAGAATATTTTCAGTAATATAATTGAGATTCTCTTCAGTAATGATTTCACCAGGAAGCAGCACCGGAATCCCTGGCGGATATATCATGATAAATTCAGCAATTATCCGTCCAGCGGAATGACCGTAAGGAATCGTTTCCGTTGGAGCGTAAAAGGCGTCACGTGGTGATACAGAAAGAACTGGAATATCTGGAAGTGAGATAGCATGTGCCTTAACACTGGAGAAGGCAGCTCTTTTTTCTAAAGAAAGCTCTTGGAGTGCTTCTATTAAATAGCTGGTTTCATTATTTGTATCACCAAATGAAATAATGCAGAGAATGTTATACAAATCCGATAATTCTACTTCAATATTATAATGAGTACGGAGCCACTTTTCAGCTTCGTAGCCGGTAATGCCCAGTTGATACACAGAAATTATAAGTTTTGTAGGATCAACTGCATAGACTGCTTTACCATCGAGCATTTCCTCACCGGGACAGTGACATCCATCAATTTCATTAATAAGGATGCGCGTCTCCTCCGCTAGCAGCGAAGTTCTGGCAAGCAGGTCTGGACCTCTTGTTGCCAGATGCTTTCTTGCTGTGTCGAGGGAAGCAAGCAGCAAATATGAAGTGGATGTCGTCGTCAGCATACTCATGACCGCCTGAACGTGAGAAGCGCGGATGAGCCCTTCTTTTACATTTAATACAGAGCTTTGAGTTAAAGAACCACCAAGCTTATGGACACTTGTTGCTGCAAGGTCCGCACCAGCCTGCATGGCTGAGAGTGGAAAGTCTTTATGAAAGTGGATGTGTACGCCGTGTGCCTCGTCGACAAGTACAGGTATGTTTCTTTTATGAGAAACCCGTACAATTTCTTTTAAATCAGCCGCTACGCCAAAGTATGTCGGATTAATCACGAGCAGAGCCTTGGCATCAGGGTGCTGGTGCATAGCACGTTCTGCTGCCTCCGGTGTAATACCGTGTGAAATGCCAAGCTCATGATCAAGTTCAGGATAAATGAACACGGGAGAAGCACCAGCAAAAATAATTGCAGACATTATGGATTTGTGGACATTGCGTGGGACTAAGATTTTATCACCGGGCGCACATACAGACATAATCATCGTCATGATAGCTCCGCTCGTGCCCTGTACGGAGAAAAAAGTATAATCTGCACCAAATGCTTCCGCTGCGAGTTTTTGGGCTTGGTCTATCACGCCGGCAGGATGGTGCAGGTCATCAAGCGGTTCAATATTAATAAGGTCAATAGACAAAGCATTTTCCCCAATGAAGGAGCGGAATTCTTCATTCATCCCTTTTCCACTTTTATGACCGGGGATATGGAAAGGAACTGGTTTAGCAGCCGCATGCCTCTTTAACGCATCAAATAAAGGAGCATCCCATTGAGTAAGCAAAAGCAAACACCTCACACACTAAATTGAATTATGTAAACCAATTGTGGGAAAATTGGAGGGGCCTGGCCCCCACCCACCCGCACAATAAAAACAAACTTGAGTATAACAGATTTTTTCTGTTTTTGCTTCGGGGAACAGGGATAACTCAGTTTTATTTCGAAGTAAAAAGGTTATGGAGATATATAGTCTGTTAGTGCTTACAAAAGCAGCTGTTTAAGGAGGCAGAATGGAAATGAAAATGAACACACGAGTAACAGAGCTATTACATATTAAATACCCCATTATTCAAGGAGGACTTGCTTATCTTGCTTATTCTGATTTAGCTGCTGCCGTATCTAATGCCGGTGGTCTCGGTCAAATCACAGCCATGTCTCTGCCGGATGAGGATGCATTAAAGAAAGAAATAAGGCTCGTCAAAGAAAAAACCGACAAGCCGTTCGGAGTCAACTTTGCAATTGGCAAGCACGGCCGCCCATTTGAGCATATGGTGGAAGCAGCACTTGAAGAAGGAGTAGAGGTCATATCGATGACTGGAGGTAACCCGGCACCGATTATCGATATGCTGAAAGGAACAAACGTCAAGAAGCTCGTACTTGTTGCCGCCCGCCGTCAGGCTGAAAAAGCAGCTGAGCTGGGAGCGGATGCGGTGATGGTAGTCGGCCAGGAAGGAGGAGGTCATCTCGGGCGTGATGACATCGGAACAATGGTGCTGATTCCACAGGTTGTTGATTCCGTTGATATTCCTGTGATTGCTTCAGGTGGGATCGGTGACGGTAAAGCCATGATGGCGGCATTGGCTCTCGGTGCAGAAGGGATTGAAATGGGAACAAGATTTATCGCCACGAAGGAATGTATACATGCACATAGTATTTATAAACAAGCTCTGCTCGAAGGGTCCGAAAATGATACGGTGATTATTAAGCGATCAATCGGAGCGCCGGCAAGAGCAATCAGCAATAGCTGGACCGATAAAATCCTCGAGGTGGAATCAAAAACACCTGAATATGAAAAACTAAAACAATATATTAGTGGAGAAGCGAATAAATCCTATATATACGAAGGGGATCATTCAAAAGGATTCGGTTGGGCAGGGCAGGTAATGGGCAGAATAAAAGACTGTCCGCGTGTCGAAGAGTTGTTTGAACGAATGATGAACGAAGCTGAAAATGTGAAGTCGCGATGGTGTGAATAGGAGGGATATATTATGGAAGAAAATCTTCAAATGCCCATATCTATGGATTGGAGTACCGATGAAATAACTGATGTTGTAAATTTTTATCAAACGATTGAAATGGCACATAACAAGGCTGTTGCCCGGGAGGACATTCTTGCACTTTACAATCGATTCAAAGAAATTGTGCCATCAAAAAGTGAGGAAAAACAATGGTGCAGACAATTCGATGATAAGGCAGGCGTTTCCTGCTGGAAGACAGTTCAAAAAGCGAGAAAGGCAGAACCGGGAGAAAAAATAAGAATGGAATAGGAAGATCAGCTCAGCAGTGGGCTGATCTTTTCATTTTATTCAGGCAAAAAGGAGGGCAGCATAAATATCGTAAGATAATTCACGAAATTGTTCTTTCTATAAGACAAGCAGCATACAATGAAAAACAACCCGGGCAGTAAAGCTCCAGGCTGGCCTTTATCTAAGCTTTCAGCGAAAGTCTATACAACGGAATCAGCTTTTCAAATGTTTTCTTTGCTTCGAGTAAAAATGCTTCACCGTCTTGAAGAAGCGGATCATCATGCATTATATGACGCCCAATCAAAAATTCACCTTTTTTAACATCCCTGAAACGTTCAAGCACCTCAACGAGATCCTCACCTTGCGTATCCTTCAAAGTATAAGCATTCTTATTCATATGATCCGGCGAAATCACAAACTTCTTAGGGAGTCTTTCGATTTTATTCCGATTCTCAAGAAAGCTCTTAGCAATTTCTGATTTATGCGGCAGTTCGTAAATAAATGCAAGCCACAAAAACACATGATCATCAAATAGGCCAACTTGAAAATGAGGGTGTTTTTTATAGCCTCGTTTATCATCGGCAATACCAAGCCATGTGTCATTTGGTGGATTTTTCGAACGGCGTGCATGCTGGGCAATGTGTAAATGCATTTCTTTACGCAGCTTCATGGAAAGCTCTTCGGTTAAGTAGTCGCCTATTTCTTGAAATTTAGGCTGAATTCTTTCGCGGATCGCATCCATTCGATCCTCCAGTCCGTCGATCTGAAATGTTTCAAAGTCTTTTTGTGAAAATCCTGGAAATCCTTGGAAAGCCAAGCGAAAAGCCCCTTTCATCATTATAAAAAATTATTGTAATAATCTAGTTTTATGATATCCTTCTCCTGCTATTAAAATCAAACAATTGTGTTTATAGGCTTGAGACTAGTCTTAAGCGGATATAAATTTATAAATTAAAGTATCTGTTGCAAACACCACATCATATGATATAATATCAGAAACATAAAAATCTGAATATTTCGCAATTGGCACTTCTTTCCTCCAGCAACTTGTTGACCCAGGACATGTAGACTAAAAAAGGGGTGGGTGGCATGGAACAAGTAATTCAGACGTTTAAAAGAAGAGATGCAGAAGAACGTATTCCGGTGCTTCGGTTGGAAATTGACTATGAACTTGTCAGTCTGCACGATGCAATGCTTGAAGAAAACCTTAAACTGATGAATCAGTGTAAAGAGCGTCTTGAAGCATTAAGGCAAGAATTAGTTAGACTCGAAGTGTAAGAGATATAAATAGATTAAATATATTTTTCTTTGATAGGAAAAGGTTGGGCAGCTGCTACGCAGCTCCCGGCCTTTTTTTGGCTATAAAAAATTTGAATTGGCTGCAGGAATAAATGATGCAGATCCCTATAACTCTTTATGAGTCCAGGAACAATTAAAAGTGAAGCACTTCACAAAAAACGCATTAATCTATCATATGGCATACGTATTGGTGCAGATGTCATGATATGGTAGGGTAAGATTAATTTCAGAAATATCCAATTTAATAATTGTGGAAGGTAACCGATGGTACAACGCGGAGAAGTTGTAGAATTTCTAATGAGAGAAACTTGGAGGAAGTGCTTATGAATAGTGACTTGATAACGAAAATGACACCGGATAAAAAACCGATTCTGCGTCGGCCCGGCCCATATCTTCTTGCAGCAGTTCTAGTGGTTCTTTCAGTTTCCGTGTACCACTATGTGAAGCCATTGCCGCCAGGGATTTCATATGAAGGCGATGTTCATGAGGCGGATGGGCTGGAGTTTATTTATGATGTAACCTATGAAGCAGAAAACGGCAGTGCCCTGCAGGAGCAGGAAATATTTGAACGGTTGTTTCAAATGATTGAAGACGCGGAGGAGTTCATTTTTCTTGATATGTTTCTATTCAATGATGACTATGACCGATCGATGGAATTCCCGGCCTTATCAAAGCAGTTATCTGATATCTTAATTGAAAAAAAACAGCAGAATCCCGAAATGGAAATTATATTTCTTACCGATCCAATAAATACGTTTTATGGAACATATCTACCCGATCATTTAAAAGAACTCGAAGAAAATGACATTCATCTCTTTATGACAAATCTCTCTGAGCTGAGGGATTCGAATCCTCTGTATTCAGGCATCCACCGAACTTTTCTTCAGTGGTTCGGCACGTCAGAGAAAGGGTGGCTTCCAAATGTGTTTAGTCTGGATGCACCGGATGTAAATATCCGCTCGTATCTAAGTATGTTTCATTTTAAAGCAAATCATCGAAAAACCGTTCTTACAGAAAACGAAGGGATGGTTACTTCAGCAAACCCACATGACGCAAGTGCACATCATTCAAATATCGCCGTGACTTTCCAAGGTGGAATACTTGAGGACCTGCTTGCATCTGAAAAAGCAGCAGCGATCATGTCGGGTGCCGATAAAGAACTATTTGATGACTTTGCTGTCTCGCCGTCAGAGAAGTCAGATCGAAACGAAGAAAACGAACAGGTGCAGCTCCTTACGGAAAAGAAAATTAAAAATCATGTACTTGAGGAAATTACCACTGCAGAAGCCGGAGATGAACTGAAACTGGGAATGTTTTATTTGTCAGATCGGGACATAATTCAGGAATTATTAGGAGCAGCGGAAAGAGAAGTCTCCATTAAGATCGTATTAGATGTAAATAAGGATGCCTTCGGCAGTGAAAAAAATGGTATTCCCAATCGACCTGTTGCCGGTGAACTGATCGAAGAATCTGGAGGAGGCATTGATATTCGCTGGTATGAAACGGATGGTGAACAATTTCATTCGAAATTTTTCATTTCTAAGCGAGGCGAAGAAATGACGTTTATCGGAGGCTCTTCTAATTTTACGAAGAGAAACCTTCATAATTTTAACCTCGAAACGAATGTCAGGGTAAGCGGTCACAACAGCTCACCATTTTTGCAGGAAACGGAGGCTTATTTCAATAGAATTTGGAACAATGAAAATGGGACATATACTGCAGAGTACAAGGAATATGAAGACAATGCCTACCTTAAAAAGTGGTTATACCGCTTTCAGGAGTGGAGCGGCTTATCAACCTTTTAGCGGGCAGGCAATAAAAATAGAATTTATTAAACGGGCTTCACTTTTAGTTTTGCATTGCTGTAATTACCTATTGATTGCTTGAAGACCCTGAGCCTCCCTCCCGTTAAAAACGGGGAGGGAAGGGATGGGGCCGCTGGTATGTCGTATGCATATATTTAATGTAGCGGTCAAAATCAATAGAGCATTCATCGTGCTCGATGATAACGTACTGGAATTTCCGTGCTGCATCAGCTCTCATCATCATGATGCGTGCGAGATGCTTGAAATTCGGAAAGGTCACCTGTGTGGTTACATAAGCGGATATTGTAGAACCTGGATTACGCCTCTGGTTTAATTCATTTATCATCTCCCTCGCTGATTTCATGCCAATCCCGTGTCCATAATACATTCCATCCTCGAGGACAATAGCATTTTCTCCTCTCCATTGCGGAGTACTCCAGTTAAAATCAGGGTTATTAAAATAAACAACATCACCAGGGATATGAAAAGTGGAATTTCTCGCTTGTATGCCAAGATCTGAATCAAAATGCCAGCTGTACAAATAAAGATCCGGGAAAATTTGATTAAACTTACGATCACCAAGCAGCTTTAATACGGCATCATAATAAATTATGACCATAGCCGTAGCACACTCAAAACCGTACTGAGAACTGTTCATAAAGATATCCCTAATGGCATCCGCAGGCAGAACACCGCGCTGCAGCCGAAAAACACCTGTCGTAGATACATTCCAGTAGCGGGGGTTGCCTCTTGATTGAATGAATACTTCAAAATCTGCATCACTATCGTGCAGAGCTCTGGCACTAAGAATAATCTGACGGCGCAGTTCCACTTCAAATATTAATTCATCCATGCTTCGGTAGGCATGAACATCAGAGTCTTCCATAAGCCTCTGCAAAATAATTGCTTCAGTGCTTCCGCCGGGAAACAGGTCATTTTGGGTATACGGCCTTCCTGCCACTCGAATCATATTTCATCCCTCATTTCGAGCCTTCTTACTCAGCATATTTGCAATCCTCTGGATTTATGAGCATTTCCCAGTAATTTCATGAAGGGACAAAATTATTAAGAAAGGTTATTTTAGTCCTTCACAAAAGCCGTCAATAACTTTCTATGATAAAAATATTACAGGCTTATCATTGAAAAAACTGTCAAGAAGTGTTTTTTAAACCAGCCTATGCGATAATGGACGGATAGACAGACACAGCAGGAGTGGTTCGATGAGTGAAAATTGGGAAGAGGTACAGGACACAGCGGCAGGTTGGATGAATGAAGCGGGAAAAATGCTGAGGCAGTCCCTGCACGAATCACTGAAGATAGATACGAAATCTAATCCGAATGATCTGGTTACGGAAATGGATTTTAAAATAGAAAGGTTCTTGACAGAAAATATTGAAAAAACATATCCGCATCACAAAGTTATGGGCGAAGAGGAAGCAGGAGCGGACATTGAGTCGACTGACGGAGTTTTATGGATAATTGACCCGATCGACGGAACTACTAATTTCGTCCACCAGAAATATAATTTCGCCATATCAGTTGCCGTTGTTCAAGACGGCATCGGCAAAGTCGGTTTAATTTATAATGTCATGCAGGATGAATGGTTTATGGCGCAGGAAGGAAAAGGCGCTTATTTAAATGGAGAAAGACTTCCGCAGGTTACTGAGGTGGATCTGTCGGAAGCAGTCATTGGCTTAAACGGAAGGTGGCTTGCCAGGGAAAAGCGGGACGGAGAACAGTCATTGCACACCATGGTTAGAAAATCCCGGAGTGTCCGTAATTTCGGGTCCGCTGCTATTGAACTGGCCTATCTTGCCTGCGGCCGTCTTGACAGCTATATCAGCTTTCGGCTGGCACCGTGGGATTACGCAGCTGGACTTGTTCTCTTAAAAGAGGTGGGAGCGGTCGTTACGAACTTCAATGAAAAAGAACCGTCAATGCTGAAAAAAGATACCATTTTGGCAGCGCGTCCGAAACTTCATAAGCAGCTGCTTCATTATGTACACAACCATGAAGGCTTTGAAAAATAAGTAAAAACACATGCGCTCCCGTCTGGAAGAGCATGTGTTTTTTTATTGACCGGACGCCTGCCGGCTCCGGAGCTTGCGTGCTCCAGCAAATGCCGCATACATTCCGATAAGGCTCAGTGCGGTGATCAGCCAGGAGCGTTCAGCTATGGCAACACCGATTGCTGAAATGCAAAGGGTGGCTAGGACAGCTATTAATAGATATAGTACTTTTTCACGGTTCATGGATTCACCTGCCAGTGAAGATTAATTCCTCGTATTTAAGTGTACAATGAATAGGAAGAAATGAAAAGTGTTCGAAAAAGTGTGTAAAGTATTCATATGTGATATACTTGGTTAGTTGAGGAAGTGCACGTAAAGGATAGGAGAGATTAAGAAAGAATGAAATTAAGAACAGATTTAAGAAACATTGCGATCATTGCCCACGTTGACCACGGGAAAACGACACTAGTGGATGAGCTTTTGAAGCAGTCCGGCACCTTCCGGGAAAACGAACAGGTGGATGAACGCGCGATGGACAGCAATGACATTGAACGTGAGCGCGGTATTACAATTTTAGCAAAGAACACCGCGGTACGCTATGAGGATAAACGTATCAACATCATGGATACTCCGGGTCACGCCGATTTTGG
The DNA here is from genome assembly GCF_042139015.1 of Alteribacillus sp. HJP-4. Classification (NCBI taxonomy): domain Bacteria; kingdom Bacillati; phylum Bacillota; class Bacilli; order Caryophanales; family Bacillaceae; genus Alteribacillus; species Alteribacillus sp. HJP-4. Next base: position 251,204 of record NZ_JBHIKY010000002.1, on the reverse strand, counting down.
AGGAGAAGTAGAACGGATCTTAAAAATGGTAGACGGTGTCCTGCTTGTTGTGGATGCGTACGAGGGATGCATGCCGCAGACCAGATTTGTGTTGAAAAAAGCGCTGGAACAGAAGCTGACACCTCTTGTAGTAGTTAATAAAATTGACAGAGACATGGCAAGACCGGAGGAAGTGGTCGATGAAGTGCTCGATTTGTTTATCGAGCTTGGTGCAGACGAGGATCAGCTTGATTTTCCAGTTGTATATGCCTCTGCCATTAACGGTACAGCAAGCAGAAATCCGGAAAAACAGGATGACAACATGAATGTGCTGTTTGAAATGATTGTAAATAATGTACCTGCCCCAGTGGATAACAGTGATGATCCTTTCCAATTTCAAGTAACGATGCTTGATTACAATGATTACCTTGGACGGATTGGGGTAGGCCGTGTTTTTCGCGGAACGTTGAAAACTGGAGATCAGGCAACACTCATTAAACGGGACGGCAGCACGAAAAACTTTAGAGTAACGAAGCTGTTCGGGTTTATGGGTTTAAAACGAATGGAAATTGATAAAGCAGAAGCTGGTGATTTAATTGCGATTGCCGGAATAGAGGATATTAATGTTGGGGAAACCATCTGTCCGACTGAACATCAGGAGGCGCTTCCGCCTCTTCGTATAGATGAACCAACACTGCAAATGACATTTCTAGTAAATAACAGTCCATTTGCAGGCCGGGAAGGAGATAAAGTGACAAGCCGCAAGCTGGAAGAGCGGCTCCTTACTCAGCTGGAGACAGATGTAAGTCTTCGTGTAGAGCAGACAAATTCACCTGACGTTTGGACTGTGTCCGGACGCGGTGAGCTCCATTTATCAATTTTAATTGAAAATATGCGCCGGGAAGGCTATGAGCTGCAGGTATCCAAACCGGAAGTAATCATTAAAGAAATAGACGGTGTCGTTTCTGAGCCTGTCGAACGAGTGCAGGTCGATGTTCCGGAGGATTACACCGGCAACATCATGGAATCACTCGGGGAACGTAAAGGCGAAATGCTCGATATGGTGAACAAAGGTGATGGTCAGGTGCGTATGGACTTTATGGTTCCTTCACGTGGGCTGATAGGGTATTCAACTGAGTTTATGGCACAGACAAAGGGCTACGGGATTCTCAACCATACCTTTGACGGTTATAAGCCCGCTCATGCCGGGCAGGTTGGAGGACGCCGGCAGGGAGTGCTCGTTTCCATGGAAGCAGGAAAAACCACACCTTATGGTATGATGCAGGTAGAAGACCGAGGCACCTTATTTGTTGAGCCGGGGACAGAAATCTACGCTGGAATGATTGTCGGCGAGCATACACGTGACAATGATTTGACAGTCAATATTGTAAAAGCAAAACAACAGACAAATGTCCGCTCTGCCACAAAAGACAGCACGGTAACGATGAAGAGGCCGCGCCTCTTGACACTCGAAGAAGCTCTCGAATATTTAAATGATGACGAGTATTGTGAAGTCACTCCGGAATCAATCAGGCTCCGTAAAAAAATTCTCGACAAGAGCACAAGAGAACGGGAAGAAAAACGGGCGAAGCTGGCGAAGAAAAATGCAGAAGCTTCACCTACGACGTAAATGTTAATATAATGAGGTGAACGGATCATGGTGATCGCAGCCGCAAATGTGAATGACCTTGATATCAGCCGCGACCAATTAAGCTGGGCGGCAGGTCTACTGCAGGTGCATAACTACCCTACTACTGGTATGTTTCTGCTGTATGCAGCGGTCGTCATTATGTGCGTTGTCGTATTTAATCTCGGCTTCGCGCGGAAACTTCCGCTTTTAAAAAATGTGATAGTGTATACTGCCTTGTTGATTGGAGCTATTCCACTAACTATTTTCGCTGTCGGTATGGCTGTCGTAGAATCACTAATTGCTGCAGGAATTGTACTGCTTATATATAAAGTTCGGCTTCGAAAGCATAAACGAGAGCAGCGCGAAGCCGACCAGCAGGAAACCATGCAGGGATAAAACATGAAAGAGGCTGTATCAAAAGCCCTTAAAAAATACCATGGACGCCATCCCTGCAGATGGTGACCATGGTATTTTTTTAAGAATAAGAAAGCATTTGTTGATTTCATCCCTGCAGGCGGACGCTTTCCGAGGGGCTTGTCTTCAACTAATTCAGCCTCAGCGAAGCTTCGTCATAATGGATTTTCAGACTTCGCTGACCCCAACGGGAGTCGCCGCCTTCCGTTTATAGAACGCAGAATCCATTGAATTTTCAGAAAAGGTAAGATATAGTAATGGCAATGCCAGCTTTTTTCATTGATTGAAGGGAGCTGGTCTCTTTTCTTACCAACATACCGACCGGTTAGTATTTACTATTTGGAGGGATTAGATGGACTTTTCTTATTCTGCAAAGGTGCAGGATCTGCGTGATAAGCTTTCAACATTCATGACTGATCATATTTATCCAAATGAAATTCTTTACAAGCAGCAGCTTAATCGAAGCCTGGACAGTTTTGCCAACATTCCTGAAGTTATGGAAGATTTGAAAGAAAAAGCGAAGACTGCTGAACTTTGGAACCTATTCTTGCCTGACAGCGAACGCGGCAGAGGATTGACCAACCTAGAATACGCACCGCTCTGTGAAATTATGGGGCGCTCCTCGATCGCGCCGGAGGTATTTAACTGTAATGCTCCGGACACCGGAAACATGGAGGTGCTGGAAAGGTACGGAACGGAGCAGCAGAAACATAAATGGCTCACTCCTTTATTAGAAGGGAGCATACGATCTGCTTTTTGCATGACAGAACCGGCGGTTGCTTCTTCGGATGCTGCTAATATTGAATCTTCCATACAAAAGGATGGAAATGAATACGTTCTGAACGGCCGCAAATGGTGGTCGTCAGGGGCAGGAGACCCTCGCTGTGAAATACTTATTTTTATGGGCAAAACGGATCCAGAGGCAGTACGGCACAGGCAGCAGTCAATGATTTTAGTTCCAATGAATACTGCAGGTGTGAAAGTAGAGCGGATGCTTCCGGTATTTGGCTATGATGATGCACCGCATGGGCATGCAGAAATTACATTTACTAATGTCAGAGTGCCAAAGGAAAATATACTCCTGGGAGAAGGGCGAGGCTTTGAAATTGCCCAGGGGCGGCTCGGGCCAGGCAGAATTCATCACTGTATGAGAACCATCGGCGCCGCTGAGCGAGCCTTGGAAATCCTGTGTGAACGTGTGGAAGAAAGGACGGCATTCGCTAAGAAACTTTCGAGTCAGGGTGTGATCCGGGAATGGATCGCTGATTCTAGAATCGAGATTGAACAGGCTCGGCTTCTCGTGTTAAAAGCTGCAGATAGGATGGACAAAGCAGGTAATAAAGAAGCACGCAAAGAAATTGCCATGATAAAGGTTGTGGCTCCGAGCATGGCATTAAAGGTAATTGACCGTGCAATTCAAGCTCTGGGGGCGGCGGGAGTAAGTGAAGATTTCCCTCTTGCAGCAAGCTATGCGGCAATCCGGACCCTAAGACTTGCAGACGGCCCAGATGAAGTGCACCGCCGGGCCGTAGCAAAACTTGAGCTGCGTAATCAGGCAGCTTTAAGAGAAGCAGAGCTGTATCAATAAATTGAGGACTTTAACATTTCAAAAGGAGGAAAAAATGAGTATTTTTCAGAAACTTTTCAGTTTAGAAGGAAAGACAGCGATTGTGACAGGGGGAGGCCGTGGATTAGGCAGACAAATAGCTCAGGCATATTCTGAAGCTGGGGCAAACGTAGTGATTTGTTCTCGGAAAGTCCAGGCCTGTGAGGAAGCGGCAGAAGAAATAGCTGAAAAAGGGGGAAACGTTCTTGCGCTTCCGTGTGACGTGACCGATGAAGAACAGGTCCACCGGGTAGTGAAGGAAACACTGGAAGCTTTTCAAAGCATCGATATTCTCGTAAACAACAGCGGGTCTTCCTGGGGGGCACCAGCACTTGAAATGCCGCTGGAAGCCTGGCAGAAGGTGATGAACGTAAATGTTACTGGCGCTTTTCTCATGGCGAAGGCTGCTGGAAAGCATATGGTCGATCAAAAATCAGGGAAAATTATTAATATTACGTCTGTGGCTGGTTTGAATGGAGCGGATCCTCGATTTCTCGATGCGGTGGGATATAATACGAGCAAAGGCGCCATTGTTACACTGACAAAAGATCTCGCTGCAAAATGGGGACCGGATAATGTGCATGTTAATGCCATAGCCCCTGGATTTTTCCCGACTAAAATGTCAGAAGGTGTACTGGAAATGGGAGGGGATATGATCATCGACCGTACCCCTCTTCGACGCTTTGGAGGGGAGGAGGATATGATGGGTGCAGCTTTGTTTCTGGCATCTGCAGCATCCGATTACGTGACCGGTGAAATTTTGGCAGTGGACGGTGGTATGAATGCTTTATAGATATTGATTTTCGAGGAGGAATTCCTGCAATGAATCGTCCATGGAGAAAGCAATATCCTGGTAGAAATCCCGAATGTACAGATAACTGGGTTTCAAGATTAGAATTAGCGTAGAAACAATGAAAAGAGCCTGAGGAGACAAATCATGAAAGAAGAAATATTGAAAGCTAGTATTGCCCTTTTTGAAGAACAAGGCTTCACTGAAACGTCCATTCAAGAAATTACAGATCGTCTTGATGTAACGAAAGGGACTTTTTATTATTATTTCACAAGCAAAGAACAGGTGCTCATGACGATTCACAGCAGGTATATTGACCATTTATTAAAAGAACAGAAGCACATTATGAACTGCCCGGCTAGCAGCAGAAAAAAACTTGAAAGACTTGTACACATGCTTATATCAAATATTGCTCCACAGGGGAGGAGCGCACGCGTATTTTTTCGAGAAATCCGACATTTGAGTGATAAGCATCTAGAGGAAGTCCGCCCAAAACGAGATCAGATACGCTTAGGAATGAAACAAGTGATAGTTGAAGGAATCAAAGCTGGAGAGTTCAGAAAAGACCTCGAGGCTGATATTGTTACGCTCGGCATTCTCGGTTCTTGTAACTGGACGTATCAGTGGTTTCATCCCGACGGTGAAAAATCAGATATAGAGATTGCACAGATCTACGTCAACATGATTCTCGAAGGGATCAATACCTGAATTATTTAAATAAAAATTAATGGGGAGGCAGAGCATTGAAAGCAGCAGATGTAAAGAAAATAACAATCATTGGAGCAGGATCAATGGGTCACCAAATTGCGATGCTTTGTGCACTTGCAGGGATAAATACGACACTCCAGGATATTAACAAAGATGCCCTTCAACAGGCAGAGTTAAAGCTGCAGGAGTTGATGAACCGCTGGGTCAAAAAATCAAAAATTACTGAAAATGAAATGGAAACAGCATTTTCCCACCTTCATTTGACTACAGATTTCCAGCAGGCAGTACAGCAGACAGATTTTGTGATCGAAGCAGTCATTGAAAGGCTTGATATAAAAAAAGAAGTATTTCGAAAACTTGAGAAACATGCCCCTCCGGAAGCCGTGTTTGCTTCGAACAGTTCAACGATTGTTAATTCAAAAATAGCAGAAGCAGCATCACGTCCTGAGAAAATATGCAATATGCACTTCTTTTTCCCTCCGCTGATTATGGATTGTGTCGAAGTGGTAAAAAGTGCACAGACATCAGAAGAGACTGCCCAGCTTGCGATGGGAATATGTGAACGGATCGGGCGGACCGGAGTACTGCTGCAAAAAGAAATCTATGGATTTATAGCTAACCGGATTTTGTTTGCACTCTCCAAAGAAGCGATGTTTCTTTACGAGGAAGGCTATGCTGACTTTAAAGATATTGACTTGATTTGTGAAAAAGCATTAAATCATCCCATCGGTCCGTTTGCGCTTGCTGATTTGTCGGGTATTGACGTTATGTATGACGCTAATATGCAGCTCTATTATGAAACAGGAGACCCAGCTGATAAACCTGCCCCATCTATTGAAAAGAAGGTGAAAGCCGGGGAGCTCGGAAGAAAAACGGGAAAAGGCTGGTATAACTATTCCACTGAAGGAGGCCATTGAATGAAAAATCAACTTGTTACCGCTGAAAAGGAAAATGGAGTAGCAGTTATAACCATCTCTAACCCTCCCTTAAATGTGATGAACAAACAAGTACAGAAGGAACTTGCAGAAATATCATTTGACCTGCGCCGAGATCGAGAGGTTATATGTGTAATTCTGACAGGGGCGGGAGAAAAAGCGTTTATTGCCGGAGCAGATATAAAAGAATTTCCTCAATTAATGGGTAATCCGGAGATGAAAAAGGAAATAATGAAAACTCATGAAATGTTAAACGATTTTGCATCTCTCCCCAAACCAACCATCGCCGTGCTGAACGGCATGACCTTCGGCGGGGGCTGTGAACTTGCGTTAGCATGCGATATGAGGATTGCAGAGGAGCATGCCGAGATTGGACTTCCGGAGGTGAAGCTTGGTTTATTTCCAGGGGGCGGCGGCACGCAGCGGCTGCCAAGGCTGATCGGCCCGGCGAAAGCTAAAGAGATGATGTTTGGCGGAGAGCCGGTGGATGCAGAGGAAGCTGAACGAATAGGTCTGGTAAACAAAGTTGTACCAAAGGGAGAAGGAATGGAGATGGCCATTCAGGCGGCATCGCATATAACCTCTCAATCACTTGAGGCTCTTTCGAGGATTAAGAAGTCAGTTGACGATGGTTTGCAGCTGCCTTTAGACGAAGGCATTAAACAGGAAATGGATTTATTTGTGGAGGTATTTCAAACAGAGGATATACAAGAAGGGGTTCAGGCATTTTTCGAAAAGAGAAATCCTTCCTTTAAGCATAATTAAAAAGGGGACATAATAATGGCACATGAATGGAAGGTAAAGGTCAGAGTATTTGAAACGGATGGTCTGGGCCACGTTAGTAACATCAGTTATTTTATTTACCTTGAAGAAGCAAGAGTCGAATGTTTCAGGCAACTCGGCTCGAGCATGGAAATTAGTGACTGGCCGTTTATTCTTGCTTCTACCACGTGCGACTATATCCAGCAGGCATATTTTGATGAAACGCTGCACATTAAAACAACAGTAACTCAAATCGGAAATTCGAGTTTTGAACTGTCTCATGAGATTTCAAGTGAAAGAGGATTAATTGCAAAGGCAAAAGCAGTCATCGTTCATTTTAATTTTGAAAATGAGAAGTCAGAAAAGATTCCGCATGATATGAGAAAAAAGCTGGAAGACATGAAGGAGGATACATTGGAGGTTTCAAATAATGAATAGTCAATCTCCCGAAACCATTGCTGTACGCAAAGGGGAGGAGCTGAATGTATCACGGCTTGAAAATTTTCTTCACAATCACCTGAATGATCTACCAGAAGATCCACTAACTATTGAGCAATTTCCATCCGGACATTCTAATTTAACCTACCTTCTGAAGAAAGGCTCCTGGGAAGCTGTTCTCAGGAGGCCGCCACTCGGTCCAGTGGCAGAAAAAGCACATAATATGAAAAGGGAAAGTGAGGTTCTCAAGGCGCTGCATCCCTTATTTCCACTGGCACCCAGGCCGTATTTGTATTGTGAGGACTCAACGGTGGCAGGAAGAGAATTTTTCATTATGGAGCGTCGCAGGGGGGCAGTCATTGATTCGGAATTTCCTTCCGGAATGGAGGAAACCCCTGAAAACGGACGCAGTAACTTTTGCTGATGTTCTTGCGAAGGCGGGGTGGACCGCTGGATAAAGGACACAATATAAAAAGAGCCCGGCTGCACGCCAGGGCTCTTCTATATCAGGTATTAAAGGACTTATTCTTTACCAGTCATCGTCTTTTTTCGGATCCCGGTAAAGATGAAAGTGCCCGGTATCCCTTCTTTCCTGGGTTCGTACTTTAATTCGTTCTTCGCATTCCTCACACATATAAGTGTGAATTGGACGATTACGAAGCTTCTTTGCCTGGGGGGATCGATCATTTAAATCATTAATAGTATCACAAATGACACATTTTACCTTCATTGTTTTCACACTCCAATGTCACATAGGGCGAACATGCCATTTTAGTATAACATGTTAAATGTAACGTATGAATGGGGACAAAAATAGAAAAAATAAATATGGGGAAAGGATTTTTACGGTATTATGTCGTATTATTTAAATAAGAGCTGTCATAAGAACCAGGCAGCTTTGGGCTTTAAAGTTACGGGACAGGAGGTCAGGACATGGCAAACAGAGTAGAAACTTCATTAAGTACGGAGCTGCAGACATATTTGCAGCAGGAAAGGTATGTCGCGGTATCTACTGTAGATCATGAAACAGGCGGTCCGGCAGTCCGGGCAATTTCCTGGGTGTATGCCATTGGTGATAAGCAGATACGATTTTCCATCGATAACCGCTCAAGACTTGTGGAAGACATTAAGGCGAATGACCAGATTGTACTAACGGTAATCTGTAAAGGATCTACCTATGCCATTTCCGGCAGGGGAAGAATATTTGAAGAAAAAATGTCTGATGTTCCGATTAAGCTTGCATTAATTGAGACCGAAGTCATTGAAGTGCGCGATATTATGTTTTATGGCGGCAAAATGACCGCAGAGCCTGATTACGAAAAAATGTATGACGCTGAAGCAGCGGCAAAACTGGATAGTCAAGTTATGAATGCGTTAAAAAGGGCTTAGTCCGGGATTGTCACCTGGAAGCCCATTTTTTCTGGGTTCTTTCATCAATTTATAAAAGTAAGCCACAATTACGCAATATCCATCTTCCTTACGCATAAGAAAAAGAAAGCAGTATTTATTTTATTCTCCGTACCAGCACTTTCTATAGAACAAGCTTAGAGAGAGCTTATGCGGAAAATAGGGGGAAATCCTTTGACAAAAATATATGTGATAGACACAAATGTTCTCCTGCAGGATCCCCGGGCGATCTTTCATTTTGAAGACAATGAAGTCGTCATACCTGCCGTAGTACTAGAAGAAATGGACAGTAAAAAGAGATATATGGATGAAATTGGCCGAAATGCACGGCAAACGGCAAAAATATTAGATGGACTCCGTCATCTAGGTAAACTTCACGAAGGAGTTGTTCTCAAAGACGGTGGAACGGTGAGAGTGGAATTAAATCACCGCTCCTATCACTATTTAAAAGAAACATTTATGGAGATGACAAATGACAACCGCATCCTGGCCGTTGCAATGAACCTGCAAAAAGAACAGGAAGGCAGAGAAAATCCCAAAAAAGTAATCATTGTCAGTAAGGACGGGCTCGTCCGTGTCAAAGCAGATGCACTGGGCATCCACGCAGAGGATTTTTTAAGCGACCGTGTCACTGAATACGATAATATTTATAAAGGAAGACTTCAGCTGGAGGTCACTCCGGATGTCATGAATAATTATTATAAGCAGCATGAACTTCCAGTCATGGAACTTGGGAAGGAAAGGCTTTATCCTCATCAATTTGTCATTATGAAGGATGCACTGGGAGGGTCTTCATCTGCTCTTGCCAAGGTCGACAAAACCGGAAAAATGGTCAAGCCGTTCGTAACCGACCCTGAGCATGTCTGGGGCATCAAGCCGAGAAATGTAGAGCAAAAAATGGCCATCGAACTGCTTCTGCGTGAAGACATCCCGCTCGTCACACTGACGGGAAAAGCCGGCACGGGAAAAACACTACTGTCTCTGGCTGCCGGGCTTTTGCAGACGGAGGATATGGGCCGGTATAATAAGCTTTTAGTGGCAAGGCCAGTCGTTCCAATGGGAAAGGATATCGGCTATCTGCCCGGAGAAAAAGAAGAAAAACTGCGCCCCTGGATGCAGCCGGTTTATGATAATCTAGAGTATCTGTTTAATGCAAATAAACCGGGAGAGCTTGATCAAATTCTTGCCGGGATGGGATCTATTCAAGTAGAAGCACTGACCTATATCCGCGGCCGAAGCATACCGGACCAGTTTATTATTATTGACGAAGCACAAAATTTAACAAAACACGAAGTGAAGACCATTTTAACAAGAGTAGGGGAAGGTAGTAAAATAGTCCTCATGGGGGACCCGGCACAGATTGACCACCCGTATCTCGATGAATTAAATAATGGTCTCGCCTATATTGTGGAAACTTTTAAAGATCAAGCAATCAGCGGGCATGTAAAGCTTGAAAAGGGAGAGCGCTCCGGCCTTGCCCAGTTGGCAGCAGATTTATTATAAGAAATGAGCCGGCTCAACAGCCTCTGATGGTTCAGCTCCCGCACTGGTGGTCAAATTCACACCAAAATAAGTGAGAGGCTGGGACAAAAGTAAATTATTTATTGCAAAATCCAGACGATTCTAATGAATCTGTCTGGATTATCTGTTCATTATGGGTTTTCAATATGTGCTCCGTCAAAACGCTTCGTTTTCCACGGGAACGGCTCAAGCCTCCTCGGCAGAAAGAACACTGCCTGTGGAGTCTTGAGACTCGTGCTGTTCCTCGACGCACCGGACGTGCTAGTGTCGATGTTGGCAACAGGACTTGGTCGAGAGGTATTTAGTCACGGGCTGTATTTAGTGTTACCTCTGACTGTTCTCTATGCTAATTTAAATCCTGTTACAAATCGAATCGGATTTTCTCTGTCGCTCCCATCACCATTGTATACGTGAATCGGTCCAGTTTCACGGAGAGGCTGGCCGTCATATGAAAAGCCAATTATAAACCTTTTTGCCTGCTCCAGCGCGACGATATGCTCCGCTCCTTCAGAAGTCTGAATGACTACCTTTTCCGCCCCGTCTTCAGGTTCCGCATTTTCTATAAAAGGTCGGAACGGTATCCCAAAGGTGCCGTGAATCAACTGTTCTTTTTTAGAGCGCACCTCATTCGTAGGATTTTTTTTCGGAGCCTGCGATCCCTCCGTAATTTCTTTGTCCCATTGTTTAGATATTGCTTTCGTGTAGCGCTCAAGCTCTGCTTCTTCACTGTTGTCCTGATCAAAGTAAGTGGTCAGATCCACTTTTCTTTCGTCAAATATCCATACCGTCGGGTCAATAGTAATTGGATATCGGACCCGTCCGGAAATAAATACGATAAATTCCACTTTGCATCCTCCTCAAATAATTCCTTTATAGACCTTATTTACGCGGCGCCTGACTCGGTGCGGCGCGGGCATCACTGTGCACTTACAAGGACTCAATTTTATCTAAATACTTTGCTTCCATTATCCTATCATAAAATTATATCTGTATGAGAATGAAAGCACATGTGGAAACTACCTATTAAAAAGGAGTAGGATCATGGCAATCGTGATGGAAGAACATGAGCTCCGCCAGCTGGTACAATCATGCAGATTTGCGGCACGGAACGGAAAAATACCTGATTACATACCGGCGCTGAAAAAAGCGGATCCCGGGCTGTTTGGCTGTGTTGTCTGTAACGGTGAGAAAACGATTACTGCAGGGGAAGTAGAAGAACCTTTTACGCTGCAGAGTGTGTCAAAAATTATCAGTCTTGCTCTTGCTTTGATGGATAAGGGGGAAGAGGCAGTATTTCAAAAAGTCGGAATGGAACCTTCCGGAGATCCATTTTATACTCTGCAGGCACTGGAGGAAGGCAGGCCTTCCCGACCGATGAACCCTATGATCAATGCAGGAGCGCTGGCAGTGACAAGCCTTCTCGCTGGAAATTCAACGGAAGAAAAATTGGGAAGGCTGCTGGCATTTGTACATGAGCTTACCGAGAATACTTCAATCAATATTTGCGAAGAGACCGCTCAGTCTGAGCTTGAACACGCAGATTTAAACCTGGCGCTGTGCCATTACATGAAAAGTCACGGAGTCGTTCATGGGAATATGGAGGAGCTTCTTGAAGTATATATAAAACAGTGCGCACTGCGTGTAACCTGCAGGGATCTGGCAAAAATCGGAAGTGTCATTGGAAGAAACGGAAATGATCCCGCAACTGGACGATCGATTATTCCACCGCGCATCGCAAGAATTGTTAAAACGTTCATGGTGACATGCGGCATGTATAACGCAAGTGGAGAGTTTGCCATCAAAGCAGGTATCCCGACTAAGAGTGGTATATCAGGAGCACTTGTCAGTGCGCTTCCGGACGGCACGGGGATTGGCATTGTAAGTCCTCCGCTGGATGAAAAAGGAAACAGTGCGGGCGGAGTAAAACTACTAGAAACACTCGCAGAACGAAGAAAGCTGAGTATATTTTAAGTGTAGGATTTTGCTAACAAGTCTTACCTTGCATTTTTTATTCATAGCCGCTAAGATATATACAGGTAGTTAACTAGTAGGAGGGATCACCTTGAGCGTAAAGGCGGCAACTGAACATAGCGAAAAAGCATACGCCCTTCTCAAAGCCGACGCAGAAAAGATCCGGAAATTGATCGAAGTACAAATGGATAATCTTACGATGCCCCAGTGCCCTCTTTATGAAGAGGTTCTGGATACACAGATGTTTGGCTTGTCCCGTGAAATTGATTTTGCTATCCGTTTAAATTTAATAGATGAGGCAACTGGCAAACAGATCCTCTTTGAATTAGAACGGAGGCTTGCTTCTCTTCACGAAGCCACCGTAGGAAAATAAAAACCAGGCTATTCATAATGAGTAGCTTGGTTTTTTTCGTGAAAAAATCTAAATGGTGCGGCTTACACTCGGAAAATCAGAAAATAATGTTGAATCTTCAGCGCAGGGATTCTAAAAAATCGTCCTCTAGAAGCCACAGCTGGCCTTTCGGACACTGGTTCCGCTATCGGCCGAAAAGGCAGCCGAATTCCCTGTCATGCATGTAAATATCGGAACTCCTGTGCTAAGGCCAAGCCCACGGAAAGCGTTCACCTGAAGCGAAAATCGAGTGATATAGGGAAAATGCCTGTCAATATTCGCATTATTAGTTCTGAAATTGACGTATGAAATTCATTCAAAGAGATTTTTTTTATAATTTTTTTCACCGTAACTGAAACATGATTATTGTATAATCCACGTAATGAGAGATAATCTCCAAAATTACTTTTTATCCTTCAGTTATATAAATGATACACGCTGAGAAGTATAAATAAATATTAATTACTCATTTCCTCTCCTGTTTTATCCTATTTAAAGTGTGGGTAAAGAAATAATTGTTGAAACGAATCACTCTAAAAATTTTGACAGTTGATGTAGAAATGGTATGATAAAATATATTTCGAATTGTCAGTAAACATAACAGAGCAAGAGATATAAGCTCAAGATTCATACTGACGAGTGGAGAGTAACTATACCAAGGAGGAATAATCATGAACGGATTAGAAAACATTAAAAAGGTTCTTGTCGCGAACCGGGGAGAAATAGCGATCCGCATTTTTCGTGCGTGTACAGAATTACATATCCGCACAGTAGCAGTATATTCCAAAGAGGATACGGGTGCGTTTCACCGCTATAAAGCTGATGAAGCCTATCTGATTGGCGAAGGAAAAAAGCCGATCGATGCTTACCTTGATATTGAGAGCATTATTGAAACAGCTAAAATAAATAACGTGGACGCGATTCATCCAGGTTATGGCTTTCTGTCTGAAAACCTTGAATTTGCCCAGCGCTGCGAGGAAGAAGGTATTATTTTTATCGGGCCGGGAACTGAACATTTAAGGATGTTCGGAGATAAGGTCAAAGCAAGAGAGACAGCAATAAGTGCAGACCTTCCAGTCATTCCTGGAAGTGACGGTCCTGTAGATGGTCTCGATGAAATCAAACAATTTTCTGAAGAACATGGATTTCCATTTATTATAAAAGCCTCTCTTGGCGGCGGCGGCAGAGGTATGCGAATTGTCCGCAGCGAAGATGAAGTAGAGGAATCTTATAACCGCGCGAAATCAGAGGCAAAGTCCTCTTTTGGAAACGATGAAGTGTATGTCGAAAAATTCATTGAAAACCCAAAGCACATTGAAGTGCAGATTCTTGGTGACAAAGAGGGAAATATAGTTCATTTATACGAACGGGACTGCTCAGTTCAACGACGCCACCAGAAAGTCGTAGAGATCGCACCTAGTGTATCACTATCAGATGATCTCCGCGAAAAAATTTGTGAAGCAGCCGTTCAGCTCGCTGAAAAAATCAAATATATAAATGCGGGTACCGTAGAATTTCTGGTAAATCCAGATGGAGAATTTTATTTTATTGAAGTAAACCCACGTATTCAGGTAGAGCATACAATTACCGAAATGATTACCGGTGTTGATATTGTTCAGACGCAGCTTCATGTAGCAGACGGGCAGTCGCTGCATGGTGGAACTCTTGCTATTCCAAAGCAAAAGGATATCTTTACACTTGGCTATGCGATTCAATCCAGAGTAACAACCGAGGATCCTGCCAATCAATTTATGCCGGACACAGGAAAGATCATGGCTTACCGGTCAAGCGGCGGTTTTGGAGTCCGTCTCGACGCCGGCAATGGCTTTCAGGGTGCAGTCATCACACCGCATTATGATTCCCTGCTCGTAAAAGTCTCCACCTGGTCTTTGACGTTTGAAGGAGCAGCGGTAAAAATGCTCCGAAACCTTCGTGAATTTAGAATCCGGGGCATTAAAACAAATATTGCATTTCTTGAAAATGTCGTTCAGCATGAGGATTTCTTATCAGGTAAATATAATACGTCATTTATTGACTCTTCTCCTGAATTGTTTGTTTTTCCAAAACGGAAGGACCGCGGTACAAAAATGCTTTCCTTTATCGGTGAAACGATTGTAAATGGATATCCCGGCCTTGAGGGCGAGAAGAAGCCGATATTTGATAATCCTCGTGTTCCAAAAGTAAAGAAAAGTGAGGCAGTTCCAAGCGGGACAAAACAGATCCTAGATGAAAGAGGACCGGAAGGGCTGGCTGAGTGGGTCAAGGAACAAAATGAAGTTCTTCTGACTGATACCACTTTCCGTGACGCCCACCAATCCCTGCTTGCGACACGCTTCAGGACAAATGATCTTAAGAAAATAGCAGAGCCGACGGCAAGAATGCTTCCTAACTTATTTTCTTCGGAAATGTGGGGTGGAGCGACCTTTGATGTGTCTATGCGTTTTCTGCATGAGGATCCGTGGGAACGTCTCATGGTTCTTCGTGAGAAAATGCCAAACGTCTTGCTGCAGATGCTGTTGAGGGCTTCCAATGCAGTAGGCTATAAAAACTACCCGGACAATGTCATCAAAGAGTTCGTGGAAAAATCAGCAGAGGCAGGTATTGATGTCTTCCGGATATTTGATTCCTTGAACTGGCTCGAAGGCATGCAGCTTGCAATCGATGAAGTCCGCAATAACAACAAGATTGCTGAAGCGGCCATCTGCTATACAGGAGATATTCTTGATCCAAAGCGGGACAAGTATGACTTGAAATATTATAGAGATATGGCTGTGGCGCTGGAGAAAGCAGGTGCTCACATACTCGGTATAAAGGATATGGCTGGTGTACTTAAACCTGAAGCAGCCTATCAGCTAATCTCGGAACTGAAATCTTCGATTGACATCCCGATCCATCTGCATACACATGATACGAGCGGTAACGGTATTCTTCAATACACCCGCGCGATCGAAGCGGGCGTAGATATCGTGGATGTGGCCGTTGGATCCATGGCCGGTCTCACTTCTCAGCCGAGTGGAAATTCCCTCTATTATGCTGTGAAAGGTACCGACCGGGAGCCGAATATAGATGTGAAAGCGATGGAGGAGCTAAGTGAATTTTGGGAGTACACCCGGAAGTATTACAAAGGGTTTGAAAGCGGCATGAATGCTCCTCACTCAGAGGTATATATGCACGAGATGCCTGGAGGACAATACAGCAACCTTCAGCAGCAGGCTAAAGCAGTAGGGCTCGGTAACCGCTGGAATGAAGTAAAGAAGATGTACCGCCGCGTGAACGACATGTTCGGTGATGTGGTCAAGGTAACCCCATCTTCAAAAGTGGTTGGTGATATGGCGCTTTATATGGTTCAAAACGATTTAAATGAAGAGGATGTGTATGAAAAGGGCGAGAACCTTGATTTCCCTGACTCTGTTGTTGAAATGTTCCAGGGATATTTAGGCCAGCCATACCAGGGCTTCCCTGAAAAATTACAGCGCGTTATATTAAAAGGTCGCGAGGCAATTACGAACCGTCCTGGTGAAAACATGGAACCAGCAGACTTCCAGCAGATCAAAGAAGATCTGTATAATCAGCTCGACCGCCAGGTGACAAGCCATGATATGATTTCGTATGCCCTTTACCCGAAAGTCTATATGGAATTTCAGAAATTCCGTGAACAGTTCGGTGATGTCTCAGTACTCGACACACCAACCTTCTTTTATGGTCTGCGGCTTGGGGAAGAAATAGAAGTAGAAATTGAGCAGGGAAAAACTCTGATTGTTAAACTGATTTCGATTTCAAAGCCTCAGGATAACGGAAACAGAATTGTTTATTTCGAACTTAATGGTCAGCCTCGTGAAGTTATGATTAAAGACCAGAATGTAAAAACAAATATAATTGAACGACCGAAAGTAGATAAAACAGATCCGAATCAAATTGGTGCCACGATGCCGGGTACCGTCATTAAAACGTTAGTCAAAAAAGGCGAAAAGGTAACAAAAGGGGACCATCTGATGATAACAGAAGCTATGAAGATGGAAACGACCGTTCAGGCGCCATTTGACGCAGAAATCAGAAATGTTCATGTGAAGGATGGAGACGCAATCGAATCAGGAGATTTGCTAATCGAGCTTGATCAATAATAAGATTCTGGTACGGAGCTGCTTATGCAGCTCCGTATTTTTTAGAAAACAAAAAAGTATTGATTTTGTTGATTTCATCCCTGCAGGCGTATGCTTTCCGCGGCGCTTGTTCCAGTACTGTTTGAGGATACTGCGGAAGCAGTGGCCGGAGGATCGGCGGAGAAATAGGGTAGATTTCTTCTGGAGGCTGTTAGAGAGTAGTGAAAGGGGTATAGGATGGAGTGATATAAATAAAGAGTTCTAAAGGAGTAAGTAATGAACAAAACTTCAGTATTATGGTTCCGCCGTGATCTGCGGCTGAATGACAACCGGGCGATGTTTGAGCTTGAACAGCATCTGCTTGAACATGATGATAATTGGATGTTTGTTTTTCACATTGACCCTGAATTTTTACAGAAACAGTGTCCGCATCATGATTATTTTTTTCAATCTCTTAATAGCTTCGAGCAGGAATGCAGTGAAAAAGGAATTCATCTCACCTTGTTATACGGCGAAGTAGAGGAGGCTTTTACCGAGCTTCTCGAAAAGATGCCTAAGCTCAGTACACTTTTTTTAAATGAAGATGAGACTCCAGAAGCTGCAAGGCGAGACCACAAAATCAAAAAAATGTTTGAAAAAAATGAGGTGAAAGTTTACAGTTTTAAGGATGCTCATTTTCATGCAGCAGACGAAATTGTAAAGGATGACAACAGTTATTATCAAGTATTTACACCCTATTATCGAAAGTGGAGAACTCTAGAAAAGATGGCACCGTACAACTGCAGTCTGCCTGATATGATAAATAGACAGGCCGAAAAAAAGCTCATCGACAGCGGAGCGCGGGCCAGCTTTAAAAATTATTTATTGAGGGCAGAAACAGCCTGGACCAGGACGACTGAAGCAGATGCAATGAAACGACTTGAGTTTTTTACAGAGAATATAGCCGAGGAGTATGAGGAAAAACGGGATATATTAGCTGAGGACGGCACAAGCCTGCTGTCGCCATATTTAAAAACAGGAAGAATATCTATCAGGACTATTAATGATGCTATTGCTCCATTACTGGAGGAGGGCTCAGCAGGGGCAGAAAGTTTTATAAGTGAACTGGCTTGGCGTGATTTTTATAATATGATTTATGCTGCGCATCCTCATTTAAAAAGGAAGGAATTAAAAGAACAATATCGAAACATTACTTGGGAGAAAAATGAAAAGCACCTGCAGCAATGGAAGGAGGGAACGACCGGTTTTCCCATCGTCGATGCTGCTATGCGTCAGCTGAACAGTGAAGGATGGCTGCATAACCGCGGCAGAATGATTGCATCGTCGTTTCTCGTCAAGGATTATTTAATGGACTGGAGGCTCGGTGAAAAGTATTTTCAAGAAAAGCTGGTTGATTACGACCCGGCTTCTAATGCAGGAGGTTGGCAGTGGGCGGCCTCTACTGGTGTCGATGCTGTACCGTATTTTCGAGTGTTTTCTCCTGTCCGGCAGAGTCAAAGATTTGATCCTGATGGCACATTCATAAAAAAATATGTGCCCTAATTAAGGTGCGTTACTGAAAAGTATATTCACGAGCCGTGGAAAATGAATCAAAGGCAGCAGCAAGAAGCGGAATGCATTATAGGCAAGGATTATCCAGCGCCTGCAGTCACTCATTCTCTGCAGCGAAAAAAAGCGATAGCGATGTTCAAAGGAGATTAACGGTATGGAGCTTAGAAAACTTAAAGTCGAAGAGATAGATGAAGCATTGGAATTAGGACAATTTGCATTTCAGCACACGTTGACCGAAGACAAAATCGAAGTAATCAGAAAGCAGATAAAACCTGAGGACATTTGGGTGGCAGTTCAGAACGGCCAGCTTTTCTCCAAACTTCACCTCTTGCCTGTTGAGGTTTTTGCCGGGGGAAAAAAAGTAAAGATGTGCGGAGTTGCAGGTGTTGCTACATGGCCGGAGGCACGCAGAGGAGGAATTGTAAGAGAACTGTTAATGGCTTCCTTACTGGATATGAGGGAGCGTGGCTGTTTATTTTCTTTTCTCTACCCGTTTTCCGTTTCCTTTTATCGAAAGTTTGGCTGGGAAATGTTTGCGGATACATATACATGGAAAATGACAAAAGAGCAGCTTCCAGAAAAAAGAGGGTTAAAGCAGGGTCAGATCAGGCGAATCACGAAAGAAGAATGGCAGATCCTGCAGGAAGTGTATGAACCATTTGCCAAACTGTTTAACGGAATGATTGCAAGAGATGAAGAATGGTGGAAGCAGAATACTCTTATTAGAAAAACTGGGCAGATTGCTGTGTTTTCAGACTCGTCTGGAAAAGACGCTGGTTATCTTATTTATGAAATTAAAAATCTGAAAATGAAGGTATTTGAGCTTGTGGCACTTCATAATGAGGCAAAACATCAGCTGTGGGCGTTTATCGCCAATCACGATTCGATGATTGAAGAAGCCGAAATCCACACATATGCTGGTGATTCCTATCGATTCATGCTTCCTGACCCGAAAGTAAAAGAAGAGAATGAAGGTTATTTTATGGCGAGAGTAGTGGATGTACAAAAGCTTTTGGAGGAATTTCCGTTTTCCTTTAAAGGCGAGTGGGAATTGACACTTGTGATTGATGACTCATTTTGTGATTGGAACGATGGGAGCTTTGTGCTCGCCTTCCAGGATGGCAGAATTTCAATTGAACCACATAAAAACAAAGCAGTGGACGGTGTTAGAATGTCAATCCAATCGTTATCTGCTCTTACTTTAGGCTATTTGAACGTATCGCAGGCAGTGGATTCAGGACTAATTACAGGGGAAGAGGAGAGCATCTCACAGTTCAGCCGTCTGCTCCCTGAACAGACTCCCTTTATATACGACTTCTTTTAAAAAGCAATAAAATACTGCCGCTGGAATTCGATTTCCAATGCGGCAGTGTTTTTTGATTAACCTGCTGGTTTTCTGGTAATGATCATAGTCATATAGCATAGAAGCGTAAATAGTATTGTGATAGTTAGTGCGTGAAAAAGTGCTGGTGTCAAATAAGAAGACACATAGAGAATAGAAATTCCGGCCGTAATCTGCACGATCACGAGTCCAAAAATGGCAACAGCCGGGATCAGCAGACTGCGGAATTCTTTATAGCTGCGGATAGTCCAGATCATTAAAAAGAGCAGTAAAAAGAATAAAATACTTGCAAAAAAGCGATGAGCTACATGTATGCTTATTTCATATCCTAATGAGCCAGTAAATTCAGGAAGCCATTGACTATTGCAGAGAGGAAAACCGCCGCATACATAGGTCGCATCTGCATGCTTCACAAAAGCGCCGGTATAAATCACTGCGTAACAATAGAGAAGAACAAAAATAAGATAAGAACGATATCCTTTTGTGACTCGCGGAGCAGGAACTCCGTATTTGCCATCTTCAAAAGAGAGAACATTCAAGAGCACGACGGCGGCAAATGATATCGTTGAAATTCCAAAATGAAGGGCAAGTACTACATCTGAATTGCCCCAGATCACCGCTCCGGCTCCCATCAGCCCCTGGAAAATTATAAATAGCACCGCCATTAAAGACATAAAATTGGTTTCACGTAAATGGGAAAGTTTTTTCCAGGACCAGATAGCCAGAAGAATAACAAAAAGCCCCATCAAGCCCGACCAAAGCCGGTGGCTGTATTCAATAATTGTCTCCAGTGCAGGAGATTGAGGAATAACTTCACCGAAGCATAGTGGCCAGGTTGCGCCGCAGCCTTCTCCAGAGCCTGTTTTTGTCACAAGTGCCCCCTGCAGGAGCACGATCAGCATTCCAAAGGAGGTAAACAGGCCAAACAGCTTTAATCCCTTATTCACAACGTTCACCTCTTTATTTTTATTTCATGAAATAATTACAAAGTAGAATCAATTTCATAAGTGCCTCTACTTTAAAAGACCAGAAAGTAGAAGGCGGTAACTCGATAATCGATGAAAACCGGACTCGGTCAACAAATGACACCAGCAGGACTTATGAAATTCATTTAGTAAATGCCCTTTTAATGGTATGAATAATGGCGAAAAAAGTCAATTTTATCGCAATGAACATTTTGAGGCGATAAAGAAATGTGAAGATACTGTGAAAGTTGCGAAACTAATGAAACAAAAAACATTTTAAGCTATAATATTTGTAGTGTCACTTTGGAGGGGAAATTGTCATTTCTCTCCGGGTAAGGTTTTGTGGTACAATACTGTTTACTGTGAACTTACGCTTACGGGCTTTAACTTTCGCATAAATTCCTCAGTTATTGGCCACATTGCGTTTAGTTTTTAAGGAGGTGAAGGTATGGATAAGACCAATACGGCCATCAACGCTGCAAAAGTCCTGGATGCCGGCGCAGAGGAAGTAACTTCTTCTGATACGCAGAAATCCTGGAAGGATTACGTGACGCTTGCGAAGATGGGTATCGTTTCTTCCAACCTGATTACGACATTTACTGGTCTTTTTCTTGCTTCAGTATATACGGACTTTCAGCTCATTCAGAACCTGCACATTCTTATTTTAACACTGCTTGGTGCCGGGATCGTTATGGCCGGGGGATGTACGCTGAATAATTATATAGACCGTGATATTGATCATTTAATGGAACGGACAATGGAAAGACCTACGGTAACTGGCAGATTGAAATCGACAAATGTGCTTGTCGCCGGTCTGATTCAATCAGCTGTAGGGATCATGATGCTTGCCGCTGTCGATCCGGTGCCGGCTGTCATTGGAATCTTTGGGTTGTTTGTGTACGTTGTCATTTACACGATGTGGCTGAAAAGAGTATCAACGCTGAACACTGTTGCTGGAAGTGTTTCCGGTGCGGTGCCGCCGCTGATCGGTTGGGCAGCTATTGATCCCGGACTGCATCTGTATGCATGGCTTTTGTTCGCCATCATGTTCATTTGGCAGCCCCCGCATTTTCTTGCCCTGGCTATGAAGCGGTGTCATGAATACAAAGCTGCCGGTATTCCAATGCTTCCCGTTGTTGCAGGATTTGCGATGACAAAGCGCCAGATCGTGGTCTATGTGGCGGCTCTTGTTCCAATCTCGCTGTTTCTGTATCCTTTTGGAATAATTTACACGACTATAGCTGCAGTCCTTGGTCTTGGGTGGCTTGCTCTCGGTTTCGCAGGTTTTAAAATGAAGGACGAAATTAAATGGGCTAGGCTGATGTTTGTCTATTCATTGAATTACCTGACAATACTGTTTGTACTTATGGTTCTTGTCCACATATAGAGTATGGAGGGGAGAGACACCATAATTACAAAATATACTTTCCCAAAATAATAAATGAAAGAGAGGTTTGAATTTATGAAAGGACGCAGAAACATTTGGCGCTTTCTGCCTTTGTCTGCCATGCTCCTGCTTTTGGCAGGGTGTGGCGAACAAAGGCTGAGTGCATTAGATCCGATGGGCCCTCAGGCTCAGTGGATCCTTGATAACATGATTCTCAGCTTATATGTAATGGCTATTGTTGTTATTGTTGTATTCACGTTGTATTTCATTGCTGTCGTAAAATTCAGAAGAAAGCCTGATGATGATGAGCTTCCTGAACAGGTGGAAGGCAGTAAAGTCCTTGAACTGACATGGACCATTATTCCTGTTTTTCTGCTTATCATTCTGGCCGTTCCTACAATTGCCGGTACATACTATATGGCTGAATCTGCACCGGAGTCCTCCGGTTCAAGTGGTGAAGAGGGCGAAGAAGGAGAAGAAGGCGGAGATGCCGAAAGCGCTGAGGAAGCAGAAGAAGAAGGCGCAGTAGTTATTGACGTAACCGGTCATCAATACTGGTGGCAGTTTGATTATCAAGAAGGCTTTTCAGCAGGAAATGAAGTATATATTCCGGCCGGTGAAAAAGTCTGGTTTAATCTGACGGCAGAAGATGTCATTCACTCTTTCTGGGTTCCAGCTCTCGGGGGCAAAATGGATAATATCCCAGGGGTTGACAATGAAATTTGGCTTGAAGCCGATGAGCCGGGAACATACAAAGGAAAATGCGCGGAACTCTGTGGACCATCCCACGCATTAATGGACTTCAAGGTAATAGCACTTGAGCGGGATGAGTATGACGCATGGGTTGAACAAATGTCTGCCGAAGAACCGGCGGAACCGGAAGAGGGCTCTGTAGCAGCGGAAGGCCGCCAAGTTTTTGAAGATCAAGGCTGTATTGGCTGTCACGCCATCGGAGGTCCGGGTTCTGCACAAGGGCCGGCACTCAGTAATTTCGGGGACAGAGAAAAAATTGCCGGTGTCATTGATTACACACCGGAAAATCTTGAAGATTGGATCCGTGATCCGCAATCATTTAAACAAGGAAATAACATGCAGGCATATCCCGACATGAGTGATGAGGATATGGACGCAATTGTGGAATATTTAGATTCTCTAAACGTCAGGGAATAAATTTACGAAAAGGGGGTAAACCACGTGGCTACTGCAACTGCTGAAAAAGAGAAAAGTGTTTTATGGGATTGGCTGACAACAGTCGATCATAAAAAACTTGCTGTTCTTTACTTAGTAGCGGGTACGCTGTTTTTCGTTAAAGCTGGCATTATGGCATTGTTTATGCGGATACAGCTGATGTACCCGGAAAATGACTTTTTATCTGGGCAGACATTTAATGAAATGATTTCAATGCACGGCACAATCATGTTGTTCCTCGCAGCGACACCGCTGCTGTTTGCTTTTATGAACTTTGTGATACCGCTTCAAATCGGAGCACGGGACGTGGCATTTCCTTTTATTAATGCACTCGGCTTCTGGGTATTTTTCTTTGGAGGTCTGCTCCTGAGTGTCAGCTGGTTTGTTGGGGGAGGACCGGATGCAGGCTGGACAGCATATGCTCCGCTCTCCACAGGTGATTACTCCGGCCTTGGGATGGACTTTTATGTTATAGGTCTTCAAATCAGTGGTATCGGTACACTTGTTTCTGCAATTAACTTTATTGTGACTATTATTAATATGAGAGCACCTGGAATGACGATGATGCGCATGCCGCTGTTCTGCTGGACAAGTTTAATCGCATCCATCCTTATTGTATTCGCTTTCACGCCTCTTGCTGCTGGTTTAGCGCTGCTGATGCTTGACCGCATTTTCGACGGTCAGTTCTTCACAGTGGACAACGGAGGTAATGCCGTGCTCTGGCAGCATATCTTCTGGATTTTCGGTCATCCGGAGGTTTATATTCTGGTGCTTCCGGCATTTGGAATAATATCTGAGGTTATCCCTGCTTTCTCGAGAAAGAGATTATTCGGATATACCGCAATGGTATTTGCAACACTCATTATCGCATTCTTAGGATTTATGGTTTGGGTTCACCATATGTTCACTGTAGGAATCGGCCCAATTACAAACTCAGTATTCGCAATCGCGACTATGGCGATCGGTGTCCCGACCGGAATTAAGATTTTTAACTGGCTCTTTACAATGTGGGGTGGGAAAATCACCTTTAATACTGCGATGCTTTGTGCGTCATCCTTTGTACCGACGTTTGTACTCGGCGGGGTGACCGGCGTCATGCTTGCTATGGTGCCGGTGGACTACCTGTATCATGATACGTACTTTGTCGTGGCCCACTTCCATTACATTATTATCGGCGGTATTGTTTTAGGTCTTCTTGCCGGAACGTATTACTGGTATCCTAAAATGTTCGGTCATAAGCTGAATGAGACACTTGGCAAAACGATGTTCTGGCTGTATTTTATCGGCTTTCACATGACATTTTTTATCCAGCACATTCTCGGTTTGATCGGCATGCCGCGCCGGGTTTATACGTACCTGGAAGGTCAGGGCATGGAAACGATGAATATGATTTCATCCATTGGTTCTTATATTATGGGGCTTGGAATTCTCGTATTAGTAATAAATGTAGTTTATTCCGCCTATACTTCGGAAAGAATTACTGTAAGCGATCCGTGGGACGCGCGGACTTTAGAATGGTCTCTACCTACTCCAGTGCCTGAGTACAACTTTGCACAGACGCCTCAGGTAAGATCCCTTGATCCGTGGTTTTATGAAAAAGTTCACGGGGATGCAAAAATGAAACCAGCTGAACCGCTGGCAGATATTCATATGCCGAACGGGTCAATATTACCGTTTATGATTGGACTCGGAATGTTTATCTGGGGATTCGGCATGATTATGATCAATATGGAAAATGCCATTATGCCGCCATTTATAGTAATAGGCGCAGGCGTTGTTATCACATTTGGTTCAATGCTTCTTCGTTCCATCAAAGAGGACCATGGCTATCATATACCTCTTGAACGAGTAAAACAGATCGAGAAGGAGGTAAGCTGATATGGCAGGTTCGGTTGATTTATCAAAAGGACTTCCGTCGCACCCGGAAAGAGCGACCCTAGAAGGGAAGAACAAATTTTTAGGATTCTGGGTCTTTCTTGGCGGGGAGACAATCATGTTTGCCACTTTCTTTGGAACGTTTCTCGGCTTAAGAGACGGGACAGGCAGCGGGCCATCAGCGGAAGAGCTGTTCGCCCTGCCGCTCGTTTTTGTCATGACAATGTTGCTTTTAACCAGCTCCCTGACAAGTGTTCTTGCGATGTTTGCGATGAAGAAAAACCAGTTTAAAGCCATGATGATTTGGATGGTAGTTACTGTCGTATTAGGTGTCGGCTTTCTTGGATTTGAAATATACGAGTTCTATGAGTATGTTCATCATGGAGAACTTGGGTATACTACAAGTGCCTTTGCTTCTTCCTTTTATACGCTTGTAGGACTGCACGGTGCCCACGTGTTATTTGGCCTCTGCTGGATATCAACGCTTCTGATCCGGTACAGCCGCGCCGGCATCACACTGACAAATGCACCTAAATTTTATGTAGCAAGCTTGTATTGGCACTTTATTGACGTTGTCTGGGTATTTATCTTCACGGTAGTATACCTTATGAGTATAGGGGGCGCATAAAAATGTCAGATGATCTTTCTAAACCGTTTTCGAAAAGTTCAATGACGAAAGAAGAAATTGCAAAGCTGAACAAGGAAAAACGAATTCAGATAACATCTTTTGCCTTTATGATTTTTCTGACACTGCTTTCCTTTATCGCGGTTGCGACGGAAATGATTGAACCGGGCTTTACCATTCCGTTTATTCTGCTGCTTGCGGTCATTCAGTTTTTCCTACAATTGTTTTATTTTATGCATTTGAAGGATAAAAACCACGAATGGGCCAATGCGTTTATTGTTTCAGGGGTAGTTTTGTCTACACCGGCAATTATTGCATTAACCCTTCTGCTCAGTGTAACGAAGTATTAAAATTTGTTAGAGGCGGAGAGAGATAGGTCTCATAAGAGCAAAAATAACGCTTTCGATTATCAAAAACTTGATAGTCGGAAGCGTTTCGTTTATTACTTTAGATGTCTTTATCTTTTAAGAACTATGACATCCTCAAGTTTGCCTTAGCGATAAGCCAAATCCGAGTTAATTGGCCGAAGTTAATTGAGATTCCAATTCACATTTTTGTTCACCTGATTGTTAGAGGCATATGGAGCACAAAGCTGATTCTTTATGTATAATTGGAAAGAAAGAGAAAGCTATGATGTTGAAATTCGGAAAGGAGGAGCTTTATGTCTCAATCAGCAGGCTCATTCGAACAAAAGCAGAATAAGAAACATGTCATGATAGTTGTGACACTTTCCGTTATTATAAATGGACTTGTGACTGCATTAATTTTTATGGAGGGCTTTGACGGGGAGGTCGGGTTTGAATTAACGATCCTTCCGATGATGAATGCCATCTTTAACAGCTTTACGACAGTTTTCCTCCTATCTGCTTTGTATTTTATATTAAGAAAAAATGTAAAAATGCACCGCCGCTTTATTTACGCTGCTTTTACGTCAACAGCGTTGTTTCTCGTAACGTATCTCACATATCATTATTTGGCAGAATCGACCTCTTATGGAGGTACAGGGCTCCTTGCCGGTGTTTACTACTTTATTTTAATCTCACACATTGTATTGGCTGCGATAATTGTCCCACTTGCGATAATGACTTTTTTACGCGGTCAGGCAAATCAAGTGGAGCGTCATCGCAAAATCGCCAGGTGGACGATGCCGCTCTGGCTGTATGTGAGTATTACGGGTGTGGTCGTGTATTTGATGATTTCCCCCTATTATTAAGGCTTCAGTGATAAAAGAGAGGGGCATTATCAAAAGCCCTTAACGTAAAATACCATGGATGCCATCCCTCTAGATGGGGACCATGGTATTTTTTTAAGAATAAGAAAGTATAGAATTAGTTGATATCATCCCTGCAGGCGGAGGCTTTCCGTGGGGCATGTCTTCAACTAATTCAGCTTCCTCCACAGTTAACACTGCCTAGGGTGTTTATTCCACACACTATTCCCACGACGCACAGGACGTGCTAGTGTCGATGTTGGCCACAGGACGTGGCCGGTTTTTATCAACCAGGAGTCTTCGCATTTTGAATAAGCATTGAATCTGTTTTCTCATTCAAAGGATTTAATATTCGTCTTTCAAAAGGCTATTTTGGTGCCAGCCTCTTTCTTATATTTTGAAGTTCAATTTGATTAAGCCTGCTTCACGCGCTGTGCTGAAGGCAATAACCGTGAGAGGCCCGACGATAAAACCTATAATTCCAAGCAGGGTCAGACCGATATACAGTGAAATTAAAGTGGCAAGCGGAGAGAGCCCAATATGGTGTCCCATTACCTTTGGCTCCACGGTTCGCCGGATAATCAGCAGAATAGCGGCCAGTATAATAAGCTGAGTTCCAAGCAGTGTGTTTCCGACGAGAAAATAATAAATTGCCCAAGGCGACAAAATGATAATGGATCCAATTATCGGTATTAAATCTACCAGCCAGATGACAATTGACATGATGAGCGCGACTTCGGGCACGAAAATATAGAGTCCAATTAATGTAACGATAAATATAAGTATGCTGACTAAAAATTGCGCCTTAAAAAACCCAATAATAACATAGGATAAACGTGACGTCATAAATTGAAATTTTTCAGCTGTTTCTTCTTTCATAAAAGAGTACATTTTGTTACGAAGTCTGGGCAGGTCTATCATAAATAAAAAGAGCGCAATTAAGTATACGAGAAATGTTACAAGGTACCCTGGAATGGAAGCGACAATACCAGTTATCTCATTTAATATATCCCTATCACTTATATTGTCCCGCACGTTTTCAAGCATATCGGTTATTTGTGAATTAATTTCATTTATAGCGTCCTGCGGCAGGTTTAAATTTTCATAAAGCTCATTTATCTGATTCTGCCAGTGAAACACGACACGATTTAATTCCGTTATATAAATAGGGAGATTTTCTATAAAATAAATCACCTGGGTGACAACCTGCGTTATTAGTATATATCCTGTGAAACCAATGCCGCATAAAAACAGAGTAAACACTATCGTAACAGCAAGTGCACGCTGCATTTTCGTTTTGTCCATAATGAAGCGGACGAGCGGTGATAAAATTAGGGCAGTCAGGAAAGCAAGTATTATAGGTCCGGAAACGGGAAGTATGTAATAGGCAGCTGCAATAATCAGAATCACTGAAAGCAGCCGGATGATTGTTTTTTTATTGAATAGGGTAGACAAATGCAGACTCCTTTCAAGCCAACCTTACTGTATTTATCTATATTATAATATGAATTGGAAAGAATAAACAGACGTTTGCCTCAGTGGTGTACCAATAGTGAGTGGCTGGGAAAAAGTAAATAATTTATGGCAAAATCCAGACGATTCAACTGAATCTGTCTGGATTGTTTGTTAATTATGAGTTTTCAACATATGCCTCCGTCAAAACGCTTCGCATTTCGAGTGCCAGGGTCGATGTCGGCCACACAGGAAGTGGCAGGTTTTAATCGACCAGGAGTCTACGTATTTTGACTGCGCAAATGAACTAATTTCTCATTCAAAGAAATTAATATTCGTCTTTAAAAGGATATTTTTGATTTTTCCCAGTCTGTTACTCATTTTTGTGGACGCTCTTTCTCGTATGTAGCTGCGGCCTAATTAACAAAATCCTTTACATCATTATAGACGCTTTCAATTTTCTGTTTCGTTTTTCTCACAATCTTATCAGGAAACGTTTCATCATACTCAACGCCATGAGGATAATAATGCCTGCCTAGAAAAGGTGTCATAACTTCAACGGTTGCGTCATCTTTTGGGATTTCTCCGCTTACAGCAAAAGCTTGTAGGCGTATAAAATACGTAGCGTTGTCCGTTTGATCGAGCATTTTATAATCATAGGTAACTCTTTCATAATCCCATTGCCCGCCGTGAATAAATCCGTTATTTTCCATAATTCTTGTCAAGTGTTCTAGTGTAATCTGCTTTCCGTGAAAATCAAAGTCTTCAATCTTCATAAGTGACCTCCTAATATCACAACATTACTTTCTTATTTTATCATATTACGATTAAAAGTTAGATGCAATTTACGGATGTATCGAACTTTTAATCGACGTTTCCAGCATAAAACTACTAATATCTGCACATAGTATCAATGAAAAATGAAATGGAGGTTAGTAAATTGAATCAATCTATCCAAGATGTTATGTCCACCAATGTAGAATGCTGTGCCCCATCGGATACAGTATCTGATGCAGCAATGAAGATGAAACAGCAAAATTGTGGAGCGGTCCCGGTCACGGAGAATGATACTTTGCTCGGCATGATTACAGACCGGGATATTGTCATACGCTGTGTAGCGGAAAAACTACCAGCTTCCACCACTGTTTCCGATATTATGAGCACAAATATAGTCACGGCAGAACCGGACCTTGATATTTATCAAGCGGCAAAAATGATGGCAGAGCATCAGATCAGAAGACTTCCTGTAGTCGTAAATAACCAGCTCACAGGAATAGCTTCATTAGGTGATCTAGCAGTAGATGAAGCAGCAGATCAAGAAGCTTCATTTGCGTTAAGTGAAATTTCGGAAACCCCCCAAGTTCATCATTAACATACGGCGTCCCAGTTCCCATAGAGCTGGGACGCTTTTTCATATGAAGCTAAAACAGATCGGGAGGAACAGGTATGACATAAAAGGTGCCGGTAGCATGAGCAATTAACTCATTTTCATCATTAAAGACACGGCCTTCCGTTACCACTGTTTTCGTTGTCTGAGCCAAAAGCGAAGTGCGGCAGCGCAGCCTTCGCCCCTTACCTGGTTTCATGTAATTGATTTTCATCTCTAACGTGACCGAAGCTTTTCCGTTCGGAGCAAGGGAGTTGGCCAATGACCCCATCGCTATATCCAGCAGGGTGGCAGTAGCACCGCCATGTACGATTTGTAAGGGGTTTTTTATTCCTTTATGTACCGGAATTGTAACATCAAGTGTTTGATCATCAAGCCACTCTCTCTCAGGTTGAATCCAGCTTCCTACATATGAATTAAATGTCCCATCTTTCTGACCAGTCCACCCCTTCACCATATGATCAATGACTTCTAAATCATCAGGTTCAGCACTTTCTAAATAAGCATTAAATGCCTGTTTGATATTATTTTTGTCCATGGCACGTATCCTTTCTGCTATTGAAAAAGAAAAGCAGTATAATTGTAGCAATTCCCGGCGGCACTCGCAAACATCAAGTGATGCACAGAATTAGGTAAATCTTTATAGTAAATTTTTATTTGCTGGTATTTGGGCGAACGCAGAGAAGGCGGATGCGTATAATATCAGCAAAGCTATCAGTGGAGGTGTAAGCTATGAGTGGGGAACAATTACCAGCGTCTATCCAGGAATTCCGTACATTTATTCTTAATCATCCGGGGCTTATAAAAGAAGTCCGCAGAGGACAGCGTGATTGGAACAGTCTTTATCAGGATTGGATTATACTTGGGGAAGATCATGAAGAGTGGAAGGAGTTCTTGGGCTCAGAAAATGCAGCAAATGGTTCTGCTGTTTCCAGTGATTCGATGTCTCAGATAATGAAAGCGCTGAGTCAGATTAACGTCCAGGAACTTCAGCAGCAATTGTCGCAATTCAGCGGAATGATGGGCAATGCACAAAGGGTACTCCAGCATTTTCAAAAACCGTCCGCTCCTCCTCGTCCGCCGCGTGATCCTTTTTCATTCAGAGGATTTTAAAAGGAGGAGGCTGCCTTGCACGCACATATTTTTCAAAATATCCAAAACAAACCAGAATACCGCTCTTACCTGAGGCTGCATCCGGTATGGTACAGAAGACTAAATAAGCACCCTGAGGATCTTCCGGCTTTTATTAATGAAGCTAAGCAATATCACGGCTTAACTATTCCGCAGCGGATTGAGCGATGGCAGAAGAATGCTGAAATGGCAATGATGCTGCTGCAATTAATGAAAAATTAATCTTGTGCATGTTTAAAACACCCTCTTTTACCACACAATATTTAAGGTAAAGGAGGGTGATTTTCTTGAGTGTAGTCAGCAGATACTTTTTGGCAGTAATTGCTGTTTTTTTATTAACTGGAGCAGCAGGGTACGCGGACGCATCAGAAAATGATGATTGGAATGCAATTGAGGAAGAATCATGGACATTAAAATATAAAGTTCAGAATGATAAATTGTTCGTGGAGTGTGTGCTGCCTTCTTTTTCTCTGCAGCCGCAGAATAAAGGCGGAGATGGGTACCTGGCAGTGGAAGTGAACAGAACGAGAGCGGCTGAAATGAATAAAGCAGCATTTGTTATGAAAGGACTTCCTTCCGAAAAATATGAGATAAGTGTGACCCCGGTTTCGTATGAGGAAGAATTCGAAGAGAACTCCATTACATTTACTGCGGGAGAAAAGGAGAAATAAAGAAAATAATTTTTTACGATCGGCAGGCCCGTGTTATACTAAACATGGAGGTGCTTACATGACTACTATCATTTCGACACCGGTAGATCTGCTGGATGAATCGACGGCTGTCGGACAGATCATTCTTCAATCAGAGATTTATATAGATTATAAACATGCACGTGCTCAGCTGAAAGAAGATGAGGAGGCACGGGATTTAATAAATAGTTTTGCGGAATGGAAGGACAAGTATGATGATGTCCAGAGGTTTGGTAAATATCATCCTGATTATAAAACCATTTCAAAACAGGTAAGAGTAGTGAAAAGAGAAATGGACCTGCAGAAAAGCGTGGCAGCTTATAAAAAAGCTGAAAAAGAGCTGGAGCAGCTTTTAAATGAAATTTGTGCAGAAATAGCGGGAGTTGTTTCACCAACCATTAAAGTTCCAACAGGAAATCCATACTTCGATAATTCGTCCTGTGGCAGCGGGGGCTGCGGAAGCGGCGGAAGCTGCGGCTGCAGCTGACATAAAAACCAGGCCATTCCGGCCTGGTTTTGCTTTTAGAATCGGAGGGTACAGATTGATTACGTTTCTAAAAAGGAGACCCATATGTTTAAAAGCAATTTTACAGCTCAAACCATCGTCGCCGCGCCTTTGGAAGAAGTATGGGAATTTTTCCAGAACCCTAAAGCACTTGAAAGCTTAACAACTTTTCCTCAAGTGTTAGTTATCTCTCCTTCAAAAACAGAAGAGGGAGCTTTAATTACACTCGAGATTCAGTCAGGATTTTTTTCATTGGAATGGACCTCAAGAATTACAGAAGTCAAGGAACTCAGCCGATTTGTTGATGAAGGACTCAACATTCCTTTTCCTTTTATTTCGTGGAAGCATGAACATTCATTTCAGGATTTTGGAGATTTCACAGGAATTGCCGACAGTGTCACGTTTTCCAGCTATTTGCCTGCTTTTCTTATAAAACTTGGTTTAAAGCGAATGTTCCGGGATAGAGGCATTGCTGTAAAAAAACATTTTTCTATAAAATAATAGGGTGGAGTTCCGTACCCATTTGAAACCGAAAAGCTGGTCCTTGCAGCAAACTATAAAAATTTTAAAATTACCATAAAAAAACCAGCTCCCTGCAATAAGAGGCTGGTTTTTCCTTAATCATATTCGTTCTGGGCCAGCTTTCCTGCTTTACAATACTTAGGATTTGCTAAAGTAACGGTGAATCAGTGCAAGGATAGAACGACGTGTCATCAGGCCGATAAACGCCTTATCATCGTCTTCTATACAAACGAAAGGATGGTTAATCGACAGCATTAACGCTTTTCCGAATGTCTCGTCTTTATTCAATCTTGGGACCTTCGTTGTCATTACATCTTCAACTTTATAATCATGCAGTCGTTCCATTTCCATTCGTTCTATTCCAAGGATCGAATCAAGAATCTGGGCCTTACCTATCTGCCCGCACACTTTATAATCGGTATCAAGCACAGGTATCGCCGTATATCCGGATTTAATAAGAACGAGTAAAGCGTGATCGAGTGGGTTTTTCAATTGCACGTGTGCCACTCGTTCATGTGGAACCATAAGTTCCTGGATTTCGTTATCCATAACCTGGCTGTTCTTTAATGTTTGCAACAATGTCATCACTTTCTTTCTGAGAGTTAGTAAAAGCAGCAGAAAGTGGCCTCAAAAAGTTTTACCAACACTATATTAGTGCGGAAGGTGGTAATTGTCAAGATGACATGAAAACGCTTTCCTTTGGTTATTACAGCATTTTCGCTGCCATTCTTCGGTTATCAGGAAATTACTTTCAATTTTACCGGCATCTATTAAATACCCCTGTTTCATGTACTTAAACCATGCTCGTTTAAGTTATTTTCTCATATTAAATGCGGCGTTTAACTGACCTCGAAGCATTTTTTCACGAAGATCTTTATCCTTGAGTTTTTTCTGCTCCATCCGGCGAATTTCAAATGTCTGCATGCCGTCTTCCATTTTATCGGCGATATCGACAAGGCGTTCTACATCTCCAAAGGAATATTTTCTTGTACCGCCTTTGGTTCTCTCCGGGAAAATCAATTTTCTCTCTTCATAGTAACGAATTTTCCGCTCCGAAAGTCCTGTCAATTCACTAATAATTCCTATCGTGATTACTTTTTTATCTTTGTAAGAAGAAGACATACAAATGCGCTCCTTTGTCTGTTGTTTCAAGCATTTGTAAATAATATACCATAGAAAAAGAAAAATAAAAGCTTCCATGTAAGAAAAACTAACATCATAACGATAAAAATCTTACATTGAATATAAACAGGACGGAGGATTTCATTTTACGGTAAATTTCGGTATGCTATCGGTATTAATCATTATAATTATACAAGGAGATAGATGATGAAAAACGAAGATCATAAAGTACACATTGAAACAAAAGATTTGGATGAAGAAACGTTATTTATTGTGACTCAGACCTTCAAGGCTTTATCAGATCCAACAAGGGTGAGGATTTTATATTTATTGTCGCAGCGGGAATGCGCAGTATCGAAAATTGCAGAGGATCTATCACTTATGCAGTCTACAGTCTCCCATCAGCTGAGCTTTTTGAAAAATTTACGGCTGGTGAAATTTCGAAGAGAAGGTACCTCTATTTATTATTCTTTAGAGGACCAGCATGTTGTATCTCTTTTAAATCAATCGATTAATCACAGTCTTCACGATTAAAACCGCCTGACAATTTTGGCAGGCGGCTTACTTCACGGAAAATCTTCAGTTGCAGGTTTCATGCTTTTCGTGAGTGACGGTATCTCCTTCAACCTGAATTGTACTATGCTTAATTCTGAATTCTAAAGAGAGCATCTCGGATATGTCCTGTAAAAGCTGGTCACGATCTACCCTTGAATTAACGACGATATGGCAGGTAATAGTAGGAAAATCTGAAGTAATGGCCCAAACGTGTAAATCATGAATCCCAAGTACTCCAGGGAAGCTTTGAAGTTTTTCTTTTAACCCTGGGACATTAACATTAACTGGGTTACCTTCCATCAGCACGTGGACGGCATCCTTTGTAACCCTCCATCCGCTGATTAATACCAGGACTGCTACGATCACGCTGGCGACCGGATCAGCAATGCCCCAGTCGAACAATAAAATACAAAGAGCAGCGATAATAGCCCCCACAGAGCCGAGCAAATCTCCAAGGACGTGCAGAAAAGCACTTCTAACATTAAGGTTTTCTTTGTCCCCACGCATCAAAATAGATGCTGCAGCGATATTAATAAGCAATCCTAATGAAGCAATAATAAGCATCCCTGTGCTGGCCACTTCAGGTGGGGAAAGAAACCGGCTTGAAGCTTCGTAGAAGATAAATAGAGAAATCGCAATCAAAGCAATGCCGTTTAAGAAGGCAGCTAAGATCTCAAACCGCTTATATCCAAACGTTTTGCGGCTGTCAGCTTTCTTTTCTCCCAGTTTAAAAGCGAGAAGACTCAAGCCAAGTGCAGCAGAATCGCTTAACATATGACCGGCATCTGAAAGCAGCGCCAGACTGTTGGTCATAATCCCTCCAATTACTTCTGCCACCATAAATACTGAAATGAGTATAAAGCTGATTAATAAAGCCTTTTTATTTGTGTTATGAGAATGATTATGATCATGTCCATGCCCCATAAATAACACCTCGTTTACATTAATATATTCAATTCCCAAAGTTTCTATATATCATTATATGAGCACTTATGCATATTATCAACACCATCCTGTAAAAAATAATTGTACAGCTTACCGACTAATGTTAACCTAATAATGTATTTAGTTAACAATAAAGAGGAGGAAACTTTCAATGACAAAATTTACATACTGGATGGAGCTTGCGGACAGCGTTCTGCATGGAGAACATATATCAAAAGAAGATGTATTGTCGATGTTATCTGCTCCAGACCCTGATGTATTAGCCCTTACCAATGCAGCTTATAAAATTCGGTATCATTATTATAAAAATGAGGTAAAGTTGAATATGATTATTAATGCAAAAAGCGGACTGTGTCCGGAAGATTGTGGGTACTGTTCTCAATCCTCCAAGGCTGACACGGATGCTGAAAAGTACCCCCTGCTAGATAAAGATTCACTTGTGAAAGGTGCAAGAGAAGCTATGGAGAGAAAAGCTGGAACGTATTGTATCGTTGCGAGCGGCCGCGGACCTACTGATAAAGAAATTGATCATGTGGCGGAAGCAGTAAAGGAAATAAAAGGAGAAATGCCGCTGACTATTTGTGCCTGCCTCGGAATATTAAAGGATGGGCAGGCGGCCCGCTTAAAAGAAGCAGGGGTAAACAGGTACAATCATAATTTAAATACACACCGTGAAAATCATGATAACATTACGACCACCCATACATATGACCAGAGAGTAGAGACTGTCAATCAGTCTAAAGCTGCCGGCATTTCTCCATGTTCTGGTGTAATCGCCGGGATGGGGGAAACAGATGAGCAGCTTGTTGAAACATTGTTTGCCCTGAAGGAGCTTGATGCGGACTCTGTTCCGGTCAATTTTCTTCATCCCGTCCCAGGCACGCCACTTGAAAATATGAAAGGAGTCGCGCCTTTACTGGCTTTAAAGATTCTTGCAGCGGCAAGGTTTATTTTACCGGATAAAGAAATAAGAGTCTCTGGGGGCAGGGAAATAAATCTGCGATCTCTCCAGCCATTATCACTATATGCGGCAAATTCTATATTTGTCGGTGATTATTTAACAACTGGGGGCCAAAAAGTTAAAGAGGATCATAAAATGATTGAAGATATGGGCTTTCATGTGGAACTCGAACATCCTCTTGGAAGTGTAATGTAAATAGTAGAACATTTCTCACAGTCTGTTGGAAATTTTTCGACGGCCTGTTCTATTTTTCACGGCGGCAGTTGTGAAATTGACTTATGAATATCATACAAATATGAACAATATTGAGAATAAGCATTTTTTTCTGCCTTACTACTAGGAGAAATGCAGAATTTCAGCGTATAATACATAGGGAGAGAATTGTTTTCGGGAAAGGAAGGGAAGGCAGCATGGAGACAATGGAAACATTAAAAACGAGAAGAACGATCTATGATTTTAAAAAAGATCCAGTGGACCGGAGCATTATTGAAGAGGTCATACATTGCGCGGTATTAGCTCCAAATCATAAGATGACTGAACCATGGCATTTTTATGTAATTCAAGGAGATAGAAAAGAGCTTCTTGCAACACGGAGGAGAGAATTAAAATGGACAGGATTTCTTGATCAGGATTCAGAACGGGCTCAAAAAGCGGGTGAAAAAGCCTATCAGCAGATGGTGGATATTCCATGTGTGATTGCGGTAACTACACATCGTTACAGCGTTGATCCTGTCAGAGAGCGCGAGGATTATGCAGCGACCTCCTGCGCTATCCAAAATCTGATGCTGGCTGCATGGGATCGCGGAGTTGGCAGTAAGTGGGGAACGGGACCTCTCACTAAGGATAAGGAGGCTCGTGAGATTATTGGTATCGCTGAAGAGGAAGCGATTGCGGGCTTTCTTTTTCTCGGATATCCTGAAAAAATTCCACATCCTAAAAAACGTCATCTCAATGAAAGTATCACGTGGCTGACCTGATCAAGGAGTGAATGTTCATGCAAAAAGCTATTACGTTCAGTGTCATTATTTTATGCATGCTCATACTTGCAGGATTCGTTATTCCTGTTTCCATCAGTGCCCCGCCTGATACACGTGTTATTGTTGACCATACAAATGATACATATGCGAGCCCCTCCTGCTTTGACGAAGCAGAGATGACAAATTACCTTCAGGAAACAGAATTCGCTGAAGCGCAGGAGCTGGATTATGAGCCGGAATCCTATTGCTCAGAGCAGGCTATGACAGATGAGGAAACCCCCATTTTTCAGGCTCTTCTTAAAATAATGGGTATACAAGATACAAAATGGGCGGATGACGATATGCAGCATTAAATGGGATAACGTTCGAGGAATGTGCCATGTATGTTAAATAAGCTTCCCTCATTAGCAATAGTGCCTGACCTCTGTCATATAAAGCGGATAACACAAATTGTTATCCCGAGCACCATGTGATACGCTAGTGTTTGTGAAATTTTCGGACAAATTAGCCAAACGTATAGGAGATGGATGCTGAACATGAAGGTAGCAAAATTCGGGGGCTCGTCCCTGGCAAGTGCTGAGCAAATAAAAAAAGTAGTAGATATTATTACATCTGATACTGATCGACGGATTGTAGTTGTTTCCGCTCCAGGAAAAAGAAGTGATGAAGATACGAAGGTCACCGATCTTCTCATTCGGCTGGGGGAGGCTCAGTTGAAAAACGGTCATGCTGAAGAGGAGCTTGCTGCTGTTATAGAACGGTACCGGACGATTACACAAGGATTAAGCCTTAATGAAGACATTGTGAATACTATTGAAGATGATTTACGTTCACGGCTGGCATATCAAACCTCTAATGATGGACAATTTATGGACCAGATAAAAGCGAGCGGAGAAGATAATAACGCTAAAGTCATTGCCCGTTATCTGCAGAGTCTTGGAATTAACGCTGATTATGTTTCACCGGAGGAAGCGGGTCTATTTGTCAGCGATACACCTGGTAATGCACAGATCCTGGACGAAGCATACGACCATTTGTATAAGCTGAGGGAAAGAAAGGGCATCCTCATTATTCCCGGGTTTTTCGGATTCTCCAAGGAAGGGCGCCTTGTCACCTTTCCGCGTGGAGGTTCGGATATCACCGGTTCCATTGTCGCTGCCGGAATTAAAGCAGATCTTTATGAGAATTTTACAGATGTTGATTCCGTGTATGCGGCAAACCCGAAGGTTGTTGATAAGCCGGTGGCAATTAAACGGATGACTTACCGGGAGATGCGTGAGCTGTC
The DNA here is from genome assembly GCF_042139015.1 of Alteribacillus sp. HJP-4. Lineage (NCBI taxonomy): Bacteria > Bacillati > Bacillota > Bacilli > Caryophanales > Bacillaceae > Alteribacillus > Alteribacillus sp. HJP-4. The sequence continues at coordinate 212,878 of NZ_JBHIKY010000002.1, read as the reverse complement.
TTATGCAGGATTTGCAGTTTTCCACGATGAAGCACTCATCCCAGCTTTTCGTAAATCAATTCCAGTTTGCGTAAAAAATACAAATAATCCTAAAACGAGCGGCACTATGATTATTTCTAAAAGAGAATATTCTTTAAATCCAGTGATTGGGATTGCCGCAGATAAAGGCTTTAGTTCCATCTATGTTAGAAAATATTTAATGAACCGTGAAGTCGGATTCGGGCGCCGCCTTCTTCAAATCATTGAAGATGAAGGAATTTCCTACGAGCACATTCCTTCAGGGATTGATGACACATCCGTTATACTAGATGAGAGTCAACTTACTCCGGATAAGGAAGAGCGGATTATCGACCGAATTATGCAAGAACTGGACGCAGACGATGCTTATTTTGAAAAAGGACTGGCAATGGTTATGCTTGTAGGAGAGGGGATGCATGAAACAGTGGGGATTGCGGCAAGAGCATCTACTGCTCTTTCTGAAAAAGGAATCAACATTGAAATGATTAACCAGGGTTCTTCCGAGGTGTCACTTGCGTTTGGAATCAAAGAAAAGGACGTCAATGAAGCGATCCGCAGTATGTATGAAGAGTTTTTCAGTACAAAAGAAGTCTTACAATAAGAAACAACAGGCGCTCTGCGATCCAGGGCGCCTGCTTTTATTAGGAGATTTTGGCATGCAGGCGGAGAGGGAGGGTCAAGTCTCTTTGCAGACAATGAGTTCCGTACGCGTATTTTTAGCGAATATGACGGGAGGAGCGTTCTTCAAGCAGCAATTCTTTTAATTCCCTCACTTCATCCTTAAGTTTTCTCATATCCTCGTGCCTTTCTTTTTCCTTTTTATCCTCTGCCGCATTTTTTTCTTCTTCATTTGCTTTTTCCACGTTACTTACAATAACTCCGATAAATAAATTAAAGATCACGAATGTTCCAATCAGCACAAAGCTGACAAAATACAGCCATGACCATGGTGCTTCAGCGAAGATCGGCCTCATTACCCCGCTGGCCCAGGATTCAAGCGTGACTACCTGAAATAGTGTAAGCAGCGATAAAAAAATATCTCCAAAATGTTCAGGGGCGATATCACGGTACAGCATGGTGCCGAGCACTGCATAAATGTAGAAAAAGATACTCATCAAAAACATGATGTTGCCCAGCGATGGAATCGTCAGCAAAAGAGCATCCACCAGTCGGCGCAGGGAAGGGATGACGGAAATAGTTCTTAAAATTCTCAGCACCCTCAGCACCCTCAGAACAGTTACAAAATGTGCCCCGGCAAACAAAATTCCCGAAGCAACGATAAGAAAATCAAACCAGTTCCAGCTACTTTTAAAAAAGCTTCGAAAAGGTCTTGCCGCTATCATTCTCATGATAATTTCTATCGCAAATATGGTTAGAAGCAGGCGGTCGACAGCAAGAAACCACGTCCCATATTCTTTGTACATAGAAGGAATCGTCTCAAGTCCGACAATAACTGCATTTATTAGAATAAGTGTAATAATCGAATAGATAAAAGCAGGATGCTCGGTTATGACTGCGGTTGTTTCGCGGAAAGATTGTTTCATTGACGTCATAGCTCTCAGTTCACTCTCTCAAAATAGTATTTACACTGTCATCATTTTACTAGAAAACGATGAAACCGCAAATAATTCATATGACACCTTCGTGAATTCTTTTGCTTAGCGGGGCTGCCTCGTATAACTTAAAAAGAGCCGGAGGGACATAGAGAATAGAAGCAGTCGTGATTATTGCTGGAGCTGTACTGGCCGGATGAAGCGCGCAGCTGGGCTTAAAATCGAGGCCAGTAGTTGAATAATGGTGGGGTGGATGGCACACTCAGGATGACTGTACTGAGATGGTATATCTGCATAAACTCGCAAGCACTTTGGAACGATTAACCTTATGAATGGATAGTATAAAAAAACTTGGCCTCAAGCCAAGTTTTTTTTAAATGGTTTTGTCCCTTCTTCATTATTATTTCGAGGAAGAGCTCTGTGTAATAGAGCCAAGCTCTTTTGATCGTTTAATTGCTTCTTTAATACTATTTTTAAAGTGCTTTTGCACATGGTGCTTCTTTAATACCGAAAATGCAGCTTCCGTAGTGCCGCCAGGGCTCATTACTTCTTTATAAAGTTCCTTTGTTGATTTTTCCGACTGTTTTAACCGGCGGGCAGCACCTGCGAGTGTTTGAATGATTAATTCCTTAGCTTCAGTTTCAGAAAGGCCGGATTCCTTAGCGGCCATCTCCATTGCTTCAGCAAAATAATAAAGATAGGCAGGACCGCTGCCGGAGAGGCCGGTAACCGCGTCCATTTTGTCTTCCTTCAAAATGGTAACTGTACCTACAGCTGAAAATAATGCCTCAGCAAGCTCCATTTGATGGGCACTTGTGTAATAGCCGTGGCTGAGAGCGGTGGCTGAAGCGCCGACCTTGGCGGAAGTATTCGGCATTGCCCGGATTACTGCCGGCCTGTTTGAAAACAATTGTTCCAGATAACTGGTAGAAACCCCGGCAAGGACAGAGATAACCACATGATCAGAGTGGATAAACTCTTTAATTGCTGCCGCACTTTCCTCTACATGCTTTGGTTTCATTGCAAGAATGATAATGGAGGCATCAGATAGAGCTCCCTGTTTATTTGTTGTTGTTTTAACGTGATATCTCTGTTCAAGATAAGTGAGACGCTGCTGTCTGCTTTTGTTTGTAACGATAATGTTACCAGCAGGGACAAGCTGTTCCGCAAGCAGACCGCCAATAATAGATTCTGCCATAGAGCCTGCTCCTACGAAAGCGAGCGTTTGATTGTGAAGCATGCTTTCCCCTCCTATTCCTTAATCTGGCCGGCGCCTTCTACTAGATATTTCGAAGACGTGAGTGCTTCAAGTCCCATTGGACCGCGGGCATGCAGCTTTTGAGTGCTGATTCCTATTTCCGCGCCGAAGCCAAATTCAAATCCGTCGGTAAAACGGGTGGAGGCATTATGATAAAGTGCTGCCGCATCAAGGTGCTGAAAGAAGAACTGTTTATTTTCTTCGGATTCTGTTACGATCGCTTCTGTATGACCGGTGCCATAAGCTTTAATATGCGCCACAGCATCTTCTGTTGAATCTACAGTTTTCATGGCAACTTTCAGATCCAGAAATTCATCACTGTAATCTGCCTCTGTTACAGGCTTAACAGAAGAAGAAAGGGCCTGGAGTTTTTCATCTCCCCTTATCTCCACGCCGTGATTTAAAAGAGCGTTAATAAGCTTTTCTCCGTTTTTGGAAAGCCAGGCGTCGTGTATGAGAATAGTTTCTGCAGCATTGCAAACGGACGGCCGCTGGGTTTTTGCATTTACAGCAATAGAAACTGCCATTTCTGTCTGTGCGCTTTGATCGATAAAGACGTGACAGTTGCCAACGCCTGTTTCAAGAACGGGTATCGAAGACTGCTTTACTACCGTTTGAATCAGACCAGCACCTCCGCGCGGAATCAGCACATCAAGATACTCATTTAATGTGAACATGACAGCTGCAGCTTCTCTGGATGTATCTTCCACAAGCTGGACTGCGTCTTCTGTAATCTGTTTAGTCTGCAGGGCTTTATGGATAGAATCGACAATTGCTTTATTTGAATGGTAGGCAGAAGAACTGCCGCGCAGTAATGCTGCGTTTCCTGTTTTTAAGCACAGTGCAGCAGCGTCAGCTGTAACATTCGGACGTGCTTCATAGATAATTCCTATCACTCCGAGCGGGACCCTCACCTGTGAAATGCTTAATCCGTTCGGCCGTTTCCAGTCTGAAAGTTTTGAACCGATCGGGTCAGAAAGAGAGGCGACCTGCCTGAAACCATCAGCCATACCTTTTATTCTTTCTTCTGTCAACTTCAGCCGGTCCAGAAGTGCTTCACTAAGATCATTGTCTTTACCGGTCCGCAGATCTACTTGATTTTTTTCAAGAATTACATCAGTGTCCTTTTCGAGCTGATCTGCCATTTCCAGAAGTGCTTCATTTTTCTCTCGTGTGGAAAGCAGCCCGGTTAACGCTGATGCCGCTTTCGCTTTCTTTGCCTGCTGCTCCAAGGTCAAAGTAATAGTGCTCATTTTTCGATCCTCTCCTTTATGGATTGTACCCACTCATCCCGGTGTATAACTTCTTCTCTTTCTGTCATAATCATTGATGCTGCTTCTGATGAAGATTTTCCTTTAATATTTTCAAGCTCGGCAGCGGACATATTTACAATACCTTTTCCGAGCAGTTTCATTTTTAGATCCGCCACTTCCACGACAGCGCCGCTTTCAAACGATCCGGTAATTTTAGTAACACCGGCAGGCAGAAGACTTTTTCCTTTATGGAGAAGTGCTTCCTTCGCACCGTCATCAATAGTAATTCTTCCGGAGGGAAGAGAATGCAGAGCGAGCCACTGCTTTTTGCTTTTTAGAACGAATTTACCTGGAAATCCGATATACGTGCCATCCCCTTTGCCGGATAAAATGTCCACCAGCTTCAATGGGCCTGAGCCCATTCCAATGAATGTACGGAGGCCGAGTGACAGTGCTGTTTCTGCTGCCTGCAGCTTCGATTTCATTCCCCCCGTACCGGCGCTCGATCCGGCGTCGCCCGCCTGCGCAAATAATTCCGGTGTAATTTCTGAAAGAAAATGATACCGTTTCGCCTGGTGGTGTATCTTTGGATTGGCATCGTAGATTCCATTTATGTCTGTTAAAATAATTAAAGAGTCTGCATGAATCAAGCCTCCAACAAGAGCGGAAAGCATATCGTTGTCGCCAAAAGTGAGCTCGTCAACAGCGATCGAATCATTTTCATTGATAATGGGCAGTACATTGCGGCGTAATAATTCGCTCAGTGTTGAATATGCATTTTGATACTGAGTATGATTTGAAAAATTACTTCTAGTCAGCAGGATCTGTCCTGTTTCAATTCCAAACGAATGGAAGGCTTCCGTATAGGCCTGCATTAAATGCCCCTGACCAACCGCTGCAGCTGCCTGTTTCCCGGCCAGGGTCACAGGCCTGCTGGGGTAGCCAAGCCCGGAAAAACCTGCCGCCACCGCACCGGAGGAAATTAAAATAACCTGATGCCCGTGCCTGCGCAATTCAGCGATAGAGGCGACATAATCGCTCAGCTTATCATGGCTGAGACTTCCGTTTGTATTTGTCAGTGAACTGCTGCCTATCTTAACAACGACACGCTCTTTTTTCATCGCTACCACCTGTTTCTTGAGAATAAAAAAATTCTTCTGTCCTCGCTCAAAAGGACGGAAGAATTCCGCGGTGCCACCTTTGTTGAAGTAAAGAAGTGATTCCTTTACTTCCACTCATATCCGTAACGTGGTAAACGGTCAGAATACTGGCCTGACAGCTCCTGGGCAGGTTCAAATGTGATCTGTCCTGCAGAACTTTTCAGCCGGGAGTTCTGCTCTCTGTTGGAGACCGGACATTTTACTATTCCCAATCAACGCCATTATTTCATATCTTTACATAAATGAATTTCTTCATATTTACTTATTAACATATTATGTGTTTAAAACAGCGGTTTTGTCAAGAAAAGATAGGCAGGATCCGCAAAGGAGTAATCATTATCATGGCAAAGAAAATACTTATCACGGGAGCTTCAGGCGGCATTGGAAAAGCAGTGGCTTATCGGGCTGCATCAGAAGGCTATCAGCTGATACTTACAGCAAGACGAAAAGAAAAGCTCGAAGAATTAAAATTTGATTTAGAAAAACAGGGAGCATCGGTAAATGTAATTCCATCCGATATATCCAGTTCTGCCGGAGCAGAAGCTCTTATGGAGGAGGTTTACCAGGACGAGGGGAAGATTGATGTTCTTATAAATAATGCAGGAATAGGCTACTTTGAAACAATTGAGGCGATGGAAAGCAAGAAGGCAGTGAAAATGATGGAAATTAATGTACTGGCGATTTTTTATTTAACTAAAGCGGCGCTGCCAAAAATGAAATCCCAAAAAAACGGCCATATTATAAACATTGGATCCTTGGCAGGAAAAGTGGCTACACCAAAAGCCTCGATCTATGCAGCTTCCAAGCATGCTGTGATTGGTTTTTCAAATGCACTAAGAATGGAAGTAAAACCTTTTGGCATTCATGTTTCCGTTGTTAACACCGGACCGGTCCGTACTGAATTTTTTAATAAAGCAGATCCCGGCGGTACCTATGAAAAGTCAGTGGAAAAATTTATTATCGAACCGGACAAGCTGGCAGAAAGAATTCTCCTGCTCATTGAGAAGCCCAAACGCGAGCTTAATCTTCCCTGGTGGATGAATTTATTAGCTAAAATGTATCTGCTTTTTCCATCTTTTATAGAACGGAGCGGACATAAGCAATTAAATAAAAAATAACTGTAATTATATTATGTAAACTAAGTGAGGCTTTTACTCTAGTTGCCGGCAGCACTGCTGCATGCTAGACTAATGTTAAATAGGAATAAAAGGAGAAGAATTTATGTATCCTGAGAGAATTGGAATGGCGGTGTGGCTCCGTTCCACAAAACAGGTGCGCCATCTCCGCAAGCACGGAGTCGTGCACTACGTATCCAAAAATATGAAATATGCTATTCTATACTGTAACTCTGAAGATGCAGAACATACGCAAAAAAAACTTGAGGGCCTGTCGTTTGTTGAAAAGGTTGAACAGTCGATGAAACCTTATGTAAGCACAGAATTCAGCGGTCCGGTATATCCGCGAGAAAAGGAAAAATCTTTTGATTATAATATGGGATTATAGCCTGCTTCCGGCAACGGAAGCGGGTTTTCCTATTCTATAAAAAGCTTCTCGGTTTGTTTCGCTTGTCGAAGTATAATATAATAAAGGAGTAGAAAGAAGGGACGTTCGATGAAGGGCTGGAAAAAAAATCTATATATACTAGTCGTTTCTCAATTCACCGTTATGGCAGCCATGACAATGATCATCCCGTTTCTCCCGTTATACTTGCAGGAACTCGGCGTTACTGATCCAAAGGCTTTAAATATATGGGCTGGCCTTATATTTGGAATTAATTTTTTAAGTGCTTTTATTGTCTCACCGTTATGGGGAAAGCTTGCGGACAGGCACGGCCGCCGTTTAATGGTGCTGCGGTCCGGGTTTGGAATGTCAATAGTGATGATTTTAATGGGATTTGCAACAGGCCCCTGGAGCCTGTTCTTTTTTAGGCTGTTAAACGGGACAATATCTGGGTTTATCCCAGCTTCCATAGCTCTAGTTTCTACCAACACTCCGAAACAGCATGTCGGCTATGCACTTGGGATTCTGCAGGCAGGGGCAGTCGCGGGGGGGATCTGCGGCCCGTTGTTTGGAGGCTTAATGGCAGAAATTTTTGGATTTCGAACTATTTTTAATATCACAGGAATTGGGCTTGCGATTGCCGCTCTTACAGTGCTGTTTTTTGTGAAAGAGGATTTTAACCCGCCGGTTAAAGAGGAAAAAACGAGTACCTGGCAGGACTTTAAAAAAATAGCTTCTGTACAGCCGATCCCGTTCATTTATGTGGTCGTTTTTATTATTCAATTTGCGTTAATTGGAGTAAATCCACTTGTTTCCTTATTCGTTGAGGAACTCAGTGGCGGCGTAAACAGTGCGTTTTTTGCAGGTCTGGCCGTCTCTTCCATGGGGTTCGCCAATATGCTTGCCTCGCCTGGACTCGGAAAATTGAGTGACAAGAAAGGAGCCCAATATGTATTAATAATATCTCTTGTCGGAGCTGCTTTTTTTTCTATTCCACAAGCATTTGTGAGTGAACTGTGGCAGTTAATAGTGATGCGATTTTTTATTGGCTTGTGTCTTGGCGGGCTGCTGCCTGCAGCAAATACTTTGATTCGCCAGCTTGCTCCGGAAGGAATGGAAAGCAGGACGTACGGGTTTTCTAACAGCTTTTTGTTTTTAGGATCGATGCTCGGGCCAATTGTTGGCGGCGGCATTGCAGCAGCGTTAGGAATACAGGGTCTATTTCTGTTATCAAGCATTATGCTGTTGATCGCCGTTGCTGTGATGCATAATCAAGTGATTCCGAGACTTCGTGACGGCAATAACTAAAAAAAAGCTGTTCCTATAGAGGAACAGCTTTGTCCGGATAAACCGGACGATGGGAGAGGAGAAACCGGAGGAAGAGCTTATGGGGAAACGTAAGCCTTCTCCGCGGTTGTCAGCAACATGGATTCATGCTGCTGTTTGAAAGTATGCACCTATGTCCTTCTATTTATACATGAAAAATCATTTTTTACTTTAAGAAGGTTACAACACATCAAAGTAACAAGAAAAAAGCAGATGTTTAGGAGATTTTGAGAGAGAAACTACATTCTATTTCCTTCGTTTTGCCTGTTTATGTTAGATTATGATAGGATTACGTTAGCAGCCGGCCGCTGTGGTAAAATTCCGGCAAAAAAGGAAGATGTCACGTTGCGAATAATTTCGGGGAAGAATAAGGGCAAAGTGATAAAAGCAGTTCCAGGGATGAAAACCCGCCCCACTTCTGATAAAGTGAAGGAAGCAGTTTTTCATAAAATTGGCCCTTACTTTGATGGCGGCGCTGTTTTGGATCTGTATGCCGGCACAGGAAATCTCGGCTTAGAAGCTCTCAGCAGAGGCTGTGATTCTGCCGTATTTATTGATAAATCCGCTGCCGCATTGAAAACCATTAAGCAAAACATTCATTCCTGCTCATGGCAGGATTGCACTGAAGTATATAAAAATGAAGCAGGAAGGGCATTAACCCAGCTTGGAAATCGAAAAATAAAATTTGATCTTATTTTTTTGGACCCTCCTTATGCACATCAGCAGATTGAAAACATTGTAGAAAAAATCTCAGCTGCAAATCTGTTAAATCTCCATGGGATGGTTGTTTGTGAACACCAGAAAAATATTGAATTTCCAGAGAAAATTGATGGTTTGTATAAAAAAAGCGAAGATCACTATGGAGACACTGCCGTTACAATATATACCACTGATGGAGAAACAGGAAGGAGCTTACCCGATGCCTAGTGTTGCAGTTTATCCAGGGAGTTTTGATCCGGTAACAAATGGTCATCTTGATATTATTGAAAGAAGTGCAAGAGTATTTGATAAAGTAGTCGTTGCAGTATTGCATAACCGCAATAAGGTACCACTATTTTCGGTGGAAGAACGGGTCCAGTTATTAAGTGAATCCATTGCTCATATTCCAAATACAGAAGTTGATGCGTTTAATGGACTTTTGATTGATTACATAAAAGAAAAAAATGCAAATACGATTGTCCGAGGTCTGCGAGCGGTTTCTGATTTTGAATATGAAATGCAGGCGGCTTCCATTAATCGAAAACTTGATCCTTCCATTGAAACGTTTTTTATGATGACAAACAATCAATATTCGTATTTGAGCTCAAGTATAATCAAAGAGGTCGCAAAATACGAAGCCGATGTCAAGGACCTGGTTCCCCCTGTCGTAGAAAAAGCGTTGATGAATAAATTCCATGCACCATCATGATGTGCACGCCCGGTTCAATTAAACCGGGCTTTTTTATTTTTAAAATAAAAATAACAACTAAAACAGGCATATAGGAGAAAGCAGCTAATTGTAAAAAATGGGCCGAACGTTTTGAATAGCTCGAGACTTGTCAGCAGGAATTTTTCTGAGAGATGGATTAATTCTTCATTTTGCTGAAAAGCCGGCATTTCAGTTCTCGCTGCATAGAGCGGTTTCCATAATAAAAATGTAAGTACAACTGCCAGACACCCATGTAGAATTCTGGCAAAGAAAAATGGCGTAAAACGTATATCAGTTTCTGCTAATAAACTTGCTACCTGGGCATGAACGGAAAAGCCGCTGAAGCCAAGAATAAATCCTACAATAACTGCCTGCTCGAATAAATCTGTGTTCAAATCTGCAACGAGCTTACTTCCGACTGTGATCTCGAATAAACCAGATACCCATGGCCAGGCGAGCTCGGCCGGATAATGAAACGTAGAAAGTAATAAACCAGGGAGCAGTGCCAGAACATCGATCATATTAGTCAGATGCAGGACTTCGTACAAGACGGAAAATAAAATAATAAAACCGCCTATCATGAGAAGTGTCTGAATGGAACGGGTAACGGCATCCCCCAGCTTTTTTCCAAATGGCCTTGTATCGCTTTGCTGTTCTTTCAGCAATTCCTGAAAGGCACCGGACAGGCTGTACGAGTATCTCATCGGCTCGGTCGGACGCGCATTTATTTTGTAAAATCGCATGCACAGTCCCACGATTAAATTTGATAAATAGTGAACAATCGCAAGCAGAATGCCGAGTTCTGCATTATGAAAAAATCCGACAGCGACAGCACCGCAAATAAATAAAGGATTAGAGGAATTCGTAAAGCTGACGAGTCTTTCCGCTTCTTCTTTTGTCAGTTTATTTTTTTTGCGGAGCTCTGCTGTGAATTTTGCACCGGAGGGAAAGCCGGAAGCCAGCCCCATTGCCCAGACAAAGCCTCCACAACCGGGGACATTAAACAGCGGGCGCATAAGAGGCTCTAATAAAATCCCGAAAAAATGCACGATGCCAAAGGCAATAAATAATTCTGCTGTAATAAAAAATGGCAGAAGCGATGGAAAGACAACCTCCAGCCACATGTTTAAACCGTTGCGGGAAGCTTCTACAATATGTTGCGGGTAAGATATGAGACAAATGGCGAAAAAAAACAGAAAAATAACCATTCCGCTCATACGTAACGTATCTGCTTTTATCAATCACTTGCCCTCCTGCACAAAAAATAAGTATTATAGTAAAGGAAATCGGCCAGGCCTTTATCATGAATATGCTCTCACGGACATAGATAATACAACGAGTATTATTAACAGTCGCTTGTTCACTTTAACGTGAATGGAGGGAACGGAGTGAGTGAATCCAGGCCGAAGATTGGTCTTGCACTAGGGGCCGGAGGAGCGAGGGGACTCGCGCATATTGGAGTGCTCGAGGTTTTTGAAAAACATTCAATTCCGATCGATGTCATTGGTGGCAGCAGTATGGGGGCACTTGTGGGGTCCTTGTATGCTGTCGGGCATTCACCAGAAACGCTGGCAAGGTTTGCAACACTGTTTAAAAGCAGGCTTTACGTTGATTTTACGCTGCCAAAAATGGGACTGATACAAGGTAACAGAATAAAAGAGCTGATTCGCATGCTGGCTAAAAAGAAAAATTTTGAAGATTTATCTTTACCAGTGATCGCTGTAGCAACGGACCTTCACAGCGGCGAAGCAGTGGGAATTGGAACCGGCCCTGTTGCTGATGCTGTGCGGGCAAGTATTTCTATTCCAGGTGTTTTTGTGCCTGAGGAGTGGAACGGATTGACCCTTGTTGACGGAGGGGTGGCGGAAAGAGTACCTGCAAATATTGTCCGCGGCATGGGAGTGGATTTAGTTATTGCTGTAGACGTTGCTTACTACAAAAAGGAGCCTGCGATTGATACGATCTATGATGTTATTTTACAAAGTATGGACATTATGGGCAGAAACCTGACAAAATATAAAGAAATGGACGCGGACATTATTATTAAACCTATCTCGGTATATTACCGCTCTGTCAATTATGATAACTCGAATGCTATTATCGAGGCAGGGAGGCTTGCAGCGGAAAAAAATATATGTGAAATTAAAGAACGGATGCATAACTGGAAGGAGAACGGACATGAAGACAACTAGAGCGGCAGGGAAAAGAGGCTGGATATTTTTAATCGTTCTGCTTCTTCTATTGCTTATCAATCAAATTCCACTGCCCTATTATTACGCTCAGCCTGGAGAGGCAACCGGTCTACACGAGGTCATAAATGTTGAAAACGCGATAGAGGACCAGGGTGAATTTTACTTAACCACAATTCGGCAGCGCCGCGCTAATATACCATTATATCTCTGGGCTCAGGTTTCTCAATATCGAACAGTCACACCAACTGACTCCTTTCTCATGGAAGGAGAAACGGACGAAGAATATTTTCACCGACAGGATATGATGATGGAAAGCTCCCAGGAGGCTTCGAAAATAGTAGCGTACCAAAAAGCTGATAAGGAATATAACGTAGATTACCTTGGCATTCGAGTATCTGAAGTAATTCAGGGGATGGATGCAGAGCATCACCTGAAGGAAGGAGATTTAATTCAGGAGCTCGATGGTGAATCGTTACAGACTTTAGAGGAAATGAATGAGCTGCTCGCTGATAAAGAAGCAGGAGAAGAAGTTGAGCTGACGTTAACGAGGGATGGGGAAACGCTTACTGAGACGATAAGTATTGATAATTTTCCAGAGGAAATGGATGACAGCGGACGGGCGGGGCTTGGACTTCTCTATCCATATACATACCGCGACATAACCTTTAATCCAGAGGTTGCGATTGAAGCGGGAGCGATAGGGGGTCCCTCGGCCGGGTTAATGTTTTCACTGGAAATCTACAACCAGCTGCTTGATGAGGATGTTACCAGAGGTCAAAATATAGCCGGCACCGGCAGTATTGATGAAGAAGGTAATGTGGGTAGAATTGGAGGAATTAAACAAAAAATCGTAGCAGCGGATAAATCCGGAGTAGATGTCTTTTTTGCCCCTGATGACGAGCAGGCATCACCTTCTAATTATGAACAGGCAATGGAAGCGGCAGAAGACATTGATACTGACATGAAAGTAGTACCTGTAAAGACTTTTGATGACGCGGTAGAATTTCTTGATTCAAAAATGAGCGCAGTAAAGACCAAGAATTAAGCATAAAATCAGGTTCTTCTACCGAGGCCACTGAAAAACTGATGGATTTGAAAAGTTTTTTTCTTAAAAAGCGGTCTGAGTGGAATTTAGTTTCCATACAGACCGCTTTTCATCTAATTTCAAGACGTTTGTAGCCTCTATTTCTTCAATACTTTAACAGCTCGTTCAGATTAGAAAGGACTTTTTCAGTGGCCTCATTTCTACCCGGATTCTCTTTTTGTGTTGGTCGTTTGATGGTATGAAGGTAGATATATACGATAAACAAAGTACATTCCCTGGGCATTCATCATAGGATAATTTATAAATGTGAGAAGGGAATGAATCATACATGTACTGCTGTAGGTGTAGAAATCCATATTACGTTAATGTCCCGCCATCACACTATGGGGGGCAGCCGGTATTCTGGCCTCCTCAAATATCAGGATATGCAGATCGATTTTCCCAGAGACAATTGTTAAATGGAAGGGTTGAACGCAGAGATTATGGAACAGAGCCATTTGTTGTAAATATTGATGAGGCAGCTAAAAGAAACAATACATTTCGCAGCGCCTTATGGACGGGGGAACATTTACAAGTTACTTTAATGAGTATCAATGTGGGAGAAGACATTGGCTTAGAAGTTCACCCTGAAGTTGATCAATTCCTGCGTATTGAAGAAGGACAGGGGATAGTTCAAATGGGGGATACGAAAGACAATTTAAATTTTATACGAAGAGTAAGTGATGATTTTGCAATCATGGTACCAGCTGGAAAATGGCACAATTTAACTAATACGGGCAATAAACCACTCAAACTTTATACTATCTATGCCCCGCCTGAGCATCCATTTGGAACAGTTCATCAAACAAAAGCAGATGCCATCGCTGCTGAAGAACATCATGAATAATGGATTTTTGTTTTAAAATAGTTATTAATAGAAAAAAACTTTCCCATCATTTTCCCTCTGCGTTGTTTATCATGCTCCCCGCCTTTGGATGGCGGGGAGGCTATAAAATTGTAATATCCACAAATCCTTCATTTCCTCGTTTTATTCATTCTGATTAATTCTCAGGCATCACCGGGGGCAGCCTATAATCCTCCTGCCAGCATTTAATCCGTCCGGGAGGGGGGAGAGGCTGAAAATAGGCCCTCGCTGCTTTTTCATTTAATTTCATCTGCGGAGTTTTATCGCCTGTCATCTGGGAATGAATAGGAATATCCACCTTTTTTTTGACGAGGTTTAAGTAAGCCTGACCCTTTTCATTCATTCCAAGAAGGCGAATATGATCAGCCCGGCCCGATTTTAATGAAATTGCAGCTTCCTTCTTTAGTGTTCCAGTTAGCAGCTGAGTGCAGATGCGCTGAATTCTGGTCCATGTATATCGTTTCGTTTTTACCGCTTTCATAAACGAAGTAAAACTCTCTTGCTGCAATGCTGCTTTCTTTAGACGGTACTGCAGGCCTTCCTCCATTTCGTAATGTCTTTCCAGCTCCTCAACAGTCATGACAGCCAATTTTCCCTGCAGATATGGATAGTATTTATCCCACTCATAAAAAAACTCTCCTTTTTCCTGATAATCTTGAAGAATTGAAAAGGTGGAGAGAGGAATAGTGGGAGCCACATCTTCCAGTGGTTTATTATCTTTAAGGAGAGAACGGCGAATACTTGTGGCGCTTGCGATTGAATGGGCGGATATATCTGTTTCATGATAACCGGAACCGGTCCTTGCAATCGTTTCTACTTTCATATTGCTTTGCAGTGAGGTGATAGCTTTAATATAATAATAGCCTAGAATATTGTTAGGCTGGCTGAGATCGGGCAGAGACTGAGCAGGTCCCAGTTCTTGAAAAGCAAGCGCAGCCGCCTTAGGATAACTGCATCCTTCTTTCGTGTAATGCTTTATCCATTTATCGTAAGTGTATTGATGCTTCTCTAAGAATGTCTGCAGCTCCATAAATGGGGCAATCTCCCCATGCTCACTCCCAAAGGAGAGAACATCAGCAAAAAGACTGTCGAGAACGGAGACCGCGCCCTGAGCAAACCAGCCGGCATGCTGACTGGAAAATATATAAGGAAGCTCTACGACAAGATCAGCTCCGCCGGCAAGAGCCATTTTTGTTCTTTCACGCCTCGGCATAAACGCGGGCTCTCCTCGTTGAAGAAAATAGCCGCTCATTACGCAGATAACGATGTCAGCATTTGTTTTTTCTTTGGAAGACTGGATATGATAGTAATGACCGTGGTGAAAAGGGTTATATTCTACGACAAGTCCAAGTGCCTTCATTTGGGGCTTCCTCCCTCTCTTCATTTGATTCCGCTTTTACGGATGATTGATGCATGTTATCATGATGAAACTGTTGACTTTAACAAATTATAATGTAAAGAAAAAATATTGACAAATACATGGATGGTGGATATAATTACTCATGTTGCCAAGAGGTGATTTATTATGAAGTGGAGTATTCAACAGCTGCTTGCCAAAAGGCATTCAGGCTTTACTTTTGAAGAAGAAGCCGACGTTAGCGAACTAATAGATCGCGATCGTGAAATACGCGACATTTCACCTGTACACATTTCAGGGGAAACGGAATACACCGGAGAGACGGTAACATTTACGTTCCAGGTGAGCGGTTCTATGATTCTTCCTTGCTCACGTACTCTTGCTGACGTTCATTACCCTTTCGATATTAAAGCGGTGGAACGTTTTCAGCTGGATGGGGGCCCTGTCGATGAAGAAGATGTTCAATTGCATGAACCTGAAAATGGATATGTGGATCTCCTTCCGTACGTAAAGGAAAATATTCTGCTTGAGCTTCCCATTCAAGTGTTCGCCAAAGAATCTGATGGAAAAGCGCAGGCTCCTCAGGTGGGCAGAGACTGGGAAGTTATATCGGAAGATAAGATAAAAGCAGAAAAAGAAGAAGCTAATAAGGAAGTAGATCCGAGAATGGCGGATCTCGCTAAATTTTTTGACAAGTAACAGTGAAAACAGCCCCTAAAAGGAGGTGGGAAGCATGGCAGTACCATTTAGACGAACTTCTAAAACCCGTAAAAGACAACGCCGCGCTAATTACAAAATTGAAGTGCCAGGCATGGTGAAATGCCCGGATTGCGGCGAAATGAAACTATCTCACCGTGTATGTAAACATTGCGGTTCTTACAAAGGTGAAACGGTTATTGAAAAGGATTAATATTTCCTTCAAAGGAAGCTGGTGGTTATGACAGAGGTCACAACCACCAGCTTTTTTGTACCTTAAGTAAGTATATAAATAGGGAATCATTTTATCAGGGCTTTTAAAAATAAATACACGTACGTTTCGAATGCAGCGTAAGGCGACGATTCGGGTCGCAGACATTTCAAGGATTAGTATAAGAAAAACTAAGACTATCGCCTATTCCAAAAAGCGAGAGCCTTAGTTTTTTATATATTATAGGTTTTTTTCTCTCTAAAAATTATATCGTCCTCTTAATGCTACGCTATTATTAAACTTACTGACCTCAGACAGGGAGGAAATTATTAATGACTGATAAAGTAATACTGGAGGAAAAGGATGCCGTTACGTACGCCATTATCAACAGGGAGGCGAAACGGAATGCAGTGGACTATGACGTGATGAATCAATTAGAAGCTATTATTGATAACGTGGAGCAGCAAAAGAACATGGGTTGTTTAGTTATTACAGGCTCTGGGCGGAAAGCCTTCTGCTCGGGAGGAGACCTTTCAGTTTTTCACAAGCTTCATACGAAGGAAGAAGCCCTGCCGATGCTGAAAAAAATGAGCAGAGTCATTACTAAACTGTATTTTTTGTCTAAGCCGACAGTCGCTCTGCTGAACGGTGCTGCTGTCGGGGGTGGAGCGGAGATTGCGGCTGCGTGTGATTTTCGTTTCGCCGCGGCCCATGCAAAAATTGGCTTCGTTCAGTCAAAGCTTGCTATTACTACGGGGTGGGGAGGAGGATCCATTTTATTCGAGAGGATACGAGAAGAAGAGGCGTTTGAGCTATTGTTATCAGGGCGGGTCGTATCCACCGACGAGGCCGTAAAGCTCGGGCTCGTACAAAAAATTTTAAAAGGAGAAGATATCCGTTTTGAGTGTGAAAATTATTTACAGTCATGGCTGAGTATCGAAGGTAGTGTGCTGAGCACCTATAAAATGCGAAAGCTTGATCGCACCAATCAAGAACTGCTGAAGAAAAGAATTGAACGAGAAGTAATTGATTGTGCATATTTATGGGGAGAAAAGCCACATCTTGAGGCTGTGGAAGATTTCCGCGCGAAGAAATAAGAGAGCTCTTATTCGTTTCTTTCTAATCTATGAATAAAAAAGCAAAAAAAGGAGATAATCTTTTGATAGGCAGATTCTATCTTTTATTGCTGTGTCATAGATATGAAGTAAAGAAATGGAGGGATGGACATGGTCTTGCCAAGACAGGATGCATGGTCGGCAGATGATGACATTTTACTTGCAGAAATAGTGTTAAGGCATGTGAGAGAAGGAAATACCCAATTGAGTGCTTTTCAGGAAGCTGGAAATAGATTATCAAGAACGGCAGCTGCCTGTGGATTCCGCTGGAACGCATATGTAAGAAAGAAGTACGAAGCGGCGCTTGAAATTGCGAAATCACAAAAAACGAAACCTGCTGTTGAAGCTGAGGTAGTAGTACCTCCTGAAACACCTGCTGTTCAAAAAGAAGCGGCGCCTAAAACAATTGTAGAGAAGCCTTCTGATTATAAAGAGAGGCTGGAGGAAACAATTACTTTCTTAAAAGAAATTGCCCCTGTTCTCCAAGAAGAGAATCTTGAGGTTAAAAAAACAGAAGAGAAAAATAATGAACTGTTGAAAAAGAATGAAAAGTTGGAAAAAGAGATTTCCAGCTTGAAAAAGGATTTTGAACAAATCTGTGAGGATTACAAAGCTATGCTTGGTGTCATGGAGAAAGCCCGTGCCCTGTCAGAAGGTGCGCTGCCTTTTCTGCGCAGCCAGGAAGACGAAAAGAGAAGCAGCTGAGAGTTTCTTCATAAAACAAAGCCCTGCACCATTTTACAAGTGCGGGGCTTTATAATTGATGTCATAATGTTTTATGGCAGCGTCTGGGCACCATCTGGCATTTCCTGTGGCTGTACTCCTTTTGGATACCATACAAATGGATTTTGGCCTCTGTCACGCTCAGGATTATAGCTCACCGCTTCAAAACCCATCTTTTCCCAAAAATCATCCGATCGCTGCCTCGCATTGGTTTTTACCGGCAGATCAAAGCTCTTCGCATGGTCAACCATTGCTTTTCCGTAGCCACGCCCCCGGTAAGGCTCCAGGACTTCGAGCTTCCACAGTTCTAAGTAATCCTGAGGAGGATCGAAATAACGGTCGTGCTTGCCGTTAATTTTGTACAGGCACATTCGAGCTACGAGCCGGTTTCCGTAATATACCCCATAAAATGGAGACTGGCTGTCATTTTCAATGATATTTTCCTCTAATTCCTCTTTCATTGAAAGCTCCTGAGCCCCAACCTCTTTAAAATTTTGAAATTCTTCAAGCGTTTTGTAGTTTACTAATAAGCGTTTCACTTCCACATGAGTCATGTACATTACCTCCTCAAAACAATACATATATAGTACCATACCTTAATTGACCCCGCGATAAACGAAATGATTTTCTACTTAAATGGTGATAGGAAGTAAATGGAGAGTATGCTAAAATTTTATTTACATTTGATCAGAAAGAGGCGTCAGTAAAAAAGAATTATTAACTGGATTTCGAACGAGAAAGAAGGAGAACAGCTTGACAGATATTGCTGCCTATTTTTTTACTTTTATCATTACTCTTCCATTCCTCGGCTGGTACCTCGTGTACATTGTGACCGTGAAGTGGACGAAGCGGAAGGGTAAAGCTGTCCGGCTGGCAGCCGATCTTACGACCATTTTCTTTATTATTGCTGTTCATATCTTAATTCATGCTATCTGGTCGGTATCACTGCTGTGGCTGATTTTGCTGACGATGCTTTTCATCAGTGCCGCCTATACGATTCTTCAGATACGGTCCTCACCTGAAGCACCTTTTTATAAACTGTTAAAAGGAATTTGGAGATTGCATTTCTTCTTATTCAGTATCGTGTATATTCTACTTGTTTGTTATGGTCTGACCATAAGTCTCCTCAATGCTTTTCTCATTTGAATAATTAATGATATTCTATATATTGCAGATCAGAAGGAAGAAAGGTTGAACTACTTCATGGAAGTAATCGAAGAATATATCGCGTCCTCCATTCCCTTAACAAAAGATTACATAAATAATAGAGAAAAAGCTGCCGCCCTGTTTGATTACGGGACGAAAGAAAAAGACTTCTTAAGAAGGTACCAGGAGCTTTCACAAAGGTCGTTTGACAGGAAAGCGCTCTATCATCATTTAAAAAAGTACAACCAAAATCTTTACTATTCAATAGGAGCCCTTGACGAACTTAATAAATTAAAGAGGCCGGAGACGGTATTCGTAGTGACGGGTCAGCAGGCTGGTCTCCTGACAGGACCTGTGTACACAATATCAAAAGCGATAACTGTTATTAAAGAAGCAAAGGTTCGCGAGCAACAGCTCGGTGTGCCGGTTATACCATTGTTTTGGATTGCCGGGGAGGACCATGACCTGGATGAAGTCAACCACGTTTATTTACCGGGGGATCAGAAGCCGGTCAAAAAAACCTTCAAATCAAGACAGCTTCCTCAGGCGTCCGTTTCAGACCAGCCTATTTCCAATCATGATCTGAAGCATTGGCTGAAAGAAGTATTTGCACTGCTTCCGGAAACAGAACACACCATGAACATTAGCAACACAATCGATATGCTCGCTTCAAGGTCCACAACGTTGACTGCCTTTTTTGCAGAAATGATGAGATGGATATTTCGTGACAGCGGTCTAGTGATGCTCGATTCTCATCATCCTGAGCTGCGGGAACTGGAAAAGGATGTTTTTTACGCAATAATTGATGATAATTACAAAGTACGGAAAGAACTAAAAAACGGCAGCATAGCGAGAGAGCAAGCTGGTTATCCGCTGCTGGGCGGAATAGATCTTGAATGTGCCCATTTCTTTTTTCATGAAAATAGACAGCGCAGTTTAATGTATGAGCGTCCCATTGAAAAATATATGGATAAAAAAGGGGTTTTCACTTATTCTAAAGGACGCCTGCTCGATGCAGTCCGGACCAAACCTTCTCTTTTTAGTGCTAACGTACTGACAAGACCTCTTATACAGGATAGTATTATTCCGGTGCTTTCATACATTGGCGGTCCCGGAGAGATTAATTATTGGTCGGTCCTGAAGCCGCTGTTTCATCATTTTCACATGAAGATGCCCCCTCTTTTGGGACGTATGGAATTTACCTTTGTTCCCCGCACTGCCGAGGCTGCCCTCCAGAAAGAAAGGGTGGAGATTCAGCAGATCGTTACAGAAGGTGCGGCTTCTCCGCTCGCGAAAGCCCGCCGCCGTGGGATTCAAAGTGATGGAAATGAATTGGCGGCAGCAGCAATAAACGCATTAAGGCCCCATCATCAAAAGCTCAGTGAAGCATTGCGGGGGACGGCGCCTGGAGAAGAGAGCTTTAGTGAAAATCATTGGAAAAGAATGGTTTATGAACTGGAGAGATTTGGGAATAGAATAAACAAACACCAGGAAAATAAGAACTTAGCATCAATCAAGCGTATTGAGAAGGCGGCACAATTTCTGCGTCCGTTCGGTCAACCGCAGGAACGTATTTATTGTATTATCGTATTTTTAAACCTTTACGGAAGCCATTTTGCAGCGGAGCTTTTATCTCAGGATATTACAGCAAATAACCGTCATAAAACAATTATTTTGTAAATTTCAGGTACAAACATGAGTGAATAGACTGTTATTGTAAAAAACCTCCATATTCTGGAGGTTTTTTTGTCGCGAAAAGAGTTATAAAAATGGTGGTATGAAGTGGGGGATTGTGGTAACTTTAATGTAGAAGGTGGGGGAGGATGGTTCCGAAATGTTCATGGGGGAATATCACCATAATGCGGATGATAAGGGAAGAATGATTGTCCCATCGCGGTTTCGCGATGATCTAGGGACGACGTTTGTCATCACCCGCGGACTGGATAAATGTTTATTTATTTACCCGATGGACGAATGGGAACGACTTGAAAGCAAGCTAAAAACCCTTCCTTTCACTAATAAGGATGCGAGAGCATTCACCCGCTTTTTTTCTCAGGAGCCACAGAGTGCGAATTAGATAAGCAGGGAAGAATCGGGATACCACCGACGCTCAGACAGTACGCCTCCATTTCAAAGGAGTGTGTAGTAATCGGGGTATCGAGCCGGGTGGAGGTTTGGAGTAAGGAGCTTTGGCAGTCCTACTTTGAAGACTCTCAGGATTCATTCTCTGAAATTGCCGAAAATATTCCTGACTTTAATTTTTAAACAACAAGGGGGGAAAATGCGAGGGTGGAACAATTCTTTCATGAGACCGTGCTCTTACATGAAACAGCCGATGGGCTGAATGTCCGAGAGGATCATACATACGTCGATTGCACCTTAGGAGGCGGGGGGCACAGCGCGGCAATACTTAACAGGCTTAATGGGACAGGTGCCTTATATGCATTTGATCAGGATGAAAAAGCTATGGCCCATGCCAGAGAGAGATTAAAGAAACATAATTCGGAGCTTACCTTTATCAGCTCCAACTTTGAACATCTAAAAAGAGAATTAACGAGCCGCGGAGTAGCCGGAGTGGATGGAGTAGTGTTCGACCTTGGCGTTTCTTCCCCGCAGTTTGATGAGGCAGAAAGAGGCTTCAGTTATCGTTTTGATGCTCCACTTGACATGAGGATGGATCAGCGCAGCTTATTGACTGCAGAAGAAATTGTTAATGAGTATTCGTTTGAAGACCTGGCTTTTATTATTTCCCGGTATGGAGAAGAGCGCTTCGCAAAACAAATCGCCAGAAAGATAGAAGATTTTCGAAAGCGCACCAGCATTAAGACAACCTTTCAATTAACAGAAATTATTAAAGATGCTATTCCTGCACCGGCAAGACGTAAAGGAGGGCATCCTTCTAAAAGGACTTTTCAAGCGTTACGAATGGAAGTCAACAACGAATTAAAGGTTTTAGAATCAGCTTTAAAACAGGCAATTTCTTTGTTAAACCCTGAAGGCAGAATATGTGTGATAACCTTTCATTCCCTAGAAGACAGATTGTGTAAGCAGATATTCAAAGCTGCAAGCAGTATGCCGGATCTTCCTCCGGGGTTGCCGGTTATACCGGAAGGGGAAGAGCCAGAGCTGACATTGATAACGAGAAAGCCGATTACGGCAGGAGAAGAAGAATTAAATACAAATAATCGAGCACACTCAGCCAAGCTGAGAATTGTGGAAAAACGTAAGGGGGACGGTTAACATGAATAATCTCGCTCAGCAGATTCAGCGTCAAAAACAAGAGAAACAGGTAGTACATAAAAAAGTCGAGCATCGAATAAGAGGCCATGTAACACGTGGGGAAAAGTTCATCATTACAGCAATGGCGGCAGCTATTATTTTTGCTTCATTGCTTGTTGTTACTAATTTTGCAAACATATACGCCCAGGACCGGGAAATTTCGGCTTTGAACCAATCCATTAATCAACAGACGAGTACAAATGAAAGCCTTGAATTAAAAGTTACCGAATTAAGTGCTCCAGATAGGATTATGCACTATGCGAAAGAAGAGCTTGGAATGGAGCTTGACGATAATAGTGTAAGAGTTATCCAGGGCTCGGCGCCTTAAAAATTATATAAGGATGGGGGCTGGCTGATCATACTTATCACGCCGGCCCTTTTCTTTTGTCATTTTTACCTGAAAGGTAAACCAGGCATTTGCCTATGGAGCAAGGAAAGCTATAATTATGGCTGGATGCATAAAAGAGGCGGTGAAGACATGTTGAATCTTAGAAGAAACAGCACGATAAAGCGAGCTTTATTTTTAATGGTTTGTATTAGCCTGTTCTTCCTGATATTTGCCGGGAGGGTCGTGTATGTGCAGGTAAGTAAAGAAGTGAAAGGGCAGGATCTGGCGGCACTCGCAGAAGAAAAGTGGACAACAAATCTGACTCTTGAGGGAGAGCGCGGCGGAATTTTTGACAGGGAAGGCGACGCGCTTGCAGAAGAAGTGCAATCCTACACCGCATTTGCCATCCTTGATGAGGATTATGAGGATTATGTTGAAAACCCTAAAAAAACAGCTGAAAAATTAGCACCAGTCATTGAAATGGAGGAAGGTGAACTAGAAGAGCTGCTAAAGCGTGATGCATTCCAAGTAGAACTTGGTTCAAAATCTCGTTACTTAACTCTCACAGAAAAAGAAGCAATAGAAGATCTTGAACTGCCAGGCATCCATTTTCGAACTGAACCAAAAAGATATTATCCCAACCAGATGTTTGCATCACATGTTATCGGATATACAGAGCGGGATATGAGTGCTGCAAGATTAGGTCTGGAAAAAGGGTTGAATGAAGAGCTTTCTTCAAAAGATGGGTCTCTTTCGTACCAAAGAAATGTTCAGGGAATTCCGTTATTAGACCGTAAAGAAGTAATGGAGGAACCGGAAAACGGTGATGACGTTCATTTGACTATTGACTCAAATATTCAAACAGCGCTGGAGCAGGCAATGACAGAAGTAGAAGATGAATATAATCCAGAAAAAATTACAGCAATCGTGGCAAACGCCGAATCTGGAGAAATTCTTGGCATGAGTAATCGTCCAAGCTTCAACCCAAATGAATACGAAAGTATAGAAAACTATACCAATTATGCAATATCTGACAGAATCGAACCGGGCTCAACTATGAAAATGTTTACACTTGCAGCTGCTATAGAAGAAGGTGTATACAATGGCTCAGAAATGTTTGAATCGGGAAGCTACAATATAGGGTCCACTACAATTTCCGACCATAATAACGGGGAAGGCTGGGGCACTATTTCGTATAACGAAGGCCTTCAGCGTTCTTCCAACGTGGCATTTGCTAAGCTTGCGCTGGAGAAACTCCATAAAGAAAATCTGTATAATTATTTGGGAGCTTTTGGACTCGATGAAAAAACGGGCATAGACCTTCCGGGGGAGTCAGGCAGTTCAATCGCTGAACTGAATGATTTGAATGCAGGAATAACTGCTTTTGGCCAGGCATCTGCGTTTACACCGATTCAGCTGGTACAGGCGGCAACGGCGATTGCCAACGACGGCCAAATGATGAAGCCGTATGTGATCGATAAAATTTACGATCCTGATTCTAAATCCAATACGTACACATCAGAGCCGGAGGCTGCTGGAAAGCCTATATCAGAAAAGACCGCTGCAGATACAAGAGAGCTGCTGAAAACGGTTGTAACTTCCGAAAATGGCACAGGCCGGCCATTTGCAATCGATGGTATTGATATAGCTGGGAAAACAGGCACCGCCCAAATTTCTGACCCGGAAGGAGGAGGCTATCTCTCTGGGCAGAACCAAAACATTTTTTCTTTTATAGGAATGGCTCCTGCCGATGATCCGAGCATTATCGTTTATGTCGCGGTGGACAGGCCAGAGCTTGAACCGACTGAAGCTGGTTCTGCACCTGTTTCCCAGATATTCAATCCAGTGATGAAACAAAGTCTCTCCTATATGAATTTGACTCCGGATGATGTGGAGGATGAAGAGGTTTACGAAGAGGACGGTATCGAAGCAGAGAACTATGTTGGACGATCCCCAGAATCTGTTTCTGCAGCATTAGAAGATAGCGGGCTTGATCCAGTTGTTGTAGGAGAAGGGGCTGAAATCGAAGCGCAGTATCCTAACGAAGGAGACGCTCTCGTTATCGGGCAAAAAGTGATGCTTCTTACAAATGGAGAGCCGATGATGCCGGACATGAGCGGATGGTCGCTCCGTGATGCGAAAAGAATGAGTGATCTTCTCGGACTGGAGCTGCATCATTTAGGATCCGGCTACGTTTCCAAACAAAGTACCGAGCCTGGGGCATCCATTTCCAATGAAGGATACATTACTGTTGAATTACAGACAAGAGAAGAAGCAGCGGAGGCACAGCGTGAGGAAGAAGAAGGAAACACAGAGAGTAGTGAAGAGGAAGAAGAAGGAAACACAGAGAGTAGTGAAGAGGAAGAAGAAGTAAGAGAGTAGTTATAAAAGGGGAGGCATGCAAGTTTGTTCTTATAAATCCGGTACAGGCATAGGGTAGATTAGTGATGACATTCTAATTTACCTACGGTGGTGGTATAAACGTGCGCGTATCAAGCTTTACAGTAAAGAAAAGACTGTTGTTTATTCTCGCTGCAGGCTTGGCTGCGGTCCTCATTTTATTAATAAGACTTGGCTATGTTCAATTTTCAATGGGAGAATGGCTGACAGGGCTGGCAGAGGATTCCTGGGGACGCAACATTCCATTTGAAGCAGAACGAGGAGAAATTTTAGATCGAAACGGAATCGTATTAGCAACCAATGTCAGTGCTCCTTCGATTCTTGCTGTACCAAGGCAGATTAAGGATCCGGAAGCTACAGCAGAGGCTCTCGCAGGGGTGCTTGATGTTACAAAGGAAAAGGCATATGACTGGGTAACAAAGCAGGAATCTACGGTGAGGCTGAACCCTGAAGGGCGAAAGATATCTAAGGAAAAGGCAGTAGAAGTACGCGAGCTGGAACTTGAAGGTATTTATATAGCAGAGGATAATAAACGCCATTATCCAAAAGGCTCCTATTTGTCCCATGTCCTTGGATTTGCGGGAATTGACAACCAGGGACTGACCGGCATTGAAAACTATTATGACGACAGACTTCAGGGCGACCCTGGTTATGTGTCCTTTTTTTCTGATGCCAAAGGAAAAAGAATGCCGGGTATTGCTGATGACTATAAAGAACCAAAGCAGGGCGACCATTTGCGTCTAACCATAGACGACCGAGTCCAGACGATCATTGAAAGAGAACTCGACATTGCAGAGGCCACCTATAACCCGGATGGGGCAATCGCGATCGCTATGAATCCAAATACAGGAGAAATTCTAGGGATGAGCAGCAGGCCGGATTTTCACCCCGAGGATTATCGTAATGTTCCCCCTGAGGTGTACAATCAAAATAAACCGGTCTGGTCTCAATACGAACCAGGATCGACCTTTAAAATTATTACATTAGCCGCAGCACTGGAAGAAGATAAAGTGGATTTAAAGAACGATACCTTTCATGATCCAGGCTATATAGAAGTGAGCGGCCATAAGTTAAGGTGTTGGAAAAAGGGCGGCCATGGACAGCAGACGTTCCTTGAAGTCGTGCAGAATTCTTGTAACCCCGGGTTTGTTAAACTAGGAGAGAGGCTGGGGAAAAATGTACTGTTTGATTATATTGAGGCGTTTGGTTTTGGAGAAAAAACAGGCATCGACCTGCAGGGGGAAGGCACTGGTATTTTATTTGACAGAGAAAATGTAGGACCGCTTGAACTGGCCACCACAGCATTCGGGCAAGGTGTCTCTGTAACACCGATTCAGCAGGTAGCCGCTGTGGCAGCTGCCGTGAACGGAGGTTATCTTTATGAACCTTATCTGGCCAAGGAGTGGATGGATCCTGAAAGCGGAGAAGGAAGGGAAATGTATCCCCCCAATATGAAAAGACGTGTTATTTCAGAAGAAACGTCGGCGGAGATCCGAAATGCGCTCGAGCACGTAGTCGCAAAAGGAACTGGTAAAGGGGCATTTGTGGATGGATACCGAGTCGGGGGAAAGACCGGAACAGCTCAAAAGGCCGTCGGTGGAAAATACCTTGAAAATAACCACATAGTATCATTTATCGGGTTTGCCCCTGCGGATAATCCTGAAATTGTCGTTTATACTGCCATAGATAATCCAAAGGAAACGCTGCAATTTGGGGGGATTGTTGCAGCCCCGATTGTCGGCAATATTATAGGAGACTCCCTTCAGGCAATGGGAGTGAAAAAAAGATCTGAACAGCTTGAAAAAGAATTGACATGGACGGATGAGCCCACTATGGAGGTGCCTGATATTACCGGATTTACTCTGAAGGAGCTTCATGATGCTTATTATCCGTTTAAAATAGAAAAAGATGGGGAAGGTTCAACTATTCTCGCCCAATCTCCCCAGCCCGGCGAAAAAATAAAGGAAGGCGGAACAATCAGGCTTTACCTTGGGAATTCTTCCAATTAAAATAGGTATGGTTCCCTTTTCGATTTGGCACCCGCTTTGCATAGTGCATGACATTTCAGCTTTGCCGGGTGCCTCACTTTTTATTAATAATCAGGAGCGTTGATTTATGAAAAAATTATCAGAAATCCTTAAAAAACTTGGTCCGTTCCACATACCGCTTGAAAAAGACCTTGTTATTACATCTGTACATATGGATTCACGAGAGGTTACGAAAGGCGGTCTCTTTTTCTGTACGAAGGGTTACACGGTCGACAGTCATGATTTCGCCGCTCAGGCAGAAAAGCAGGGAGCGGCTGCTATTGTGGCAGAGAGGGACGTAGATGTAACCATCCCTGTAATTAAAGTCAAGGATTCAAAAAGGGCAATGGCTATCCTTGCAAACGAATTCTACGATCACCCAACCCAAAAATTCCGGCTGATCGGCATTACTGGAACGAATGGAAAAACTACTATCAGTCATTTAATTGAAACCATTCTTCAGAAACAGCGACTAACGACCGGAATGATTGGAACGATGTATACGAAAATCGGCGGGAAAACAGAAGAAACGAAAAATACTACACCAGAGTCGCTTCTACTGCAGCGCTTGTTTGCACAAATGGCGGAAGAGTCAGTCGATGCCTGCATTATGGAAGTTTCTTCTCATGCTCTTGATTTGGGAAGAGTCAGGGGCTGTGACTTCAATACTGCTGTTTTTACTAATTTGTCAAAAGACCATCTCGATTATCATCAGACGATGGAGGAGTATAAAAGGGCCAAGGGACTCTTGTTTTCCCAGCTTGGAAATGCTTATGATAGCAAAGGAAAAACAGCTGTATTAAATGCTGATGATGAGGCATCCTCCTTCTATGAGAAGATTTGTTCCCAGCCTATTTTGACCTATGGTATCAACAAAAAAGCAGATATCCAGGCCACTGATATTGTGGCAGGGCCGGACGGCACAGAGTTTATACTTCAGACGCCGGCAGGCAGTGAAAAAATACATATGGCGATGGTCGGCCGCTTCAGTGTGTATAATGCGCTGGCGGCAGCGGCTGCCTGCCTGGCGGAGGAAGTGCCTTTGAAGGTGATTGTGGAAGCGCTGGAGGAAATTAAAGGGGTGGACGGCCGGTTTGAACCTGTTAGAAACGGGCAGTCATTTGCTGTCAT
Organism: Alteribacillus sp. HJP-4; assembly: GCF_042139015.1. Lineage (NCBI taxonomy): Bacteria > Bacillati > Bacillota > Bacilli > Caryophanales > Bacillaceae > Alteribacillus > Alteribacillus sp. HJP-4. Next base: position 184,848 of record NZ_JBHIKY010000002.1, on the reverse strand, counting down.
TGTTGATTACGCCCACACTCCCGACAGCCTGGAGAATGCTCTGCAGACAATAAATGATATCGCACAAAGAAATGTTTATGTTGTAATTGGCTGTGGAGGCGACCGGGATAAAACAAAGCGTCCGGAAATGGCGGCAGCCGCAGTGAAATACAGCACTCACGCTGTGTTCACGTCGGATAACCCACGTATGGAAATCCCTGCTGTCATTCTGGATGAAATGCAGGCTGGGGTTAATAATAATGATTCGTATACGGTAATCGAGGATCGACGGGAAGCTATTCTTTATGCAATCCAGCTGGCAGAGAAAGACGATATCGTACTGATTGCCGGTAAAGGACATGAAACCTATCAAATTATTGGAAAAGAAGTGTTCCCCTTTGATGACCGGAAGGAAGCTTTTCATGCAATTGAAAAGGCACGGAAGGCCAAAGAATAACCAAGGAGGAAGCCCTGAATGGTAACACCACTATTTGCAGCACTCATTACATCTTTTATATTGACCGTTATCCTTTCCCCGATTTTTATCCCCTTTTTAAAGAGATTGAAATTCGGGCAGAGTATTCGGATAGAGGGACCGCAATCACACCAGAAGAAGGGCGGCACCCCCACTATGGGCGGAGTGATGATCCTGCTCGCAGTCCTGATCACAACTTTCGTAATGGCGATGGCAGGGAATGGTATGGATACTGAAACCATACTCTTATTATTTGTTACAGCCGCATTTGGTCTGATTGGTTTTTTAGATGATTTTATAAAAATCACAAAAAAACGAAACCTTGGTTTGACTTCTAAACAAAAGCTGGCTGCTCAGCTTTTGGTTTCTCTTATTTTCTTTATCGTATTGTATAATGGCCAGTTCAGCACAGCAGTGAGTATTCCTGGTACTGAATATGCCCTTGAACTTGGCTGGCTTTACTTTTTGCTTGTAATTATCATGCTCGTTGGGGCATCGAATGCAGTAAATCTTACTGATGGGCTTGATGGTCTTCTTGCAGGAACAGGAGCCATCGCATTTGGAGCGTTTACGGTATTGGCATGGAACATGGAGATGAATAGTTCGGCTGTATTTTCTGCAGCTGTAGTTGGCGGGGTTCTCGGATTTCTAGTATTTAATGCTCACCCTGCAAAGGTATTTATGGGAGATACCGGCTCCCTTGCTCTTGGCGGGGCGATCGCAGCTCTGGCCATCATTACTAAGCTGGAGCTGCTGCTTGTCATTATTGGCGGTGTCTTCGTAGCAGAAACACTTTCCGTAATATTACAAGTGCTCTCATTTAAACTGCGGGGAAAACGAATATTTAAAATGAGTCCCCTTCATCACCATTTTGAACTTTCCGGCTGGTCAGAATGGCGGGTCGTTGTCACATTTTGGACGGCAGCCTTTGCGATGGCCGTATTAGGAATATATATTGAGGTGTGGTTGTAATGAAATTTGTAGATACCTTTCAGCATAAGAAGATTCTTGTGCTTGGGCTGGCGAAAAGCGGATATGCAGCTGCAAGATTGATAAAGCAGCTTGGAGCCAGTGTAATTGTAAATGACGCAAACGATTTGAGTGGATCACCAGAGGAAAAAGAGCTGAAGCAATTGAATATAGAGCTCGTGTCCGGATCTCATCCTCTTAGTCTTTTAGATGACGGAGTGGAATATATCGTTAAAAATCCCGGCATACGTTATGATAATCCACTTGTGAAAAAGGCACTCAGTTTTGGTATACCGGTAGTTACAGAGGTGGAGCTTGCCGGGATGATATGTGAAGGAAGTATTATTGCAATTTCAGGCTCAAACGGAAAAACTACCACTACGTCACTCATCCATGAAATATTGCAGGCTGGTGGCACGACGTCCCACATTGCAGGCAATATCGGCAAAGTAGCCTGCGAAATCGCACAGAATGTAGAACAAAGTGAAGTGATGGTTACTGAGCTGTCGAGCTTTCAACTGAAGGGGACGAAAACATTCCAGCCGAATATTGCCGTGCTGTTAAACATCTTTGATGCCCACCTCGATTACCATGGAGGCAGAAAAGACTATGAAATGTCAAAAGGAAAGATGTTTGCCAACATGACAAAAGATGATTTCGCAGTCTATAATGCCGATGATCCAGCATCAGCGAAACTGGCAGAAGCTTCAGAAGCAGTGCTTGTTCCTTTCTCTGTTACAAAAGAAGTTACAGAAGGGGCTTATGTCAGCGGAGATATGATGTATTTTCGAAATATTCCTGTCTTATCTGTTCACGAAGCAGCCCTGCCCGGCCGGCATAATCTTGAAAACATGCTTGCTGCGATTGCGGCTTCCATGCTTTATGGGGCGGAGGCAGCTCACGTAAAAGAAGTACTAATGACTTTTCAAGGAATTCGTCATCGCCTGCAGTTTGCGGGGGAAGTCGAAGGCAGAAAAGTATATAATGATTCTAAGGCAACTAATATGCTCTCCACTCAAAAAGCGATTGAAGCCTTCACTGACCCGGTCGTTCTAATTGGCGGAGGGCTCGACCGGGGGAATGAATTTAATGAATTAATTCCTCATTTTCAAACTTTAAAAGGCGCTGTCTTTTTTGGACAGACAAAAGCTAAACTTGCCGATGCTGCAAAAAAAGCGGGACTTGAAAAAGTGAAAACGGTCGAATCTATTGAAGAAGCGGTAACCGAAGCGTATCAATATACAGAAACTGGAGATATTCTGTTATTATCTCCTGCATGCGCCAGCTGGGACCAGTTCAAAACGTTCGAGGACCGCGGGGAAGCGTTCTTAACCGCCATCAAAACACTCAGCTAATTTGCGTAGTCTGATTGGCATGTTCACCTCACGCGGGCATACATTGAAGTAAGGAATTCAATGAGTGTAAAGAGGTGAATCTGCATGCCAAAACCGCTGCAGCCTGTTGATAGGATTTTATTTTCAGCGATAATATTATTATTAATTTCCGGATTGCTGCTTGTATACAGTGCAAGCTCCGTCTGGGCAGAATATTCGCAGGGAGACGCTTTTTATTTTGCCAAGCGCCAGATGATTTTTGCAGGAGCCGGTGTTGCAATGATGATCTGGCTGTCGCGAATAGATTATTGGATTTGGAAGCGATGGGCAGGAGTACTGCTCTTCATCTGTTTTATGCTGCTGATACTTGTCTTGATTCCCGGAGTAGGGATGGTAAGAGGCGGAGCACGAAGCTGGATCGGTGCTGGAGCATTCTCCATTCAGCCATCAGAATTTATGAAACTCGGAATGATAATTTTTGTGTCCGCTTATTTGTCAGAAAGACAAAAGTGGCTCCATAGCTTTAAAAAAGGAATGCTTCCTGCACTGCTGCTGCTATTTTTTGCATTTGGGCTGATAATGCTGCAGCCGGATCTCGGTACTGGCACAGTCATGGCAGGCACGTGTATGGTGCTGTTGTTTGCGGCCGGAGCAAAAATTAAATATTTTGTATGGCTTGCTTTACTAGGAGCGGGAGGATTTATTGGCCTTATCGTATCTGCACCGTATCGAATAAAAAGAATTACATCTTTTCTTGACCCATGGTCTGATCCACTTGGAAGTGGGTTTCAAATTATTCAATCTCTATATGCAGTGGGACCTGGCGGATTATTCGGCCTTGGTTTTGGGGAAAGCCGTCAAAAGTATTATTATCTGCCTGAACCGCAGACAGATTTTATTTTTGCCATTCTTGCTGAAGAGACAGGCTTCATAGGAGCTGGAGTGGTGCTGATTTTGTTTGGTGTACTGCTGTGGAGAGGTATGGCCACCGCCTTAAAATCTCCGGATTTATTCGGAGCATTTTTATCAGCTGGTATTTGCGGAATGATTTTTCTGCAAGTCCTCATTAACGTAGGAGTTGTAACCGGGCTTTTCCCTGTGACCGGTATCACTCTGCCTTTTCTCAGCTACGGAGGGTCCTCTCTTACCTTAATGCTTCTCGCAGCCGGAATAATGTTGAATATATCAAGGCACTGTGCGGGCTGGAAAACGTAATAATAATTTTGCAGGAGGTTCTTATGAAGGTTATAGTAACCGGCGGAGGTACAGGCGGACACATTTATCCTGCCCTCGCTTTAATAAAAGAAATAAAAAGGCTGGACCCGGAAAGCCAATGTCTTTATATAGGTACAAAAAAAGGATTGGAAAGCGATATTGTACCAAGAGCCGGAATCCCATTTCAAACTATTGAAATTACCGGATTTAAACGAAAAATTTCTTTCGAAAATGTAAAGACAATCTGGCGTTTTCTTGCCGGCACGAAAAAGGCAAAAAAGTTCATTAAAGACTTTCAAGCTGACGTTGTAATCGGAACAGGCGGGTATGTAGCGGGACCCGTAGTTTTCGCTGCCGCAAAAATGAAGATTCCAACAATGATTCATGAGCAGAATAGTGTCCCGGGCCTGACGAATAAATTTTTAAGCAGGTATACAGAAAAAGTGGCTGTTTCTTTTGCCGATTCTGTCCAATATTTCCCCAAGGAGAAAACAATATTAACGGGAAATCCGCGTGCCTCGGAAGTCGTTCAGCAAAAAACTGCGAATCCTTTACCTGAGCTCGGTTTAAAAGAAAATATCAAAACCGTGTTAGTCGTCGGAGGAAGCCGGGGAGCAAGGCCGATTAATGAAGCTTTTCTTGAAGCACTCCCGGACATTGCAGAACGAAAGTGGCAATATTTATATGTTACCGGCTCTGTGCATTATGACAAGGTAATGGAAGAAGCAAAAAAGGCAGGCAGCCCGGAAAACGTATCGATTCAGCCTTTTATTCATAACATGCCGGAAGTATTGGCACACTCAGATCTTATTGTAACCAGAGCGGGGGCGACGACGCTGGCAGAGATTACAGCATTGGGACTGCCATCTATTTTAATTCCGAGCCCCTATGTTACCAATAATCACCAGGAAAAAAATGCTCAGTCGCTGCGCACAAGCGGGGCTGCCATTGTAAGAAATGAACAGGAAATGAATGGGCGGCTTCTGCTCGAGGATACTGATGCGGTACTAAATAATGAAACAAAGTGGAAAGAAATGCATTCAGCGGCTTTAAGTCTTGCCACTCCTAATGCGGCAGAGCACTTATATGACACAATTTTAAATTTAGTGAAACGATAATCTCCGGCAGGAGGAGGAAGCATAATGAACGAATTTATTAAGGAGCTTGAACAGTCTGAAGTGGGAGTTATTAAAGTAAATGAACCACTCTCAAAACATACTACATGGAAAATAGGCGGCCCGGCAGATGTATTTATTGAACCTGACGGTACGGATGGGCTCGTAAAGGCGATGGAGATCATTATAAAACATAAGATTCCGTGGCGAGCCATTGGAAAAGGCTCTAATCTTCTTGTCGATGATGATGGGATTGAAGGTGCTGTCATTAAGCTGGGGCAGAGCATGGCGTCAATGGAGGTCGAGGGGGAAGTAGTAACGGCCGGCGGTGGCTATCCCTTCATACCACTCGCAACATTAATTAGTAAACAAGGGTTATCCGGATTAGAGTTTGCCGGAGGCATTCCGGGAACAGTCGGAGGAGCGGTCTTTATGAATGCTGGCGCTCATGGCTCCGACATGTCGAGGATTTTAATAGAAGCTCGGGTATTATTTCCTGATGGCCGTCTTGAATGGATTAAGAATAAAGATATGGATTTCTCATACCGGACGTCACGTCTCCAGAAAGAAAAAGGTATATGTGTGGAAGCAAAGCTGCAAATGAAAAGAGGAAATAAAGAATTAATAGTAGCAGAAATGCAGAAAAACAAGCAGTACCGAAGAGAAACGCAGCCATGGATGCACCCTTGTGCAGGAAGTGTATTCCGTAATCCACTACCTGAACATGCAGGAGCGCTGATTGAGAAAGCCGGCCTGAAGGGATTTCAAATCGGCGGCGCTCAGATCTCTGAGATGCATGGTAATTTTATTGTCAATAAGAATAATGCACAGGCACAGGATGTATTAGATATTATTGCCCACGTAAAAGAGAAGGTACGATCCAATTATGGAATAGAGATGAAAACGGAAGTGGAGCTGGTGAGAAGACAGGCAACGTAAGCCTGTCTTATTCCCTTCTCTTCCACAGCAATAATTTTTAGTAAGGATCTGAAGAATGGAGGAGAAGCTGTGAGCGAAAAGAAAGTCGTAACGCTGAATGATCGTATACCTGCATGGAAAGAACAGCGGAAAAAGCGTTCAAACCGCAGGCTCATCTTATCTCTTTCGATCTTTTTTATTTTGATCCTTCTCGTCGTATATTTTCAATCTCCTTTAAGCCATATCCGCACGATCGAAGTGAACGGACTGAGTTACACAGAGGAAGAGATGATTATTGAAGCGAGCGGTATTCAAACAGGGACAAGCATGTGGAATATGGACAAACAGGCAGCAGAAAGAAACATTAATCAGCTTGACGAAATTTCAGAGGCGGAGGTCAGCCGTTCAATTTTTTCCGCAGTAACAATAGAAGCAGAAGAAATGGAGCAGGTCGGCTATGCTTTTAGTGAAGGTGAATATGTGCCCGTATTGAAAAACGGTCATACGCTTACCGGACAGAGCCGTTCTACTTTTTCAAGCGATGCTCCTGTACTGCATGGATTTAAAAATGAGCAGAAGCTTGAGGCAATGGCAGAGGAGCTGGGTCAATTAGGAGACGGTATTCTTAATATGATGTCAGAAGTCATTCTTACTCCGACTAAGGAGGATGAAAATGCCCTGCGCATTTACATGAATGATGGCGTAGAAGTTGCAAGCACGATAAATAACTTTTCCAGAAATATGGCTTCTTATCCTTCTGTCTCTCAGGAAATTGATCCGGGGACAAGCGGAATTCTTCATATGAAAATGAGCCCGTATTTTGAAGCTGATGAAGTGGAACAGGAAGAGCAGGAAGCTGAAGAATCTCAAGATAATACGGAAAATCAAACGGAACAGAGTGTGGAAGATGAGGAAACGGCTCCGGTAGAAGAGGAAGACGCTGGAGAGCTGGAAGGGCAGAACGAGACAGTTGAAGAGACAGGGGAAGAAGCCATTGAAGAAGAAGGAAACTAAATGAAAATCCTAATCAATACATTGTGCATGAATGCCACATTCAAGAAACTGTGGATGAATTATTATTGGCAGGGGCAGAAGCGGTCTCAGTTAATGGCTACCGGTTAACTAATTCCTCCTACATACAGTGCACAGACCCAGTAATAACAATAGACGGACATACCTCGACGGCTCCATTTGTGATAAACCCATTGGAAATGCAGATAAACTAGAAGCAGCTTTTCAATGCCATTGAAAAAGAACGATTAATTGAAAACTCTGCTTTTCGTGCAGTTGGCAGCAGCACGCATGTGAACGGAAAAAACTTCCGCAGTTCCCGCTGGAAATATTTATTCTTACCGACGATCCGGAAAAGCTCCACAATGAGATTACATTAACGTGTCACAGTCTGCAGATTTTGTCGAAATTGAAAATCTAAACATGGAAATAAAAGAAGTCCCTGCAATTACTTTGCCAGCGTATGAAGAAGTAAGGAGGGGGCGGCTCATGAATGCTGCAGAGGAAAAAAGAATGAAATGGTTTATTATTACCGGAGTGATAGTTGGCGCTGCCGCAGGGTTTCGAAGCAGTATTTCTGTTCCCTCAGTTTATCAATTATATTTGGGTGTCATTTTACTGGCAGTGATAGAGGCAGCTGCAGGAGCGGCACGGGCTTCATGCGAAAAAAAATTTTTATGAGATCCTTTTGCTGAACGGATTATCATTAAATCTAATATTTGCTTTAAGTATAACTTTTCTAGGGATCCAACTTGGTGTAGACTTATACTTAGCAGCAATATTTGCATTTGGGACAAGGATATTCCAGAATAATGCAAAATTACGGAGGCTGTGGATTGCTGCTTCTAAAGAACATGAATAAGCAATGTAAGGTTATTTCTAATTTATAAAGGAAATTTTTATGAATTGTTGAACTGTAATAGTATTGAAAAAAAATCGTAATTTTTTTTTGCTAGATTTACACACCATCGACCGGCTCACATGCTAAGATGGAAGGAAGGCAAAAATACTCAGCTATTACCAATAGATGCAGTTAAGATATAGAATGGGAGGTGCCAATAGATGAACAGCGAAGATATTTACGTCAGCCTTGATATCGGTACGTCCGGAGTTAGGGTAGTTATCGGAGAAATGTCCGGAGGATCGTTAAAGGTCGTTGGAGTAGGCAATGCCGACTCCACTGGAATGAAAAAAGGATCGATCGTAGATATTGATGAAACGGTAAATTCTATAAAGCAAGCTGTGGATCAGGCAGAAAGAATGGTTGGACTGGAAGTAAATCAAGTGATTGTAGGTGTCAACGGCAATCATATTGAAATGCAGCCCTGCAGCGGAGTAGTTGCAGTTTCAAGTCCGGACCGGGAGATACGCAATGATGACATTGAGAGGGTAATGGATGCTGCTCAAGTTTTGTCGATTCCTCCCGAACGAGAGATAATTGATGTCATCCCGAGCCAATTTATTGTGGACGGGCTTGAAGAAATTAAGGATCCCCGCGGAATGCTCGGTGTCCGTCTGGAAATGGAAGGCACAATCATTACCGGGGCTAAAACTGCGCTACATAATTTATTGCGCTGTGTGGAAAGGGCCGGACTAGAAATAGCTGATATCTGTCTTCAGCCTCTTGCTGCAGGGACAGTAGCAGTTTCAAAAGATGAAAAGGCCCTCGGTGTAGCACTTGTTGACATCGGAGGAGGCTCCACCACAGTCTCCATCTTTCAAAATGGTAAACTTCAGGGAATGTCAGTGCTTCCTATTGGAGGCGGCCACATTACTAATGACATTTCAGTCGGACTCCGTACTACCTCTGAAGAAGCCGAGAGAATTAAAAGAGAACATGGGCATGCCTTTATAGATGATGCTTCCGATGAAATTACATTTGAAGTAAGAACAATTGGAAACGAACAATCAGAAGAATATTCCCAGTATGAAATTGCTCATGTAATTGAACCTCGTCTAGAAGAAATTTACGAAATTGTTGCTGATGAGATTTATCGATTAGGTTATACGGAGCTTCCGGGAGGATTTATACTGACAGGCGGCACTGTAATGGTCCCGGGAGCTCCGGAATTAGCACGGGATGTTTTCCGGCAGAACGTCCGAATTGCTGTGCCGGATTATATTGGAGTAAGAGAGCCGATATATACTACTGGAATCGGACTTATTGAATTTGCCCATCGAAATGTTAAAATTCAGGGTAAAGAATCTGCTTCCGCAGTTAATGCCTCACCTGAAAAAACTATGGAAAAACAGCCGGTGGGTAATCAAAAGCCGGAAAATAATCCAAAGGATGAAAATGAAGCCGGTGTGAAGGATAAAGTGAAGAACTTTTTTAAAGTGTTTTTCGAATAGCACGTCCTGCGCTTATTTTTATGAAACTATGAATTCAGGGCGTTTGAGCTTATCGATAAGGCGAGATTCAGCCCGCTTACAGATCTGATAAATTAGGAGGACCTTAGATGTTGGAATTTGAAATGGATATGGATCAACTGGCACAGATTAAGGTAATCGGAGTAGGAGGCGGCGGTTCTAATGCGGTGAACCGTATGATTGAGAACGGCCTTCAGGGAGTAGAATTTATCGCAGTCAATACGGATGCCCAGGCGCTTCAGTTATCTCAGGCTGAAACAAAGCTTCAGCTCGGCGGCAAGCTTACAAGAGGGCTGGGGGCAGGTGCCAACCCTGAAATCGGAAAGAAAGCTGCCGAAGAAAGCAAGGAACAGATTGAAGAAGCGCTGACAGGTGCTGACATGGTATTTATTACGGCCGGAATGGGAGGCGGAACCGGTACAGGAGCTGCCCCAGTAATTGCGGAAGTGGCAAAGGAAATCGGTGCGTTAACTGTCGGGGTCGTAACAAGACCGTTTACTTTTGAAGGACGCAAACGCTCTGGACAGGCTGGGCATGGTATTGGAGCTTTGAAAGAAAAAGTAGATACTCTGATTGTTATTCCGAATGACCGGCTGCTTGAAATCGTCGATAAAAACACGCCGATGCTTGAGGCTTTCCGGGAAGCAGATAACGTACTGCGCCAAGGTGTGCAGGGCATTTCAGATTTAATTGCTGTTCCTGGTCTAATCAACCTTGACTTCGCTGACGTGAAGACTATTATGAGTGAAAAAGGTTCTGCTCTTATGGGCATTGGAATTGCCACCGGAGAAAACCGGGCAGCAGAAGCGGCGAAGAAAGCTATTTCCAGCCCGCTTCTTGAAACGTCAGTCGATGGTGCCCAGGGGGTTCTAATGAATATTACCGGCGGCTCGAATCTGAGTTTATTCGAGGTTCATGAAGCAGCTGAGATTGTTTCAGAAGCATCTGATCTTGAGGTAAACATGATCTTTGGTTCCGTCATTAATGAGAATTTAAAAGACGAGATAGTCGTAACGGTCATAGCAACTGGATTTGAGGATGCCGAAGATAAAAAGGCAAACTCCAGCCAGCGTCAAGGAGGAATGCCGCAGCGCCGCAGCGCTCCTGCTGCACCACCGCGGCAGAGCCAGCCCCATCCTCAGCAGGAAAGACCGATGCCTGAAGAACCGGCAGAGCCGGCCAGGAATGAGCAGGCGCAGGAGGAAGATTCAGAGGCTCTTGATATTCCTGCGTTTCTACGTAACCGCCGCCGCAGAAAATAATTTATTAGATAAATGCAATGCTGCAAATTTTAATCCGTTTCGTACACTACTTAAATCAAAGTGGTGTACTTTTTTTGCCTGCATATAAATCGTCATATGAAATTTTTGAGTTTCCTAGAACTATACTTTCTTAGCTGGACTGCTTCACACTAAGTATAGTAATCGTGACCAGGATAACCACCATTCCAAGAAGTTGAATGGCAGTCAATTGATCTCCGATAAGCAGAACGCTAAATAATGAAGCTGTCACAGGTTCTACCATAGCGACCATTGAAGCGGTTGTCGGGGTAGTTTTTCGAATGCCAATCACATACAATATAAATGAAATTCCAGCTCCTAAGATTCCTAAAAGAAGAAACCAACCGCTGTCGCTTGACGTCACTGCACCAGCTGCTTCACTTTTGTCCGTAATTAGAAAAAGGATGAGACAAAAGGAAAAAAAGGCAATGGTTAAAGTTGTCTGTGGCTTACCGATAGAAGTGGCGTTCTTAAACCCGAATATAAACAGTGCATAGGAAAGGCCGGCAGCAAGGCCTGCTGCTGCTCCTAGAAAACTTACTGAAATTGTATTGGTATTGTAGGCACCTGTAAGCAGTACAATCCCCATAAGTACACCGGCAATGCATCGCCATTTAAACCAAGTCGAACGTTCTATTCGTAATATAAAAGAGATTAAAAGGACGAACACTGGTGCGGTATACATTAAAGTAGCAGCGACAGCAATACTGGATGCCTGGATACTGAGAAAATAAAAAGTAAAATTCCCAGCAACACCAACCCCAGCTAATAGGGACCATATGTATAAACGAGTAGAGAAAATCCAGTTTTGTCTTATTCGAAAAAGCAGCCAAGCGAAAAAACATATAAAACCAACAGCCCCCCGGTAAAGGGAAATCACAATGGGATCCCAGCCCTTGTTCATTAAAATATCAGCAATTCCCCCACTAATGCCCCAGCATACAGCGGCTAGTATTACTAATCCTACACCTGCAAATTTCATCGTGCGCCTCCTAGAAAGTAATTGTAAGAATAATCATGATATCTATTAGAAATGTACTTGGTATTCCTTTCATTTTATATTCCTAAACCTAAGTCAGGAGTTCATTTGCAGAACAAAAAAGATAGGGCAGCAAATAATTCTCTGCACCCCTATCTTTTTTGATTAATCACTTGTCATTCAAGAGAAACGGTGGCCATTTGGTTTTTTGACAAGAAAACTAAAAACTAGCAGTGCAGCTGTATCATAAACTGACAGACTTCGAAAACAATAGCTTATATAATTACTTTACTTCCTCATGAGAAGAAGGAAGGAAGGTGATAATATATATTACTTAGATGTGTTGTGGGTGATAAATCTCATTATACATGTCATTATTTTTTCCGGTACTTCCAGGCTCATTAAAAAGAAGATTTCATTGAGGCGTTTACTATTTATCTCAGCTGCAGCTTCATGCTCGGTATTCATCGTGATGACCCCTTTTGAAAACTGGCTCATTCATCCAGCAGGTAAGGGTCTGCTATCTGTCTTTTGCGTTTTAGGTGCTTTCGGATTTGTGTCTCTGCAATTATTTTTACGGACACTCTGCATGTTTTATGTGGTCAGCTTTTTAGCAGCAGGCGTCATGCTTGGAATGGAATCAATCCGGTTTTCAGCCGTTCAGTCTTCCTCGTTACTATCAGAACATTCAGCATCCATGTTCAGCAGCTTTTCCTACAGTTTAATCCTTTTTGCTGTACCTTTTATATGGAAATCTCTACATTTTACAGAAAGGATTATGAAACTGAGAAATATTCAAATGACGAAACTTGCTGATGTCATTATTACAATGGATGATTCCACCGTGCAAAGCAAGGCGCTTGTAGATACGGGCAATCAAGTGAAGGATCCCGTTACGGGTACCCCATTAATGGTTGCAGAATTATCGCTTTTTAAACATATCCTACCGGACAAGGAGTATGAAAAGATCAGGAGATTGCTCGAAACGATGAACCTAGAAGAACTTGAATATATTCACGCCTTCAAAGGCCGATGGCGGATCGTACCGTTTCGAACAGCCGGCCATGAAATGAAAATGATGCTTGCCTGCAAGCCAGATAAGGTGCAGGTTCATTATGCGGAAAAAATGTATACCTTTGATCCCTTTCTTATCGGATTAGAATGCCGGGTATTATCATCGAGCAGCGATTTTTCAATTATTTTTCCTTCTGACCCTATACAGGAGGCAGATACGGAGGAAGCTTCTTAATGGAAATGTAAAATAGGAGGGACAGCCTTGATTAAACTTAAGCTGCGGTTGTTTTGGTATAAATGTTTAAAGTTAATTGGATTAAAACCGGACGAACTATATTATATTGGAGGAAGTGAAGCTCTTCCTCCTCCTCTTTCAAAAGAAGAGGAAGCTCATTTGATTAGTCTGCTTCCAAATGATGACGAAGCCGCACGCTCCATCTTAATAGAAAGAAATCTGCGTCTGGTTGTTTATATTGCTCGTAAATTTGAGAATACAGGCATAAATATTGAGGATTTAATCAGTATCGGAACCATCGGCTTAATTAAAGCGGTAAATACTTTTAATCCTGAAAAGAAAATAAAGCTCGCGACTTACGCGTCAAGGTGTATTGAAAACGAAATACTTATGCATCTCCGGCGCACGAACAAGTTGCGTTCTGAAATATCTTTTGACGAGCCGCTTAATATTGACTGGGACGGTAATGAACTGCTTCTATCCGATGTGCTTGGCACAGAAGAAGATATTATTACCAAGGGAATCGAGGAAAAAGTCGACCGCAGACTTCTCAGGAGAGCACTTGGTACGTTAAATGACCGGGAGAAACAAATTATGGAAATGCGTTTCGGGCTTGCAGGAAATAAAGAAAAAACGCAGAAAGATGTCGCGGATATGCTCGGCATTTCACAGTCTTACATTTCCCGGCTGGAAAAAAGAATTATTAAAAGACTGAAAAAAGAATTTAATAAAATGGTGTAATTTAAAAATTTCACTCTGCGGAACTGCTGGATGATTATCTGGCAGTTTTTTCATTGCCCGCGTCCAGTACATAATTCAGATTTCAATTCTTATCACTTATGGGCAGGTAACTGCTATAAATTAATTAAAATTTTAATTATATCAGAGTTTGACTTATGAAATTCATTCAATTAAGAAAGGAAAAAATAATTTTACCAGCCAGACCAGGCAGCAAGCCAGTTTTATCTTAGCTGCTATTTTAACTGCTTCCAATCTTTGCATAAAAGTTTTTTCTCAGGGACATACTTAACGAGAACATATATCGATCATGACGGGGCATGCCGAAATATCAAGTCAAGCTCCAGACATCCACGCCCTGGGAGGGAAACATAGTATGCGAAGCAAGGTACAGATATGCGGAGTAGATACTTCTAAGCTTCCGGTGTTAAAAAACAAAGAAATGAGGGAGCTGTTTACCAAAATGCAGGCAGGTGATGAATTCGCCCGCGAATCATTGGTAAATGGCAACCTTCGGCTCGTATTAAGTGTGATTCAGCGCTTTAATAATCGTGGTGAACACATGGATGATTTATTTCAGGTAGGGTGCATCGGTTTAATGAAATCCATTGATAACTTTGATCTTTCCCAAAATGTTCGTTTTTCTACTTACGCTGTTCCGATGATCATCGGTGAAGTCCGCCGATATTTAAGAGACAACAATCCGATCCGCGTATCACGTTCACTGCGGGACGTAGCGTATAAGGCCCTGCAGGTAAGAGATCAATTAATGGCGGAAGGATCACGCGAAACAGAACCGACTATCCAGGAGATAGCGAAAGTATTGGACGTTCCAAAGGAGGATGTGGTTTTTGCCCTGGATGCTATTCAGGATCCGGTTTCTCTTTTTGAACCGATATACAATGACGGAGGTGATCCAATTTATGTCATGGATCAGGTCAGAGATGAAAAAGAACAGGATAAAAAGTGGACCGAACATCTTGCTCTTAAAGAGGCCATGAGACAATTAAATGGCAGAGAGAAGTTGATCCTCGATATGCGTTTTTTTCAGGGAAAGACGCAAATGGAAGTCGCAGATGAGATCGGTATATCCCAGGCGCAGGTATCACGACTGGAAAAAGCTGCGATTAAACAAATGAATAGACATACAAGTGAAGAATAAATATTGTCCGGCTGACGCCCGGACTTTTTTAAATATAAGATAGGCGGACGCTTTTCGTAGGGCTTGTCTTCAACTAATTCTGCCTCAGCTAACTTGGTCAAGAAGATTACTTGAACAAGTGGATCTTCGGCTCGCGCTGCCCGCGGTAAAGAAAAACTAGGCTTGTCGCCAGGAAATGGCGAAAGACCTAGCTTTTCTTATTTACTCCATTAGAATAAATCGCTCTAACGTGTAAGCGAGTTTGCGCAGGGATAATCAACCTCTTTATACAACTTCTCTTATAAATAAACCGTCTTTTTTTTCACAAGAGTACTTTTTCAGCAGCTTAGAGGTTTTGCCCGGTTATTCATAATTCAGCCGGCTTTTAGATTATTTAGTTATTAAAAGGGAGTCGTAGCTTTTCTAATAACTCAGGTATTAGGAGTCGAACTTATCATATACATATACATAGAATGATAAATGGGTTGGAGGGAGAGCAGAAAATGAGAATATCTGACCTTCAGGCAAAAGATATTGTTAACGTGCATTCGGGTAAAAGGCTTGGTCATGCCGGGGACGTCGAAATAAATGTAGACACAGGCCATATTGACGCGATTGTAGTAGGTGGAAGTGCGAAGATGATGTCGTTGTTTAATAGAGAAAATGAATTTATTGTACCGTGGTCACAAATTGTGAAAATTGGATCTGACGTCATCTTAGTAGATATAAATGAAGGGGAATAGACAGAAGATTTATTATCAGCATGTGTGCAAAATATGTTAAAATAAAATGACTTGATGCGACGAATAAGGAAGAGATGTTATGAATATTGAGCCATTTGAACAAAATCAGGATTGCTTATTAATGATAAAAGAAAATAAGTTCTTGTATAATAACAGTGTATCTGCGGGCTTTACAACTCGAAAAAACGGAAACGGATCCGCCCCATATGATACGTTAAATACAGCGTTTCATGTCGAGGACGATTCGGCCGCAGTCTTAAAAAATCGTCAATTGACCGCGAACCGTATCGGTTTTCCATTAGAGAACTGGGCAGCTGCCAGACAGGTGCATGGTGCCTCGATCTGGAAAGCCGGTTCAGCGGACCGCGGCAGGGGAGCAATGGATTTAGAAAGTGCCGGCGCTGATGCTGACGGTATTTATACACGAGAGAAAAATGTACTTCTCACCAGCGTTTATGCAGATTGTGTTCCTCTGCTGTTTCATGCGGCGGGCCATCAATGTGCCGGCCTTGCGCATGCCGGATGGAAAGGAACCGCTATGAATATTGCCGGTGCCTTTGTTCAAACATGGAAAAACATTGAACAGATTGATCCGGAAGATATACAGGTGGTGATCGGGCCGGCGATCTCTAAGCCGGCATACGAGGTGGACAGCCGGGTTATCGAGGCGATGAAGCAGGTACTGCCTTCAAAATCCTCCCCTCCCTGGGACGAAAAAGATAACGGCAAGTTTCAGCTTGATATGAAAGAAATGAACCGCCTGCTTTTAATCGATGCCGGTGTACCGCTGCAGCAGATATATGTAAGCCGTCACTGTACATATAAAGAAAGCCGGCTTTTTTTCTCTCACCGCCGTGATGGTGCAAGGACGGGGAGGATGATGAGCTGGATTGCGCTCGTGTAAACAAGATGGAAGGAGCTTCTCACAGGTGACCGTAGCAGATAATTATAATCGTATTCAAAAAGCTATTAAGCAGGCTTGTGAACTCGCCGGCCGTGATTCAAACATTAATATTATTGCTGTAACAAAATACGTTTCACTACAGAAAACAGAAGAAGCACTGAGGGCAGGGATAACACATCTCGGGGAAAACCGTATGGAAGGAGCTCTTGAAAAATGGGAGCATTTTCACGATAAAGCGACGCTGCACTTTATCGGAAGCCTTCAGTCCAAAAAAGCGAAGCATATTATCGAAAAATATGATTATATTCATTCACTAGACCGTCTCTCTCTTGCAAAAGAATTGGACAAGCGCTGCCCAGAGGGGCGGAAAATTCGGTGCTTTGTACAGGTAAATGTGTCTGGTGAAGATTCTAAATCGGGTATACAGCCGGACGAAGCTGTTGATTTTATTGAATCTTTAAAAGAATTTGCAGCTGTGGAAGTAGTCGGTTTAATGACAATGGCTCCTTACGAAAAAAATCCTGAAGACACCAGGCCGATATTTCGCAGACTTCGTGAGCTTAGAGACCGTATTCGGAGTTTGAATTATCCGCATGCGCCATGCGGGGAGTTATCGATGGGGATGTCCAATGATTACACTGTAGCAGTGGAAGAAGGTGCTACCTATATACGAATCGGCTCTTTATTGGTAGGAAACGAGCAGGGTAATGCAAAATAACCGAAGATTACTGGACCTTCAAAGGAGGGAACGAAAATGACTATTAAATCTAAATTTAAACGTTTTTTCGAACTCGACGATGATGTAGTGGAACAGGAAATGGAAGTAAGAGATGATACCTTTTATCAGGAGGATTCCAAACCTTCGTCGGGTAAAAACGTTGTCAGCCTGCAAAGTGTGCAGCAGTCCTCCAAGGTGATACTGCTAGAACCAAGAAATTATGAAGAAGCTCAGGACATTGCCGACCATTTGAAAAATCGTAAAGCAGTTATTATTAACCTGCAGCGGATACAAAAGGAGCAGGCGAAGCGAATCGTTGATTTTTTAAGCGGAACAGTTTACGCTATCGGTGGAGATATTCAAAAAGTCGGAGTGGATATCTTCCTATGTACCCCTGATAATATTGACGTCTCCGGCACGATTTCAGAAATCCTATATAATTCGTACGATTGACATTTTAAAGGAGAAGATGCTGCATGGCCATGATTGGAAACGTGCTGCTTACGATTATGCAGATATATTCGTATGCAATTCTGATTTATATTTTGCTTTCCTGGTTCCCGAACGCCAGAGAATCTTCGTTCGGCCAAATGCTTGCAAGAATAGTAGAACCGTATCTAGAACCATTCCGAAAAATCATTCCTCCTCTCGGAATGATTGATATATCACCGATTGTCGCAATAATTACTCTCCATTTTGCCCGTTACGGCGTCATGGCACTTTTCTTCTAAGATATGAACCTATTTGAACATTACCGCGAAGATGAACAGACGTTTGTAGAACAGGTTTTGGGCTGGAAAGAATCAGTGGAGACCGGATATGAGAGAAAATTAACAGATTTTCTTGACCCCAGACAGCAGGATATTGCTGCTTCTGTTATCGGAAAAGATGAAACAGTACACTTCGCTTTTGATGGGGGTATGAAATACAGTGAAAGAAAAAGAGCGTTGCTGTATCCGTTTTACGAAACACCTGAGAGACAAGATTTTGAGTTATCGTACTTTCAGCTTCAATATCCTTCAAAGTTCGTAACACTCAGCCACCGTGATATTCTCGGAGCGCTGGTCGGACTTGGGCTGAAACGAGGCAAATACGGAGATATCGTGGAAGGGAACGGTTTTTTTCAATTCGCAGCATGTAAGGATGTATCCCTTTATATCGAAATGAACTTGAAAAAAGTCGGCAGTGCGTCAGTCACTCTAGAACCCATCGATGCGGACTCCCTGCTCGAACAGGGGGAGGACTGGCAGGAGGTTCACGCCACCGTTTCCTCACTACGCCTGGATGTTCTATTAGCAGAAATGTTCCGGCTTTCCCGCAGTAAAACTGTGCCATTCATAGATAAAGGCAGAGTTAAGGTGAACTGGCGGACGGTCGAGCAGCCCTCCTACTCGCTACAGCCCGGGGATTATATATCCGTACGTGGACTAGGACGCCGGAAACTGCTAGATGAAGCAGGCAGAACAAAAAAAGACCGATTAAAAATCATCTACGGAAAAAAAGAGAATTGAAGGACTTTTCCTGAATTTGTCGAAAGAGTATCGTTAAGTGAAAATTGATTAAAAATACGGAGGTGCATTTTTTTGCCTTTAACCCCATTAGATATCCACAATAAAGAGTTTACCCGTGGCTTTCGTGGCTATGATGAAGATGAAGTAAACGAATTTCTTGATCAGGTTATTAAAGATTTTGAAAATGTCATTCAAGAGAAGAATGAATTGTTTACAAAGGTAAATGAATTAGAAGAGAGGCTGGAGCATTTTTCTAATATTGAACAGACACTGAATAAATCTATTCTTGTTGCCCAGGAATCCGCAGAAGAGGTGCGCAGAAGCTCTAAAAAGGAATCTCAGCTGATCGTGAAAGAAGCAGAGAAGAATGCTGACCGAATTATCAACGATGCCTTGAATAAATCCAGAAAAATTGAACTTGAAATAGAGGAATTGAAAAAGCAGGCATCCGTCTACAGAATGCGTTTTAAGATGTTGATAGAAGCTCAGATGGAAATGCTACATAATGATGACTGGGATGAAGTTGCCGCGCTTGGTACGGAAAAGGAAGAGGAGAAGCAGAGCCTCTATGCGGGCAGCCAGAAAAAAGTTGACTAATCCAGCAGAATTGTTCTATAATTTCATCACACTAAATATGGTTAATTGACGAAGAACGGGACGCGTCTCTTTATTCACTATTTACAGCGAGCCGTGAAATGGTGCAAGCACGGTAATAACGAAAGAGAGTTCATCACCCTGGAGTTCTTGTATCGAACAAAAGTAGATACAGGCGGTTTCTGCCGTTATCAGATGAAAGTGGCATGTGCGGAAAAGCACGTGCAACCAGGGTGGTACCGCGAGACCTTCTCGTCCCTTTTTGGGGATGAGAAGTTTTTTTGTGCATTGGCGTAAACATTTGATTCGTATACGTTTCAATTGATGGGGCAAAGAAGCCTGGAAATTTAGACGTAACATATAGAGAACCTTTCCAAGGAAAGAAGGAGGAAGAAGTATGAGCTACAAAGAAACATTATTAATGCCAAAAACCGAATTTCCGATGCGCGGAAATCTTCCGAATCGGGAGCCGGAAAAGCAGCAGCAATGGGAGAAGGAAAATATTTATCAAAAAGTTCAGGAACGGACAAAAGGACGTCCTCTCTTTATTCTCCATGACGGACCGCCTTATGCGAATGGGGACATTCATATGGGGCATGCTCTGAATAAAGTGCTGAAGGATTTTATTGTGAGATATAAATCAATGAATGGATATCATGCCCCATATGTTCCAGGCTGGGATACTCACGGTCTGCCTATTGAGACAGCACTGACGAAAAATAAGAAAGTTGACCGAAAGAAAATGACGATCGCTGAATTTCGTCAGGCATGTGAAAATTATGCTCTCGAACAGGTTGATCGTCAGCGCGATCAGTTTAAACGCCTTGGAGTACGCGGCGATTGGGATAATCCATATATCACTCTTACAAATGAATACGAAGCAGAGCAGATTAAAGTGTTCGGTGATATGGCAAAGAAAGGTTATATATATAAAGGGAAAAAGCCGGTTTACTGGTCCCCTTCCTCTGAATCGGCTCTTGCAGAAGCTGAAATAGAGTATCATGACAAACGCTCACCGTCAATTTATGTAACCTTTGATGTAAAAGACGGCAAAAATGTTCTCGACGGGGATGAAAAATTCATTATCTGGACGACAACGCCCTGGACAATCCCGGCGAATTTAGGTATTACTGTCCACCCTGAGTTAACATATGCCGTCGTGAAGACGGAGAGCGGAAAATATATCGTTGCAGAAGGACTGCTTGAGGAGCTTGGCAGGGAACTCGAATGGGATAATGTGGAAGTTGTGCGCACCATGAAGGGTGGAGACCTCGAACACGTAATGACGATGCACCCTATTTACGGGCGTGATACTCTTGTTATTCTTGGAGATCACGTAACACTTGATGCTGGAACCGGTTGTGTACACACAGCCCCTGGACACGGGGAAGATGACTATGTGGTCGGTCAGAAATATGGTTTGGAGACTCTCTGCCCTGTTGACGATAAAGGTTATTTCACGGAAGAAGCACCGGGTTTTGAAGGGCTGTTCTATGATGAGGCAAACAAACCGATTTCACAAAAGCTGGATGAGCTTGATGCTCTATTAAAACTCAGCTTTATTACGCACTCGTATCCGCACGATTGGCGCACAAAAAAACCGGTTATTTTCCGCGCGACAGCTCAATGGTTTGCCTCAATCAAAGACTTTCGAAATGAGCTTCTTGATGCAGTTAACAGTGTAAATTGGGTGCCGGAATGGGGAGAAACTAGACTTTATAATATGGTGCGTGACCGCGGAGACTGGTGTATTTCGCGACAGCGTGCATGGGGTGTACCAATTCCAATTTTCTATGGAGAAGACGGGGCCGAAATTATTACAGATGAAACGATCAGCCATGTATCGGACCTTTTTAGGAAACACGGCTCTAATATCTGGTTTGAGTGGGAGACGAAGCAGCTGCTTCCGGATGGTTACGAATCCGAGCATAGTCCCAATGGAGAATTCTCAAGAGAAATGGATATTATGGACGTTTGGTTTGACAGCGGTTCTTCCCACCAGTCGGTTCTCGAAGAACGGGAGGAGCTGCAGCGCCCTGCCGATGTATATCTCGAAGGTTCGGACCAATACCGGGGCTGGTTTAATTCATCTTTATCTACAAGTGTAGCAGTGGCGGGCCAAGCGCCTTTTAAAACGATTGTCAGCCATGGCTTTGCACTTGACGGCAACGGCCGGAAAATGAGTAAATCCCTTGGCAATGTGATTGTTCCAAATAAAGTAATGAAACAGCTGGGAGCCGACATTCTAAGGCTGTGGGTATCTTCAGTAGATTATCAGGCTGATGTCCGAATTTCTGATGATATATTAAAACAGGTAGCTGAATCCTACCGAAAAATCAGAAATACATTTCGTTTCATGCTCGGAAATCTTCACGATTTTGAACCAAACACGAACAGTGTAGCATTTGATGAGCTCTCAGAGCTTGACCGATATATGCTTGTGAAGCTTCAGGATGTTATAAAAAAAGCGAAAAAGGGATATGATGATTTTCAATTCGCAGGAGTGTACCATGCGCTGCATAATTTTTGTACGATTGAATTAAGCTCTTTTTACATGGACATTGCAAAGGACACTCTTTACATCGATGCTCCGGATTCAAAGAGCCGTCGATCCATTCAGACAGTGCTTTATGAAACTCTTGTATCGCTCGTTCAGCTTTCAGCACCTATTATTCCCCATACAGCAGACGAGGTGTGGGAGTTTATCCCTGGCAGAGACGAGGAAAGTGTACAGCTTTCTGACATGCCGGAGGAAGAGGCGCTCGAAAAGGCGGACGCCCTGCGCAGCAAATGGGATAGAATCATGGAAGCAAGAGATGATGTACTGAAATCCCTCGAAAATGCCAGAAATGAAAAACTTATCGGCAAATCTTTAACGGCAGCCATTACCCTTTATCCTGAAAAGGAATTAAAGGAACTTCTTGAAAACGCAGGTGATTTATCAAAGCTTTTCATCGTTTCTTCCGCCGCTATTGGTGGAGATAAAAGCGAAGCACCTGCGGATGCAGAAGAGTATCAGCAGGTCGCTATTGAAGTGGCTGCAGCGGAGGGGGAAACATGCGAGCGCTGCTGGACAGTTTCAACTACTGTTGGCAGAGATAAAAAGCATCCGGGACTTTGTCAAAAATGTGCCACAATTGTAAATGACCACTACAGCAGTGTATAACGCTGGACGGAAGGGAAAGAACAGGAGAAATCCTGTTCTTTTTCTTTATATTTACCAGCTCCGGTATGATATGCTAAAATGCATAAAGTATGAGAAAAGCCAAAAGCCGTTTTATCGGATGATGAGGCAGAAATTAGGGTGCGGGATATGATCATTATTTTATACTATGCAGCGGCAGCAATAATTATTGGACTTGATCAATTTACAAAATGGCTCGTTGTCCGCCATATGGAACTTGGAGAAAGCATTGAAATCATCCCTGGTTTTTTCTTTTTAACCTCTCATCGCAATCAAGGAGCAGCCTTTGGCATTCTGCAGGGGCAGATGTGGCTGTTTTATATCGTAACCACGGTTGTTATCATTGCTATCCTTTATCACCTGCATAAATATGGTAAAGAAAGCAGGCTGATTGGTATTCCGCTCGCACTTATACTCGGTGGAGCGATCGGTAATTTTATTGACCGGCTTTTTCTGGGAGAAGTTGTAGACTTTGCGAACACGTATATTTTCGGGTATGATTTTCCGATCTTCAATGTCGCTGATTCAGCATTAACTATCGGTGTAATTGGATTGATCCTAAAAATGCTCGTGGACGAATGGAAAGAAAAGAGGAAAAAGATAGCATGAATGAGTACATTTGGAGCATTAATGAAGAGCATCACGGCACAAGAGTGGATAAGCTGCTAACCGAATTTTCACATGAATGGTCCCGCACTATTATTCAAGCTTGGATAAATGAAGGGTATATAAAGGTAAATGGCACGAAAATAAAAAGTAATTATAAAGTGAACACCGGTGACACAATAACCGTGATTCCTAAGGCTGCCGAGGAGGCCGAAATAGAACCGGAGAATATACCGTTAAGTGTTGTATATGAAGATAGAGATATTATTGTAGTTAATAAGTCGAGAGGTATGGTTGTCCATCCTGCACCAGGCCATGCTTCCGGCACATTAGTCAACGCATTGCTGTATCACTGCAATGATCTGTCCGGCATCAATGGAGAAAAAAGGCCAGGCATTGTTCATCGTATCGATAAAGATACTTCAGGGTTAATTGTGGCAGCTAAGCACAATAAAGCTCATGAGAAATTATCAGAGCAGCTTCAGGATAAATCGATGCAGCGTATGTATTATGCGCTCGTTCATGGAGATATCCCCCATGAGTATGGAACAATTGATGCTCCGATCGGCCGCGATCCGAAAGACCGTCAGAAAATGACAGTCACTGATAAAAATGCCAAACCTGCTGTCACTCATTTTTCAGTGTTGGAACGTTTCGAGAATTATACTTATTTAAAATGCGAGCTGGAAACAGGGAGAACTCATCAGATTCGTGTTCACCTCCAGTACATCGGGCATCCAGTAGCAGGAGACCCTAAATATGGAAGGAAAAATACCCTTCCAATCAGCGGCCAGGCTTTACACGCATTTAAATTGAGCCTCATCCATCCAGCGAATGAAGCGATTATGGAATTTGATGCTCCGCTTCCGGATGATATGGCTGGTGTACTGAGAGATCTTCGAAATAAATCTTGACCGCCTCCGCGAAGTTTGTCATAATAAGAAAAGCGATAAACAATATTATTAATAGAGTACCTTTAATACAGTCCCGTGAGGCTGAGAAGGAACCGTGGCTTAATTCTGGCTGCCCTGCAGGAAATTTCCGCATGGCGTCATGATTTGTGAAAACACGAGACCATCCTCTCACCCATACGGGCGAGGGGATTTTTTACGGCTAATATATAAAACACTTTTTTGGAATGGAGGGCTGCTTGTGGATTCCTATGAAAGAGTACTCCTTGATGAGCAGGCGATCAGAAGAGCGCTGACAAGAGTTTCTCATGAAATTATAGAAAAAAATAAAGGCATCGAAAATATAGTGCTCGTCGGGATAAAAACTCGTGGTGTTCACGTAGCGAGACGTCTCGTCAAACAGATTGCCCGTATCGAAGGAACGGAAATCCCGGCTGGAGAAATTGATATAACGTTATATCGAGATGATTTAACACCTCAGAATGAAGCAGCAGATCCGGAGCTGAAAGGAACGGATATTCCGATTGACGTCAAGGATAAAAAGATTGTGCTTGTTGACGATGTTCTTTACACAGGCCGTACAGTCAGGGCAGCAATGGATGCGGTGATGGATCTTGGCCGTCCGGCACATATTCAACTGGCCGTTTTGATTGACCGGGGGCATCGTGAGCTGCCGATCCGTCCTGACTATGTAGGAAAAAATATCCCGACATCCAAAGATGAAATTATTGCTGTAAAGCTTGAGGAATCTGATAAAAAGGACGAAGTCAGTATTTTCGCGGCGTCCTCATAGTAAGCCTCTTTAATCCAGTCCGGAGAGACAGGAAAGAGGTATAAGCGGGGAAAGAGATAATAATTCTTTTTCCTGCGTTTTGTACCTCTTTGCCCTGCGGCAGAGAGTTTTTTTTCGTAAATAAATCACAATGGGGGATGGCAGGGATGGATAGAAATGTAAAGTTAGATGTCCATGAGGTTCCAAAAATAAATCAATGGCTCATTCTCAGCATGCAGCATCTATTTGCTATGTTTGGTGCGACGATACTTGTACCTGTACTCACTGAATTAAGCCCGGCGGTAGCTCTTGTTTCGAGCGGGCTCGGCACATTAGCATACCTTGTCATTACGAAAGGAAAAATCCCGGCGTATCTTGGCTCCTCCTTTGCATTTATTATGCCGGTGATCGCTGCCATGTCGATCGGGGGACCGGAAGGAGTAATGATCGGGTCTTTTACTGCAGGCATTATCTATGGAATCACTGCCATTCTCATTAAATGGACGGGCATAAACTGGATTATGAATCTTCTTCCTCCGATTGTGGTCGGGCCGGTCATTATGGTAATCGGACTCGGGCTGGCGGGTACAGCTATTGAAATGGCGATGAACTATGATTCTGACAGCGGCAGGTATATCGAACCTATGACACATTTTTCAGTTGCCCTGGTGACATTAGCGATTACGATTCTGGCTTCCATCTTCTTTAAAGGGTTCTTTAACCTGATACCGATAGTTTTTGGAATAGCAGGCGGCTACATTACGGCTGCGTATCTTGGACTCATTTCTTTTGGGGAAATTGCTGCAGCGCCATGGTTTCATATACCGGAATTCGTTATACCTTTTGCTACGTTCACTCCGCAGTGGTCCTGGAGTATCGTTTTAATCATGGCACCTATCGCGATTGTCACGCTCGCAGAGCATATGGGTGATCAAATGGTGCTCAGTAAAGTTGCCGGAAAAAATTTCTTGAAGGAACCAGGCCTGCACCGTTCGATATTAGGAGACGGCGTAGCCACTATTATTGCATCCTTTATCGGCGGGCCGCCTAATACGACGTATGGTGAAAATATTGGAGTGCTTGCCATCACCCGGGTTTTTAGCGTGTTCGTTGTCGGAGGAGCTGCATTCCTTGCAGTCGCATTTGGATTTATCGGCAAAGTAGAAGCAGTTATTGCAAGCATCCCCGGGGCGGTGATGGGGGGAATTTCCATCCTCTTATTCGGGATTATCGCTTCTTCCGGAATGAGGATGCTGATCGATAATCAAATCGACTTTGGGGTGAAAAGGAACCTGATCATATCTTCAGTCATTCTTGTTACAGGAATAGGTGGAGCATTTATCCCTGTAACCGAAAATTTAGAAATAACAGGAATGGCGCTGGCGACTGCAATCGGTATTATCCTGCACGCTGTTCTGCCTGACAAAGAAGCAAGCTATGGAAATCGTTCGATGTTTTCTTCCTTAGACGAGCAATTAAAAGATAAAGATGCTGCTTAAAGTTTCATCCTTTAATAGAGTACAGAGAGACTCCGAAGGGTGCCGCCCCTCTGGATATCTCTGTAATCAGAGGTTTTTTTACAATTATTCAATTATCAGGAGGGGATTGGTTTGATGCTGCAATCTGAATTGACGGCCCGACGGCTGAAGGAAAAGATTCCGTTTCATGTTTTGACCCTTGATGAATGGTCCAAAAATGATATAAATCATTTACTCGAAAGGGCGCAGTTCTTTACTGGACAGCCACGCCAGCAGCCAAATAATAGGTATTATGCGGCGAATTTGTTCTTTGAGCCAAGTACAAGGACAAAAATCAGCTTTGAGGCAGCTGAAAAAAATCTTGGTCTCGATGTTCTGCATTTTGAAGCAGATACGTCGAGCGTCAAAAAAGGTGAAACTCTCTATGATACAGTCAAAACCATTGAGAGCATCGGGGCGGATATTGTGGTCATCCGTCACGGCCAGGAGCGTTATTTTGACGAATTAACCAGGAAAGTAGACATCCCTATTATAAACGGTGGTGATGGCTGCGGACATCATCCCACGCAATCCCTTCTTGATCTGCTTACCATAAAACAGGAATTTGGAGGATTTGAAGGAATTCAGGTCGTGATTGCAGGCGACATTTTTCACAGCAGGGTGGCCCGTTCGAATCTTGATGTGCTCGAAAGGCTCGGTGCGGATGTAAGAGTAAGCGGGCCGGAGGGATGGATGGATGAGACCCTGATGAAAAGATACCTGCCTATGGATGAGGCAGTAAAATCAGCGGATGTCCTGATGATGCTCCGCATTCAGCATGAAAGGCACACGGTCCAGATGGTGGCCGGTCCGGAAGAATACCACCAGCGGTTTGGGTTAACGAAAACCCGTGAAAAAAAGATGAAACCAAACAGCATCATAATGCATCCCGCACCGATTAACCGCGGGGTCGAAATGGACAGCGACCTTGTAGAATGCGATAGATCCAGAATTTTTAAACAAATGAAAAATGGAGTATTCGTAAGAATGGCTGTTTTAGATCTATGCCTGCAACAATCTAATGGAGGGATATCGATATGAGCATGTGGATAAAAAATGCAAAAGTTTATACAAAAGAAGGAAAGCTTGAAAAATTGGATGTGGAAGTGAAAGACGGGTGCTTTGAAGGTATGGGCTCAGCTCCAGCATCTGCAGAAGCTGTAATAGATGCAGAAGGAAAACTTCTCTCTCCCGGGCTGGTGGATGTACACGTACACCTTCGTGAACCTGGAGGAGAGCATAAAGAAACGATTGCTACAGGAACAGCTGCAGCGGCAAAAGGCGGATTTACAACGATTTGTCCAATGCCAAACACCCGCCCGGTACCAGATACTGCTGCTCACATGAAATCATTGCAGGAACGTATTCAAGAAACAGCGGTAGTACCGGTGCTTCCTTACGCCTCTATTACAATCCGCCAACTCGGGGATGAGCTTGTGGATATGGAAGCTTTAAAGAAAGAAGGGGCATTCGCTTTTACGGATGATGGCGTTGGAATCCAGAGCGCAGGCATGATGCTGAATGCAATGAAAAAAGCAGCTTCCCTTGATATGGCAATTGTTGCCCATTGCGAGGATAATACACTGATTAATAAAGGCTCCGTTCATGAGGGCAAATTTTCAAAAATACATGGCATTAATGGGATCCCGTCCGTATGTGAATCGGTACAGATTGCCCGCGATGTATTGCTTGCCGAAGCTGCCGGAGTTCATTACCATGTCTGTCACGTTAGTACAAAAGAATCGGTCCGAGTTATTCGTGACGCTAAAAAAGCTGGAATCCGGGTTACAGCAGAGGTGACTCCACATCATTTAATTCTGTGTGAGGATGATATGCCTGGACTTCATCCTGACTATAAAATGAATCCCCCGTTACGATCCAAAGAAGACCGGGATGCATTAATAGAAGGGCTCCTCGATGGCACCCTTGATGTGATTGCCACTGATCACGCTCCACATGCTTCAGAGGAAAAAGCGGTTGGTCTTGAAAAAGCACCTTTCGGTATTACTGGTTCCGATACAGCCTTTCCGCTTCTTTATTCACAGCTGGTGAAGAATGACATCTGCTCGCTCGAGTTTTTATTAGATCGTCTCACGGCGGCTCCTGCCAAATTGTTCAATATAAACGCAGGGGTAATTAGCAAAGGAAACGCAGCGAACCTGACTTTAATTGATCTGCAGCATGCAGAAGAGATTGATCCTGAAACTTTTCTATCGAAAGGAAAAAATACTCCATTTACGGGCTGGAGCTGTGAGGGCTGGCCGGTCCTGACAATGGTCGATGGACAGATTGTATTTGAAAAGGAAGGGGCATTGTCATGAGAAGAAAGTTAATATTGGAAGATGGAACAGTCTTCACAGGACAGGCAATTGGAAAGCGCGCTGAAGCAACCGGAGAGGTTGTATTTAATACAAGCATGACAGGTTATCAGGAAATGATAACGGATCCGTCCTACTGTGATCAAATTATTACTCTAACCTACCCGTTGATCGGCAATTATGGAATGAATCGTGATGATTTTGAATCGCTTGCCCCTGCTGCCGGAGGGCTTATTGTAAAGGAAGCAGCACTTAATCCGAGTAATTTCAGAAGTCAGGGACCGCTCGATGAATGGTTAAAGGAACATGATATACCAGGCCTTGCCGGCATAGACACTAGAAAACTTACGAGGATAATCCGCCGCACCGGAACTTTGAATGGCAGATTATGCGGTGAAAATGCTGTGGTCGAGGATGTACTTGAAGAACTGAGAGCCTTCGTTCCATCAAAGGATAAAGTCGCTGCTGTCTCTACAAAAAATGCGTATCACGCACCTGGATCTGGTCACCGTGTCGTTTTGATTGATTACGGAGCAAAGCATGGAATTGTACGCAATTTAATTGAACGGGGCTGCGACGTATATGTACTTCCATACAATGCAACTGCCCAAGAAGTTCTCAGGCTTATGCCGGACGGCGTTATGCTGAGCAACGGACCGGGGGACCCGACCGATGTGCCGGAAGCTGTCACAACGGTCAGAAAGCTTATTGGAAGGGTGCCGATATTTGGAATCTGCCTCGGCCATCAGCTCATCAGTCTTGCTTGTGGAGCCACCTCTTCCAAGTTGAGATTCGGCCATCGTGGAGCAAATCATCCCGTTAAAGATGTAAGAACCGGCAGAGTAGACCTTACTTCACAGAACCACGGCTATACGATTGATCGCGATTCCCTTATGGGAACTGATCTGCAGCTGACTCATGTGAATGTTAATGATGGAACCGTGGAAGGGGTAGCTCATCGCAATGAACCTGCTTTCAGTGTGCAGTATCATCCGGAAGCGTGTCCTGGACCGGATGACTCGAATCATCTGTTCGATGCGTTTATGGATATGATCAAAAAACATACAGAAAAACAAGCTTACGTATAAAAGGAGAGAGACAAGATGCCAAAACGTACGGATATTAATAAGATTCTAGTTATCGGTTCAGGCCCTATTGTAATCGGACAGGCAGCCGAATTTGATTATGCCGGAACGCAGGCCTGCCAGGCTTTGAAAGAGGAAGGCTATGAAGTTATTCTCGTCAACTCCAACCCCGCTACGATTATGACTGACACTAATATTGCAGATAAAGTCTACATGGAGCCGATTACCTTTGATTTTGTCACGAGGGTTATCCGTAAGGAAAGACCAGACGCACTACTGCCGACGCTCGGGGGGCAGACGGGGCTGAATATGGCAATGGAGCTTCACCGCGAAGGAATGCTTGAACGATATAATCTTGAACTGCTCGGCACAGAACTTTCTGCGATTGAACAGGCAGAGGACCGCGAGGCCTTCCGTTCACTAATGCATGAATTAAAAGAACCGGTGCCGGACAGTGAAATTGTTCATACGCTCTCTGAAGCGGTGGATTTTGTAGAAAGAATTGGGTATCCGGTTATTATCCGTCCCGCCTATACTCTTGGGGGAACAGGAGGGGGTATTGCATATAACGATGAGGATCTCGAGGAGATTGTCGGTTCTGGTCTGAAGTACAGCCCGGTAACACAATGTCTGATAGAAAAAAGTATCGCCGGCTTCAAAGAAGTTGAATATGAAGTCATGCGGGACGCAGCCGGCCAGGCGATCGTTGTCTGTAACATGGAAAATATTGATCCGGTCGGCATTCATACAGGAGATTCGATCGTGACCGCTCCGAGTCAGACACTGTCTGACCGTGAATATCAAATGCTGAGGCATTCTTCTTTAAAAATCATTCGCGCACTCGAAATAGAAGGCGGCTGTAATGTTCAGTTTGCGCTCTCTCCAGACAGCTTCCAATATTACATTATTGAGGTCAACCCGCGCGTCAGCCGTTCATCTGCACTGGCTTCAAAGGCAACAGGCTATCCAATTGCAAAGCTTGCAGCCAAAATTGCCGCCGGATATCACCTCGATGAATTAAAAAATCCAATTACCGGAACAACCTATGCAAGCTTTGAGCCGGCA
Source organism: Alteribacillus sp. HJP-4 (assembly GCF_042139015.1). Classification (NCBI taxonomy): domain Bacteria; kingdom Bacillati; phylum Bacillota; class Bacilli; order Caryophanales; family Bacillaceae; genus Alteribacillus; species Alteribacillus sp. HJP-4. The sequence continues at coordinate 154,147 of NZ_JBHIKY010000002.1, read as the reverse complement.
CTCGATTACGTCGTCACAAAAATTCCCCGCTGGCCATTTGATAAATTTGAAGCAGCAAATCGCAGACTCGGTACACAGATGAAAGCAACGGGTGAAGTAATGGCGATCGGCCGAACCTTTGAAGAATCACTGCTGAAAGGGATCAGATCGTTGGAGCTCGGCGCTTTTCACCTTCACGAACCCTTCACAGCTGAACTGACGGAGGAGGAAATTTCTGAGAAGCTTGAAAAAGCAGAAGACGACCGGTTATTCGTTGTAGGTGAAGCACTTCAGCGCGGCTGGACTGTGGAAGACATTCATGAGCATACAAAAATTGATTATTTTTTCCTGAACAAAATGTCCGCCATCATCCGTTTAACCCAGGATACAGCAGCTCAGGCCGGAAATGTGGATGTGCTTGCAGAAGCAAAAATCCATGGCATCGCTGATGCAGCCATTGCCAGGCTCTGGGGATGGGAAGAAAAAGAAATTTATAAATTGCGGATGCAGGAAAACATTCAGCCTGTTTATAAAATGGTAGACACGTGCGCTGCAGAATTTGAATCGATTACTCCTTATTACTATTCTTCATATGAAGAGGAAAATGAAAGTGAAAAAACGGTTAAAGCCTCTGTTCTTGTGCTTGGATCCGGGCCGATCCGTATCGGCCAGGGGGTTGAATTCGACTACGCGACCACGCATACTGTCTGGGCTCTTCAGGAACAGGGCTATGAAGCCATTATTATAAATAACAATCCTGAAACCGTCTCAACGGACTTTAGTGTGTCAGATAAATTATACTTTGAACCGCTTACCACAGAAGATGTTATGCATGTTATTGAGGTGGAGAAACCAGAAGGAGTTATTGTTCAATTTGGAGGCCAGACGGCCATCAACCTGGCTGACAGCCTTGCTGAGCAGGGAGTACGTATTCTCGGCACTTCTCTTGAGGATATGGACAGAGCGGAGGACCGGGACAAGTTTGAACAGACTCTGCAGCAGCTCGGTATTCCTCAGCCCCTTGGTAAAACAGCCTTTTCTTCGGAGGACGCAGTCGGCATCGCAGCTGATATCGGCTACCCGGTGCTTGTCCGGCCTTCTTATGTACTAGGCGGACGGGCAATGGAAATCGTAGATAACGAAACCGAACTGCTTTCATATATGGAACGGGCAGTAAAAATAAACCGCAAGCATCCCGTTCTGATAGACAGATATATGATCGGAAAAGAAATTGAAGTAGACGCGGTCTCAGATGGTGAAACAGTTTTCATTCCAGGTATTATGGAGCATATTGAACGTGCCGGAGTCCATTCCGGAGATTCAATCGCTGTGTATCCTCCACAGACTTTATCAAATGCTATAAAGGAAAAGCTGTCCGAACGGACAATAGCGATTGGAAAAGGCCTCGGCATAAAAGGGTTGTTAAATATCCAATTTGTCATTCATGAGGACGAAGTTTACGTACTCGAAGTAAATCCGCGCTCCAGCCGGACCGTTCCTTTCTTAAGTAAAATTACAGGGGTCCCGATCGCTGCGGTTGCGACAAAAGTGATGACAGGAACGAGCTTAAAAGAGCAGAACTATCATGACGGCCTGCTGGAAGAAAAGCAGGAAGTGTCAGTGAAAGTGCCGGTCTTCTCTTTTGCGAAACTGCGCCGTGTGGATATTACTCTCGGACCTGAGATGAAATCTACAGGTGAAGTAATGGGAAGAGATGTGTCTCTGGAAAAAGCACTATATAAAGGCTTGATTGCTTCTGGAATGAAAATTCCAGACCATGGCTCCGTCCTGTTTACTCTCTCCGATAAGACTAAAGAAGAAGCACTTATGCTTGCGCGCAGATTTAATCAGATAGGTTATGATCTGCTGGCAACGGAGGGAACGGCAGCATTTCTCCGGAAGCACAGCATTCCAGTTACATCCGTTAATAAAATTGGTGATACATCTCCGAATCTGCTTGATGTGATCCGTGAAGGAAAAGCCCAGTTTATTATTAACACTCTCACTAAAGGAAAGCAGCCGGCACGAGACGGATTTCGAATCCGCCGCGAGGCAGTCGAAAATGAAATTGTATGTCTAACATCGATTGATACCGCGGATGCCTTATTAAAAGTTCTGGAAATGATTACGTTCTCAGCAGATTCCATGCCGCAGATGGCACAGCGTCAGGCTGTCCAAGGTAAAAAAGGAGTGATTGTGTGAGAAAAGAGGACATGACCGTCATCTCCAACCGCCCGATCGCGAAAAATATCTTTGAAATGACTCTGCAGGGTGGGTTGGTAGAAGAAATCTCACGACCGGGACAGTTTTTGCATATAAAGCCCTCCTACAGTCTCGTCCCGCTTTTGCGGCGTCCGATCAGCATCAGCAGCGTCGATTACAAAAAGAAGGAGCTTGTGATTGTTTATCGTGCAGAAGGAGAAGGGACCAGGCTTTTGTCCAAATTCCGAGGAGAAGAACTGATTGATGTCATCGGTCCGCTCGGTAATGGTTTTCCTACAGAAGAAGCGCTGTCAGGAGAAGAGGCACTTATTGTTGGCGGCGGAGTCGGTGTTCCTCCGCTATATGATTTAGCGAAGCAGCTGAGATCGCAGGGACTCAAAGTTACAACAGTTCTCGGATTTGCAGATGCAGATACCGTATTTTATGAATCCCACTTTCGTGAATTTGGTCCAGTTTATGTGAGTACGGTTGATGGCAGTGTCGGAACAAAAGGCTTTGTAACAGATATTATTTCAGAAAAAAAGCTGACCTTTGACCGCTTATATGCCTGCGGTCCAACGCCGATGCTGCGTGCTTTAGAAGGAGCTTATCCAAACGCCAAAGGCAGCGTATCGCTCGAGGAACGAATGGGCTGCGGCATCGGCGCTTGTTTTGCGTGTGTCTGTCATACACAGGCAGACCCGGAAGGCAGCGAGTATCGAAAAGTGTGCTGTGATGGCCCGGTATTTCCTTGGGGGGAGGTTGTCGTATGAGCAGACTAGAAATTAAACTTCCCGGTCTTTCAATGAAGAATCCAATTATGCCGGCTTCCGGCTGCTTCGGCTTTGGACGAGAATTTGCAGAGGTGTATGATTTAAGCCAGCTCGGTGCGATAGCTGTAAAAGCTACTACAAGAGAGCCCCGGTTTGGAAATGCAACGCCGAGGGTCGCGGAAACAGCAGCAGGGATGCTGAATGCGATTGGCCTTCAGAATCCGGGTCTTGGCAGAGTAATTCAGAGCGAGCTGCCTTTTTTACAGCCTTTTGGAGTCCCATTGTTAGCGAATATTGCAGGTTCGACGATGGAAGATTACGAAGAGGTTGCAGAGCAGCTGTCGAACACAGGCATAGTCGGAGCACTTGAGCTCAATATTTCTTGTCCAAATGTAAAAGTGGGCGGGATTGCTTTTGGAACAGATCCGGTGCTTGCTGCTGAATTAACGAGCAGAGTCAAGCAAAAATCATCTGTGCCTGTTTATGTAAAACTTTCCCCTAATGTTACAGATATCACCGAAATCGCAGCTGCTGTGGAAGAAGCCGGCGCCGACGGTCTCTCAATGATCAATACTCTATCTGGTATGCGGATTGACACGAAAACCGGCCGTCCCGTACTTGCAAATGAAATGGGTGGTTTGTCCGGACCCGCTGTAAAACCGGTCGCGATTCGAATGATTCACCAGGTCCGTCAGCAGACAGCTCTGCCGATTATTGGCATGGGGGGAATCATGACGGTAGATGACATTATTGAATTTTTATTAGCTGGGGCAGACGCTGTAGCAGTTGGGACCGCCAATTTTGCCAATCCTTATATCTGCCCGGAACTGATTGAAGGGCTTGAAAAATGGATGGAACAACAAGGGCTCGAATCAATCTCAGAACTTCAAAAACGGACGGTGAATACGTAATGAAGCAGCCGCTCATCATTGCGCTTGATTTTTCCACCAGGGAGAAAGCAAGTGATTTCCTAAAGCATTTTCAAGACTCTCCATTGTTTATTAAGGTTGGTATGGAGTTATTTTACAAAGAAGGACCGTCGTTCGTAAAAGAAATGAAACTAGCAGGCATGAAAATTTTTCTCGATCTTAAGCTGCATGACATTCCGCATACTGTTTATCGGGCTGCCCGGCAGCTTGCCGAGTTAGAAATAGACCTTTTGACAGTCCATGCCGCCGGAGGCAGGGAAATGATGGAGCAAGCCTGCCGCGGGGCGGAAGAAGGCACACCTGAAGGGAGAAAGCGGCCATTAATTGCGGCTGTGACCCAGCTTACAAGCACAGACGATGCCATGCTCCGCGATGAACTTCTCCTTTATTCGAGCATGGAAGAGACAGTATTGCATTATGCAAAAAATGCGAAGCAGGCAGGGCTTGACGGCGTTATCTGCTCTGCTTTTGAGGTGCCGCGATTAAAAGAGGAATGTGGGGAATCTTTTTTGGCTGTCACGCCGGGAATCCGGGCAAAAGGCGACGCCGCAGGTGATCAAAAGAGAGTGGCAACCCCGTCACTGGCGCGGCAGCTTGGCAGTGATGCGATTGTTGTCGGACGCAGCATTACAGCAGCCGCTGACCCGGCCCAAGCCTATCAATCAATGAACGGAGAGTGGAAAAAATGAGTGCTGAAAAAGAGTTTGCAGAAAAGCTTCTAGAAATTAATGCGGTAAGCCTGCGTCCTGATGATCCTTTTACATGGTCCTCTGGTATAAAATCACCTATTTATTGTGACAACAGGCTTACTCTATCCTATCCAGCACTTCGGAGTAAAATTGCCGACGGATTGACAGCACTTGTAAAAAGGGAGTTCCCTGAAGCTGAGGTGCTTGCCGGCACTGCTACAGCAGGCATCCCGCATGCCGCTCTCACTGCTGACCGTCTGGAACTTCCCATGCTTTATGTGCGTGGTTCTTCGAAATCTCACGGGAAAGGAAATCAGATTGAAGGAGAGCTTGCACCAGGAGCAAAGGTTGTCATTATTGAAGATCTTATATCTACTGGTAAAAGCGTCCTGCAAGTGAAAGATGCCCTCGAAAAAGCACACGCTGAGGTGCTCGGTGTTGCTGCCATTTTTACATACGGCTTAAAAAAAGGAACGGAGCAGCTCCAGAAAGCCAATCTTTCAGCTTACACTCTGACAGATTATGATAATCTTCTTACTGTGGCAGTGGAACAAAGCAGTATTCTCCCGGAGCAGGCAGAGCGGCTGAAACAGTGGAAGGAAAATCCGGAAAGCAGTGGCTGGCAGAAGCAGGTGCGGTAATTTCTCCAGAAACGAGGGCATACGATGCGCAAAATGACTGGAGAAGAATTCTCCTCTAAAACTGAGTTTTTTGATAGGATGGTACGTACTTGCTGGCTTTCGGAACTTCATGAAAAGCTGATGGATAAATCAGGAGACTGGAGAGGGAAAAAAGTTCTTGATATTGGCTGCGGGACGGGGAGGCTTCTGTTTCGGGGCAGCAGAGATGCAGTGCTGCTAGCTGGAATCGATTTATCGCCTGCCATGATCACTAAGGCCGAAATGCTTACCCCGGCTGCTCGAAAAAATCAATATTCGTTTAAAGTCGCAGACGCCTATGAACTCCCATATAAAGAGAATGAATTTGATCTCTCATTATCCACGTGTGTAATTTTTTTACTTCCTGATCCGAGGAAGGCGTTATTGGAAATGGCCCGTGTGACTAAAGAAGGCGGGAAAAGCTGTCTGCTTAATCCAGGGATTGCGATGGATCCGGCTGCGGCAGCTCACTATGCTTCCCGTCAGCATTTTAATGATGAAGAGAAAAGTTTTCTGGAAGCGTGGGCAGACGTTTCTCCGCGTCGTCATCGATTTGAGGAAGCTGCCTTTAGCAGGCTGCTCTTCGATATAGGAGCAGAAGAAGTAGAGCAGGAACGAGCGCTTGATGGGCTCGCTTTATTGACAACAATTATATGGCAATAGAAATGAAGTTGTCCCCAAAATCTCTCTGGAAAAATCGGACCGCGGACCTGGCGCGGACAGGAGATCCATCAAGTACGCTATTTGCGTAAATGATGGAGAAATTGGCTCTCATTTTGGCTATTAACGGAACTCATGTCCGGCAAAGCTTGGTGGTTCATCCTGCGCAGTCTCACTTATATTTTAGAACGATCAATCGAATCATTGGAAAAAACAAAAGTAAAAATTCGGCTTGTCCCCATTTTGCCCCTGGTGACAAGCCGAATTTTCTTACATTGTGTTTTGTCAAAGCCTCATCTTAATCAGTCTTTCTTAGACGGAGTACGAGATCTTCATCCGGTGTAACAAACACAGTAGACTGGTGGTCATACGTAACGAAGCCTGGTTTTGCACCGCTTGGCTTGTGCACATGCTTGATTATCGTGTAATCAACCGGAACAGATGCTGAATATTTTGCTTTTGAGTAAAACGCAGCAATGTTTGCTGCCTCAAGCAGTGTTTGTTCTCCAAAATTATCGCTCCTTATGACAACGTGAGACCCCGGAATATCTTTTGTATGCAGCCAAGTATCTCCTTGGTGGGCGATTCGATTGGTCACATACTCGTTTTGCTTATTGTTTTTTCCGACCAGTACCTCAATCCCTTCGCTTGAGGTAAACTTCTCGGGCTGAGGCCGGGAAGATTTTTTCTTCTTTTTATTATTTTTCTGAATCCGCTTTTTGATATACCCCTGCTCCGAAAGCTCTTCGCGAATATCTTCAATATCTGAGGGAGCAGCCGATTCAATCTGCTGAATCAGCTGATCCAGATAGTCCATTTCTTTATTCGTTTCTCGAATTTGCTTAGCTGTCATCTGCAGCGACGTCTTTGCTTTGTTATATTTACGAAAATAATTTTGAGCGTTCTCGGAAGGAGATTTTTCGGGATTCAGCGGTATTGTCAGCTGCGCTCCGTTCTCCTCATAGTAATCCAGCACTTCTATATGCTTTTCCCCTCCCCGGAGCAGGTGCATGTTAGCCGTCAGCAGCTCGCCGAACTTTTGAGATTGGAGTGCTTTTTCAGACTTCTTGATAGTCTGGTCGAGTTTTTTGAGCTTTTTTTTATTTTTCTGCCACTCGTTGCGAAGCATACGTTCCAGGTCATGGGCCTGTTGTTTTACGCGGTCGCGCTCTGCCTTGCCAGAATGAAACCTTTCGAGGAGCTCACTTATAGTATCAAAATAGCGTGGTTTACCTTGAAGATATGTAAGCTCTACGACGGAATAATATTCTTTACCATTCACATCTATCATCTGCGGACGGTAATGATGAGAGCGGATGTCCTCCATGACATCTGTGAAAGAAGACGCGGCTTTCCTGCTGTCACCCAATCCGGCCCGGTGGACAATTTCAGAAGCAATCAGAGGGGAGATTCCAGTAAAGGCATCGACCATCTGTTTTGCAAGCTTGCCTTGATTAAAATCTAATTTTCGCAGAACCTCGTCTTCGTCTGAGGTTAATGGATCAGCCTTATGCTGGGCAGGCGGCGCCGTGTACTCCCTGCCGGGCAGGACTGTACGATGCCGGTTGACCGACGGCGGCAGGTGCTTAATTGCATCGAGTATTAATCCACTTTGCTTTTCAACCAAGAGAACATTGCTGTGTTTTCCCATGATTTCAAAGATCAATTGCTTTTCCGAACGGTCGCCGAGCTCATTTCTTCCTTCAATTTCAAAAGTGACAACGCGTTCCATTCCCTGCTGATTAATTGCCCGGATAAATCCACCTTCCAGATGCTTTCGAAGCATCATACAAAACATTGGAGGATCCGCTGGGTTTTCAGTTTTTTTATCAGTAAGATGCATCCGTGAGAAGCTCGGATTCACGGAGATCAGCAATTGAAAATTTTTACGGTTTGCCCGAACAGTGATGAATAGATCACTCTTATAAGGCTGTTTTATTTTTGTAATTCTACCGTTGATTAAATTGTTCGATAATTCATGTACAACGGATCGGGTAACTATACCATCAAATGACATGGGTTGCATCCATCCTTTCCACCCAAGTATAGCATGAAACCCGGCTTGTCTGAATATGATGTGAGGACACGTACAAGCTTGGGGAGGGCGAAAACGATGAAATGGCATAACCAATCAATAGAGGAGCTTGAGCGCCTGCTGGATGTCCGCACAGAGCATGGGCTTGATGAAAAACAAGCTGCAATGCGCCTTCGTAAAACAGGAAGAAATGTCCTGGAAGAAAATAAGAAAATACCGGCGTGGCTGTTATTTCTTCACCAGTTTCGGGATACCATGATTTTAATATTACTGGGGGCCACGATTGTTTCGGCTGCTCTGGGTGAATATGCCGACGCTGTTACTATTATTGTCATTGTAATGCTAAACGGTATTCTCGGCTTTGTTCAAGAACAGAAAGCAGAGAAGTCTTTAGATGCGTTAAAGGAGCTGGCTGCCCCCTCCATGACGGTCAAACGAAGCGGACATTGGAAAACAATCGCTTCTTCAGAGGCAGTCCCTGGTGACGTAGTCCGACTCAGCGGCGGGGACAAAATCAGCGCCGACATGAGGTTAATAGAAGTACAGGGGCTCGTAGTAGAAGAGTCTTCTTTAACAGGGGAATCATATCCTGTCACAAAATCACCAGCCCCAATACGTGACGAAGAACTGGCGATTGCGGATAAACAAAATATGGCGTTTGCCGGAACGCTTGTAGTGAAAGGCAATGCCATTGGATTGATAGTGGCTACCGGTATGAAAACAGAAATGGGCAAGATCGCTCATCTTCTCGGCACGGCTTCAAAATCTGAAACTCCATTGCAGCGCAGGCTGTCAAGACTTGGGAATACATTAATTACGGCAGCTCTTTTGTTAACGGCACTTGTCGTGGTTCTCGGCATACTGCAGGGAGAACCAATGTATAAGATGGTGCTTGCTGGTGTTTCACTGGCTGTTGCAGCAATACCAGAAGGGCTCCCCGCTATAGTAACTGTCGTTCTGGCACTTGGAGTGCAAAGGATGATAAAACGTAAAGCAATTGTCCGCGAGCTTCCTGCAGTAGAAACGCTTGGCTGCGCGACTGTTATTTGTTCCGACAAAACCGGAACTCTTACCCAGAATAAAATGAAAGTAACATCCTTATGGAGCTGGAATAAACCGAATCAAAAAGTAAATCATTCAAGGCTTCTTACGTACGGACTTATCTGCAATGAGGCCGCAATTACAGCGGCGGCAGAAAACCATTATGTGAGCGGGGACCCCACTGAAATGGCGTTAATTGAAGCAGCTGCAGCCAGCGATATTTCAGCAGAAAAAGTATTTAAAAATTACAAGGTTATTAAGCAATTCCCATTTGATTCTGTCCGGAAAAGAATGTCAGTGCTTGTCCGCTTAGAAAACGGCGAGCTCCAGCTGATAACCAAAGGTGCTCCAGATGTGCTGCTTCAGCTTGCAGACAGAATAGATGCAAAAGGTATTGCAGAACAGTTGACGGTAAATAAAAAAAGAGATTGGGAAAAGAAAGTGCAGTCGATGGCTGGTAAGGCTCTGCGTACGATAGCGGTGGCATACCGCCCAGTTTCGGAAAAAGAGCTCTCGGCGGAACTTACCAAGCTTGAGCGTGGATTGATTCTCGCAGGTGTCCAGGGAATGATCGATCCACCGCGTGCGGAAGCGATGGAAGCCGTGAAAGAGTGCCGGAAAGCAGGCATAAAAACGATTATGATTACTGGAGATCATAAGGATACGGCGGCAGCGATTGCGAAAGAAACTGGTATTCTTCCAAAGCATGGACTGACTATTACCGGACTACAATGGAAACAGGCTTCCCAGCGTGAAAAGCAGGAGCTGATGAAACGTGCCTACGTTTTTGCGAGAGTCAGTCCGGAGGATAAGCTCGAGATTGTAAATGTGCTGAAAAGCCAGGGCCACATAGTTGCGATGACTGGTGACGGAGTGAATGATGCTCCTGCACTGAAAGCGGCTGATATTGGCATTGCAATGGGACGATCCGGCACAGATGTAGCTAAAGAAGCATCATCGCTAATCCTGGGGGATGACAACTTTTCAACGATCCGTTCAGCAATTAAAGAAGGCCGCAATATCTATGAAAATATTCGAAAATTTATCCGCTATATGCTCGCTTCAAACGTTGGAGAAATACTAGTCATGCTTTTTGCTGTTATTCTTGGGCTTCCTCTGCCGCTTGTTGCTATTCAGATTCTTTGGATCAACTTAATTACCGACGGCCTCCCAGCCCTTGCTCTCGGCTTGGACCAGCCGGAGCGCGATGTAATGAAGCGGCCGCCCCGGCCCCCTGCAGAAAGTGTATTTGCAAGAGGGCTTGGCTGGAAAATTATCAGCCGCGGGTTCGTCATCGGTATTGTCACGCTCGTCGGGTTTATGACCGCTCTTCACGAACAGCCGGATGATTTAATCCGGGCTCAGACCATTGCTTTTGCCACACTCGTGATGGCCCAGTTGATTCACGTTTTCGATTGCCGGGCAGAGCGGAGTATTTTTGACAGACGGCCATTCGAAAATAAATATTTAGCTGTTGCAGTGCTTTCGTCATTGATTTTACTTCTTATCGTTGTGTATGTTCCTGCTCTGCAGCCAATTTTTCATACGACAGCACTCACCATGAAGGAATGGTTACTCATTTGCGGATTGGCCGCCATCCCTACATTTGCGATGGCAGGAGGAGTATTTTTAAAAAAATCTCATGAAAATCAATTGTAAAGCACCTATCCGCCCTGATTCAGGGCGTTTTCTATTTTCAATTCTTGTCGTGACTGATAAAATTGTTTAGAATGAGAGAAGCGGATGTGATAAAAATGACAGTAAGTATGACAGGCTACGGTCGCTCTTCTGACAGGTGGGAAGAAGGCAGTGTGACTGTAGAAATTAAGACCGTAAACCATCGCTTTTGTGATATACAATTCAGAATGCCCCATCAGCTCCTTTCTTTAGAGGAGTCACTGAGAAAGGAAATTAACGGCGTAATTGAAAGAGGAAAAGTGGATGTGTTTATTACGATGGAAGGATCGGCAATATCAGTAAAGCGGCCGCAGACGAACTGGAATCTGCTTTCTGATCTGCTGCGTGAGGCTGAAGAAATGGAGAAATTGGACGCTTTTGATGCAAGGCTGTCTTTGGAAGCATTTCTTCTTCACCCTGACATTGTCACAATTGAAGAGAAAGCAGATGTGAATGAAAAGTGGCATCCTTTAATTGTAAATACAGTTCGCGACGCTGCACGCCAGCTCTATGCGATGAGAGTGCAGGAGGGAGTCCTGCTTGAAGAGGACATGCTCTCACGAATAGAACGAGTTGAGAAGTGGACGGCATTCCTCCAGCATAAAGCTCCTGAGGTAATCAGCGCATACCAGCAGCGATTAGAAGAAAGAGTAAAGGACTTTCTGCACGGCAATTACGAGGCAGATGAAGCTAGAATTTTAACAGAAGTGGCTGTTTTTGCTGATAAAACAAATATCGAAGAAGAAACGACACGGCTCACATCTCATTGCACCCAATTTCGGTCCATTCTCCAGGACCGCGGGCAGAAAGGCAGGAAACTGGACTTTCTCGTACAGGAAATGAACCGGGAAATGAATACCATAGGGTCCAAAGCAAATAATGCAGAAATCAGTCATCTGGTAGTTGATTTAAAAAGTGAACTTGAAAAAATCAAAGAACAAGTACAGAATATAGAGTAGCCAGCGAACGCATTTTCGTATATATTTATACGTAAGCGGTAAAAATAGAGCGTAACCGTCGCTCTCATGAAAGATGAGGGATTCCAGTGAATATCAAACTAATTAATATTGGATTTGGAAATATCGTATCAGCTAATCGTATTATATCTATTGTAAGCCCCGAATCCGCTCCAATTAAAAGAATCATTCAGGAAGCGCGGGACAGAAATATGCTGATTGATGCTACATACGGACGCCGTACGCGCGCTGTCATCATTGCAGACAGCGACCATGTCGTGCTTTCAGCAGTGCAGCCTGAAACGGTGGCCCAGCGGCTGCATACTAAGGATGACCTGGCGGACGAATAATCATTTTTTTACTTGTAGAAAGGCGATGAACCTATGAAAGACGATAAAGGGCTGCTGATTGTTTTGTCCGGACCTGCAGGAGTCGGTAAAGGTACAGTCTGCGGGGCCCTTCGCAAACAAGATTCGAATATTCTATATTCTGTTTCCGCAACCACAAGACAGCCCCGTGCCGGTGAAATCGATGGGGTGAACTACTTCTTTAAAAGCAAAGAGGAATTCAAGAAAATGATAGAAAATAATCGACTGCTTGAATGGGCTCAGTACGTCGATAATTATTACGGCACGCCGTTGGATTATGTGGAGGAAACGATCGCGAACGGACAGGATATTATTCTTGAGATAGAGGTGCAGGGCGCACTCAAAGTGAAAGAGCGATATCCGGAAGGAGTATTTATTTTTCTGATGCCTCCAAGTCTTGCCGAGCTTCGCAGCCGTATCGTCGGCCGCGGAACTGAAACCGAGGATCTGATTAATAAACGGATGACGGTTGCCCGCGCTGAACTTGACATGATGGAGAACTATCATTACGTCGTAGAAAATGATAAAGTTGACCTGGCTGTGGAACGGATCCGTTCTATTGTTACAGCGGAGCATTGTAAAAAAGACCGGCTTATCGATAAATATAAACAATTAGCGGAGGTGGAATAAAATGCTTAATCCTTCAATAGACAAACTGATGAACCACATTGACTCCAAGTATACTCTCGTCACAATTTCTGCACGAAGAGCTCGGGATCTTCTGGAAGTCGAGGGAGCGGAACCGATGATTGATAATTATTATTCTAATAAACTTGTCGGAGTAGCTCTGGAAGAAATTGAAAATGGAAAACTCGGATACATTTCTGGCAAGGATGAAGAAGAATAAGAGTAAAAAGAGCTTTCTCCCAACAGAGAGCTCTTTTTTCATAAAAAGGCGGGAAAGAAATGCTTGAGAATAAGCACATCGTTCTGGCAGTGAGCGGAGGAATCGCAGCTTTTAAAGCGGCGGCACTGGCCAGCAGGCTGACACAGGCGGGAGCCGAAGTAAAGGTTATTATGACAGAGCACGCGAAGAATTTCGTGACACCTTTGACTTTTCAGGCACTTACAAGGCACCGGGTATATGATGACACCTTTGCAGAAAAAGACCCTGAAAAAGTAGCTCATATCGATATTGCTGATTGGGCGGAGATCGTAGTGGTGGCTCCTGCAACAGCGAACTGCCTGGAAAAGCTTGCAAGTGGATCAGCAGATGATATGCTTTCCACAACACTTCTTGCCACACTGGCTCCTATTTACGCCGCTCCAGCAATGAACGTAAATATGTATAACCATCCAGCGGTTCAGCGTAATATGAAGAAATTGAAAGAGGACGGAGTGCGTTTTCTCGAAGCGGGAGAAGGTTACCTTGCCTGCGGCTGGGTTGGAAAAGGCAGAATGGCGGAGCCGGAAGACATCATTGCTTCATTGGAGCAGGATTTAGGCAGCATACCTCCACTTACCGGTCAAAGAATTCTCGTCACTGCAGGTCCTACTTATGAATATGCCGATCCAGTCCGGGTTTTCACCAACCCATCAACGGGAAAAATGGGATTTGCTTTGGCTGCTGAAGCTGCGGCACTAGGGGCAGAAGTCACATTGATATCCGGCCCAGTTCAGCTTCAGACTCCAGCGGGTGTCACACGAGTGGATGTTACTACGGCAGAGCAGATGTACCGCGAAGTGATGTCACGCTATGATTCCCAGGATGCCGTCATTAAAGCGGCGGCAGTCTCAGATTACCGTCCTGCTGAAATACAGACAAAAAAAATGAAAAAGCAGACTGAAGACGTCACTATCCCAATGGAGCGTACAAAAGATATTCTTGCTGCATTAGGTGAACGTAAACAGCATCAAGTACTCGTAGGTTTTGCGGCAGAGTCGCATGAAATTACCGAATATGCAGAAGAAAAAATGAAGAATAAAAAGCTTGATATGGTTATTGCAAATAATATTACAGCTGACAATGCAGGCTTCCGCAGTGATACGAATCAAATTATCATTCTTGAGCACGGAAAGTCACCGGATTCACTCCCCCTTTTATCAAAATCAGAGACAGCACAAGAAGTATTGAAAAGACTGACCAGCCTTATCAAAAAGGAAGATTAATATGTATGCAAAGGTCATTGTGGATGTGGCTGCAGCACAAATCAACAAAGCGTTCGATTATAAGATACCAGAAGAAATGATTGACCTTGTAAAACCGGGAATGCGTGTGACTGTGCCATTCGGTCCTAGAAAAATCCAGGGGTTTATTTGGAAGACGTCTCCTGAGTCTAATCTCAGCAAGGTGAAAGGGATTTCAGATATTCTTGATCCAGACCCGGTATTAACAAAAGAATTGTTGGAATTAGGGCACTGGCTGTCCGAAGAAACAGTTTGTTTTTTGATAACTGCCTACCAATCTATGATCCCTTCTGCGATCCGGGCAAAACCGAAAAAGAAAATAAGGCTCACAGGCGATGCTGCACACCTCCCCGAACCGCTGCAGCAGCTTTTCAATGGAAAGCACCAGCTGGAATGGGAGAAGCTTACTGACGATAAAAAGTTGATCAGGCTGATAAAGCTCGCTGCCGACAAGGGAACGCTTGAAATTGATTATGTGGTGAAGAATCAGACGAATAAAAAAAGAGTTGCTCTTATTCATTTGGATGAACGTGCGATGAACCGGCAGGCGTCTGAGCTTGTAAGCAGCAGCGCCAAGAAGCAGTTGAGCGCACTTGAATGGATGCAGAATAATGCCTGTGAGAAAGCTGTACCACAGCAGGAACTAATCGAGAAAGCCAGTGTGACAACTCAGGTGATCAAAGCACTTACTGATAAGAACCTGTTGATCCGTTCTTCAGTAGAATCCTACCGTGATCCCTATGCCGGCCGCACTTTTGCATATATGCCACCATTAGAACTAACAGCGCGGCAGCGTTATGTACTGCGGCATGTTCATCAGTCCATAGATGAAAAGAAACATGTTCCGTTTCTGCTGCGTGGAGTGACGGGAAGTGGAAAAACGGAAGTATACCTCCAGGCAATACAAAAAGTAATGGAATCTGAAAAAGAAGCGATTGTACTCGTTCCGGAAATATCGTTGACTCCGCAGATGGTGGAAAGATTCAAAGGAAGATTTGGTTCAAATGTAGCTGTTATGCATAGTGCCCTATCTGCGGGAGAAAAATATGATGAATGGAGAAAAATACACCGAAAAGAAGTCAAAGTAGTGGTCGGGGCACGCTCAGCAGTTTTTGCCCCGTTTGAAAATCTTGGACTTATCATTATTGATGAAGAGCATGAAGGAAGCTATAAACAGGAAGACCACCCAAGATATCATGCGAGACAGGTAGCACTTTGGAGAGGCAGATACCATAACTGCCCGGTTTTGTTAGGAAGTGCTACGCCGTCGCTTGAATCTTATGCCAGGGCGAAGCGTGAGGTCTACACACTTCTGGAGCTTCCGGATCGGGTCAATGATATGCAACTTCCGGATGTACAAATCATCGATATGCGCCAGGAGTTAAAAAATGGGAACCGCTCTGTTTTTTCTGGGCTGTTGTTGGAAAAGATAAAAGATAGATTGGAGAAAAAAGAACAAATTGTTTTATTTTTAAACCGGCGAGGATATTCTACCTTTGTAATGTGCCGAAGCTGCGGATATACAGCGGAATGTCCGCACTGCGAAATTACGCTGACATACCATCACACCCAGAGCAGGCTCAAATGCCACTACTGCGGACATGAAGAACATATGATAACGGAATGCCCGGCATGTGAAAGTGAGCAGATTCGTTTCTTTGGAACCGGTACTCAAAAAGTGGAAGAGGAAATTACGAAGCTGCTGCCGGAAGCACGGGTTATTCGAATGGACGTGGACACGACGACCAAAAAAGGCTCTCATGAAAAAATGCTGAGTGCCTTTGGACGGGGCGAGGCAGATATTTTACTTGGGACTCAGATGATTGCAAAAGGGCTTGATTTCCCACGGATTACACTGGCAGGAGTGCTGGCTGCTGACACGCTGTTGAATCTTCCGGATTTTCGGGCTCCGGAACGTACCTTTCAGCTGCTGACTCAAGTAAGCGGTCGTGCAGGAAGGGACACACTGAAAGGAGAAGTCGTTGTCCAATCCTATAATCCAGATCATTACAGTATCCAGCATGCCAAAGAACACGACTTTCCTTCCTTTTGCCTCGAGGAGATGGGCCAGCGGAAACGAGGCGGATATCCGCCTTACTATTATATTGCACTCATTAATGTCGCACATGAAGATGTAACAAAAGTGATCCAGACTTCGGATAAAATTGCAGGGTTTTTAAAGCAGTCTCTGTCTAAGGAAACGAAGGTTCTCGGACCGACTGTTTCCCCGATAGCCCGTATGAAAGATAGATATCGATATCAATGCATGATAAAATACAGAAATGAACCAAATGTGGTTAAAGTACTTAACGAAATATTGAACCGTTACCAGAAGGAAATAGCCGGAGATAAGTTATTTATTTCTATAGATATGAATCCACAAATGTTTATGTAGATCCGTGCCCCGCCGACCGTGCCTGACGGACGATAGCGGGGTGTTTCTATTTTCTATCCTATATTGACACAGAGGAGAATGAGTAATGAACGTAATTTTTATGGGCACACCGGACTTTTCAGTACCGATATTAAGAGGTTTGGTCGAAAAAGGCTATAATGTCAAAGCTGTCGTTACTCAACCAGATCGACCGAAGGGACGAAAAAAGGAATTAACTCCCCCGCCGGTGAAATCAGAAGCGCTGCAGCATGGGCTGCCTGTCCTTCAGCCGGAAACGCTGAAAAACGAAGAGAGTGTCAAAGAAATTCTTGAGCTGGAACCTGATTTAATTATTACAGCAGCTTTCGGCCAAATTTTGCCTGAAGCAATTCTAACGGCGCCAACATATGGAGCGGTTAATGTCCATGCTTCCCTTCTTCCCAAATACCGTGGTGGAGCGCCGATACACCAGGCCGTTATTGATGGAGAGCCGACTACCGGTATTACTATAATGTATATGGTAAAAAAACTCGATGCAGGAGATATTCTCACGCAGCGAAAGATCGATATCCAAAAAGAGGATACGACAGGCTCGATGCACGATAAGCTGAGCATTGCAGGAAGAGAACTGCTGCTGGAGACACTGCCGAAGCTGATCCGCGGAGATATCACGCCGCAGCCGCAAAACGAGAAAGAAGCTACATTTGCCCGGAATATAAAAAGGGGGCGTGAAAAGATTAATTGGAGTGCCGCGGCAGAAGCAGTTTATAACCATATCCGCGGGATGCATCCTTGGCCGGTCGCATATACAGTGTATGAGGATAAACCAATAAAAATCTGGCAGGCGGAAGCGGTGGAAGAAACTGCAGCTGCAGCTCCAGGTACAATTGCAAGACTTGATGAAAATGGAATCTGGACCACTGCCGGAGACGGAAGACTTGTTCTGCTCACAGAAGTTCAGCCCTCAGGAAAAAAGCGGATGGCCGCAGCCGATTATTTGCGGGGAAAACACGGACTCGAAGAAGGGAAGCGGTTCTCCTATGACGGCTGATACATTCAAAAATGTACGATCAGAAGCTCTGCGGATTATGGAGAGAATTGAAAAGGAAGGCGCCTATAGTCATTTGCTGATAAATTATGTACTTAACGAAGGAAGAATTGCTCCAAAAGATCAATCCTTGCTCACGGAGCTTGTTTACGGAACAATCAAACGTAAAAACACCCTTGACTTTTATCTACAGCCATTTGTGAAGAAAGGACTGCATTCCCTGGATCACTGGGTGCTGCAGCTTTTACGCCTGTCCATGTACCAGCTGAAATATCTTGATCGTGTGCCTGAAAGAGCTGTCATTCACGAAGCAGTTAACATTGCAAAAGCACGGGGACACCAGGGAATCAGCGGGTTTGTTAACGGCGTTCTCCGCTCCGTCCAGCGCTGCGGAACCGAGGAGCCGGAAGAATCGTTGTCCGGCATGAAAAAACATGCAGTTCTTCTTAGTCATCCAGAATGGCTTTTGCAGGAATGGGTGGAGGACTATGGTGAAAAGAAAGCCCTGGATATGGCAGCCGCTAATCTACTGCCCCCCCAGATGAGTGTGCGGATAAATCCTTTGAAAACGACGGTTGACCTGGCACTGAATAAGTTAGAAAGTGAAGGGTGTATTGCCGAACAGGGCAGTTTATCAATGGATGCACTGCGAATAACCGAAGGTAAGGCTGCGGGAAGCCCATCTTATAAAGAAGGCTTGTTTACGATTCAAGATGAAAGCTCTATGCTGGTTGGACGTGTGCTTGATCCCCGATCTGGCATGAGTACGGTCGACACCTGTGCTGCGCCAGGTGGAAAAACAACTCATCTTGCCGAGAGAATGCAGGATCGAGGAAAGATACATGCTTTTGATCTTCATGAGAAAAAAATCGGACTCATAAAAGAACAAGCGGATAGACTTGGTTTAACCACGATTACAGCCCAGGCTGTGGATGCCAGAAAGTTAACAGAAACCCTCCTTCCAGAAAGTGCTGATCGTATCCTTGTGGACGCTCCGTGCAGCGGGTACGGTGTCATCCGCAGAAAACCAGAATTAAAATGGCAGAAGAAGCGAGAAGACGCTGAACGTCTGCCTGCCATACAATCAGCGATACTGCAAGAGGCTTCCAGGCTTTTGAAACCTGGTGGAAGGCTGGTCTACAGCACATGTACTGTCCGAAAAGCTGAAAACGAACAGGTGATTTCTGCTTTTCTTCATAATAATCCTGACTTTACCCTAGAAGCGAATTTGGCGGACAGGCTTCCGCCGGCTCTCAAAGATTACCTGCGGCCGGACGGTGGATATGTTACGATATTACCGCAGTACTTTCATACAGATGGCTTTTTTATTGCTTCATTACAAAAAAATTAGAGCCATATTGAAAAAATTTTCAATGATACCATGGGAAGAACAAATTCCGGCAGATAACACAGCCTGCCGAAATCCACAGACACATATAAGAAAAAAGAAGTGAGGTGAGTCTTCAGGTGAAATCGGTGTTTAAAACTGATACTGGACTGGTCCGGCAGTATAATGAAGATTCGGGAGGCGTTTTTGAAAATAAATCCGGAGATCTGCTGGCGGTAGTGGCAGATGGCATGGGAGGCCACCAGGCAGGCGACGTAGCAAGTCAAATGGCAGTGAATTTATTCCGTCAATACTGGGAACCGCTTCATAAAAGCTTAACTCCTCAGGAAGCTGCTTCATGGCTTAGTAACAGCATACTTCGAATTAATCGAGGTATACATGAAGCAGCCCAAAAGGATGCAGCCCTGCATGGAATGGGCACCACAATCATCGCTGCCATCTGCACTTCCGGCTTTGTAGCTGTTTCTCACGCGGGGGACAGTCGTGCCTATTTCGTAGGGGAGGACACTGTTCAATTAAAATCGGAGGATCATTCACTTGTCAATGAACTGAAAAAAAGCGGACAATTGACCGAGGATGAAGCAGAAAACCACCCTCGTAAGAATGTTCTGACACGTGCACTTGGTACAGAGAATTTCATCAAGACAGATGAATTTGTTCTGGATTGGTCCGAGGGAGAAGGTATTCTTCTATGCTCAGACGGCCTATCAAATAAATTATCCAGCGAAGATATAAAAGCACAATTGAAAAATGAAATATCGTTGGAGAAGTGTGCTCAATCACTTATACATATTGCTAACGAAAGAGGCGGGGAAGATAATATTTCGGTGGCGATTGTTCTTCATACTTTCTCCGATAAGGAGCTGAGCAAATGGCAGACTTAATCGGAAAAAGAATCAGTCAGCGTTATGCGATTGAAGAACTGATCGGCGGCGGTGGAATGGCGCATGTGTATTTGGGCAGAGACGTAATTCTAGAAAGAGAAGTTGCAGTAAAGGTATTGCAGCCTCAATATAATAAGGATGAGGAATTCATCCGAAGATTCCATAGGGAGGCCCAGGCTGCCACGAGTCTTGCTCATCCCAACATCGTAAATATATACGATGCCGGAGAGGAAGAAGACCTTTACTACATTGTTATGGAATACGTAAAGGGAAAAACTTTAAAAAAGAAGGTTCAGGAGGAAGGTCCCCTTCCACTCAGTCAGGCTGTGGACCTGATGAAACAGATCCTCTGCGCAATAAATCATGCTCATGCAAATGAAATTATTCACCGTGATATTAAGCCTCATAATATCCTCCTTAATGAAAAAGGAGAAGCAAAGGTAACCGATTTTGGAATAGCCCGGGCTGCCTCTGCGGCAACGATTACCCATACGAATTCAGTGATGGGATCTGTCCATTATTTATCACCTGAGCAGGCAAGAGGAGGAGTGATCACATCAAAATCTGATGTATATTCTCTCGGTGTAGTTCTGTATGAAATGGTTACAGGAACTCTTCCTTACGATGGTGATTCAGCGGTAAGTATCGCGCTTAAACATTTGCAGGAACCTCTTCCACTCCCTTCTGATAAACGGCCGGGGCTGCCGCAGAGTCTTGAGAATGTCATATTAAAAGCTACCTCTAAAAATCCTTTCGACCGCTATGAATCTGTAGAAGATATGAAAGAGGATTTATCTACAGTTCTCTCCGAGGAGAGAAGAAATGAAGCACCTTTAATTGTACCGTTTGATGATGATGCCACAAAAGCGATCCCATTAATAAAAGATGATGAGGCTTCAGATCAAACAATGGAACACGGCATTTCTAAAAACGAAACGATTGTTACGGAACCACTGTCAGATCAAGTGCCGGCAAAACCCGTAAAAAAGAAAAAGAAGAAACGTGCAGGTATTATTCTGCTTATATTGATGCTGATGTTCGGCGCAGCTCTGGCGGCCTTCACATGGATGCCGGGAATACTGAGAGTACAGGATACAGAGGTGCCTGAAACTGTAGGTATGCCCTTAGAGGAAGCAGAGGAAGAAATGGAAGAAGCCGGCTTAGAAACGGAGACAGAAATGGTCTTTCATAATGAAGTGGAAGAAGACCATATCGTTAGTCAGAATCCGCAGGCCGGCAGAAGTGTAAAGGTAGATTCAACTGTCATGCTTCGCGTCAGCGAAGGGCCGGAAACTATTGAGATGCCTGATGTTACTGGAATGGATCAGGAAGCAGCCGAGGAAGAGCTTTCAGAGTTTGAAGGTGTAGAATTTAGAGAGGATGACAGCGGAGATGCTCCTCCAGGTGAAGTTACCGGTCAGGACCCTACTGAAGGCGACACAATAGTACCTTCTGAAACGACTGTTACCCTGATGTATAGTGTAGAGCGTGAATTTACGATGCATAATCTTGAAGGAGAATCAAGAGAAGCAGTAGAAACCTATTTAGAAAATTACAACCTCGAAGGAGCGTTCGAATCGTCTTCTTCAGATTCTGTGGAAGAAGGCAGAGTCATCGAGCATTCACCAGGCCCTTACCATTCTGTAACGGAAGGAGATACGGTTGAATTTATCGTATCATCGGGGCCGGAAGAAATAGAAGATGAACCGGATGAGAATTCTAATGATGAAGATGAATCAAGTGAAGATGGCGGAGAGGAAAATGAAGATGAACAGTCCTCTGAACAGGTGGAAGCAGTAATTCCAGTAGAGGTGGACGAAAGTGATGAAGAAGAAGGACGGGAATTTAATATCCGCATCGAGTATGAAGATGCAACAACAGAGGAGCCGGAAACATTCACAGAAGAAACTATTACAGAAACAAAGACATACAGAGTCCCTCTTGAGGTGACTCCGGAGACCGACGGCACCTATACCTTATATGTGGATGATGAAGAAGTCCAATCCAACAGTTTTTCTTATGGAGATTAGGAGGAAGAATGGCAGAGGGAATAATTGTGAAAGCACTCAGCGGGTTTTACTATGTAGAAAATGAAGCTGGCTACTTCCAGTGCCGCGGACGAGGACTGTTTCGCAAACAGAAAATAAAGCCGCTTGTAGGCGATAAAGTGAAATTTGATGCGGAAAACGTAACGGACGGGTACATTCTTGAAATCAAAGAACGGAGCAATGAGCTTGTCCGGCCTCCGGTGGCCAATATTGACCAGGCACTTCTTGTTTTTTCAGCTGAAGAGCCTTCTTTCTCTACGATCCTGCTCGACCGTTTTCTTGTACACGTGGAAGCTCAACAGATACGCATACGGATTATCATTACAAAAATGGACCTTGCAGATGAAGAAAAAAAAGAAGAAATTATCCAATACAAAAAAGACTATGAAGAGGCCGGCTACGAAGTAATCCTTCTTTCGAGTGTGACGAATGAAGGAGTTGAAGCCCTTCGTCCAGTTTTCGCTGCTAATCTCTCTATTATTGCGGGGCAGTCCGGGGTGGGGAAATCCACTCTTTTAAACGCATTAAAGCCGGATCTTGACCTGGAAACAGCAGAGATATCGAGCCATCTGGGCAGGGGAAAACACACCACGCGCCATGTCGAATTGTTGAAGATAGACGGAGGGCTCGTAGCAGATACTCCAGGGTTCAGCTCTCTTGATTTCAAAGAAATTCAAGAAGATAATCTCGATCTCTATTTTCCAGAAATGAAGCGCCGGCTGCCTGAATGTAAATTCAGGGGCTGCACTCATCGCAGGGAACCGGGATGTGCCATTAAACAAGCACTGAAAACTGGAGAGCTGAAAGAATATCGATATAAGCATTATTTGCAGTTTTTTCAAGAAATTTCAGAGCAGCGGAGGTATTAACGATGATTAAGATAGCCCCATCCATTTTAGCTTCAGATTTTTCTATACTGAAAGAAGAAATTCAAGACGTGGACCGAGGCGGTGCAGATTATATTCACATTGACGTTATGGACGGCCATTTTGTTCCGAATATCACGATTGGACCTCTTATTGTAGAAGCGGTCCGTCCGCATACTCAAAAAACGCTCGACGTTCACCTCATGATTGAATCTCCAGAAAAATATATCCACGATTTTGCAAAAGCAGGAGCTGATATTATTTCTGTTCATGTAGAGGCAGACGTACATCTGCACCGAACATTGCAGCTTATTAAAAAAGAAGGGGTAAAAGCGGGTGTCGTGTTAAACCCGGCCACACCGGCTGAAACAATTCAGCATGTTCTTTCTGAGGCTGACATGGTGCTTCTCATGACCGTAAATCCTGGATTTGGAGGACAGGCATTTATCCCGGAAG
This sequence comes from Alteribacillus sp. HJP-4, assembly GCF_042139015.1. Taxonomy (NCBI): domain Bacteria; kingdom Bacillati; phylum Bacillota; class Bacilli; order Caryophanales; family Bacillaceae; genus Alteribacillus; species Alteribacillus sp. HJP-4. The sequence continues at coordinate 131,028 of NZ_JBHIKY010000002.1, read as the reverse complement.
TGTTGAATAAAATTAAAAGAGTAAAGGAAATGTCTGAAGAAAGAGGTGTAACCATAGATATCGAGGTGGACGGCGGAATCAATGCGGTCACGGCGGCACAGTGCAGGGAAGCAGGGGCGAATGTACTTGTTGCCGGCTCTGCTGTTTTTAAAGAAAAAAATCGCGCTTCGGCAATCCGTTCCATCCGCGGCAGCTGAAGTGAGCATTTCTTCTTCCCATCTTTCAGATCCGGGCAAAGCTTTTCTTAAATTTCATGTACTTTTTTATCTTTGATGAATATACATAATAAAGAATCGGTTAAGCCAGCAGCGTCCGGAGATTGACTGGGTGATTGGATAAATCAGCAGCGGCGCGTGCCGCGTTTTATCAGAATGAGGAGGAATGGTTATGAAATTTTACACGATTAAGCTGCCAAAATTTCTCGGGGGATTTGTACGCGCCGTCATTGGTACAATTAAAAAAGAATAGGGTATTATAATATTATTATGTAAACTATATGACTATGTAAAAAAAGCTTGCGCAGCTCGGCAAGCTTTTTTACGTTCTTTGTTTTATACTCGTTCGACTTTACCAGATTTAAGAGCGCGGGCTGAAACGTATACGCGCTTCGGCTTTCCGTCAACCAAAATACGTACTTTTTGTACGTTTGCACCCCAGCGGCGCTTGGAAGAATTATTAGCGTGAGAACGATTATTGCCTGATTTAGGGCCTTTGCCTGTCACATAGCATTTACGTGCCATGACATGCACCTCCTTATACATTCCGTAGTTCATTCATACTTGAACATCTTAGCATACGGTCTCTGTCATTGCAATAAAAGAAATTTACAGCAGTAAAGAAATTTTCTTGACAGCGTATAATTGAATTTGTAGAGTATAAATGATATGAAAATTGTCGAAATTACACGCAGTCTTTTAAAACGATTGTAATTATAGTAAAATATCCGTACAAATAGGGATTTTGCAGAGGAGGATATTTGATGACCATAGAAATGAATTCCCAGCTGGGTTCGATAGATATTTCAAAAGAAGTTGTCGCTACGATTGCAGGCGGCGCAGCAGTGGATTGTTACGGCATTGTCGGTATGGCCTCCCAAAAACAAATTAAAGATGGTCTTTCCGAGCTGCTCGGACGTGATAATTTTTCACGGGGCGTAGTCATCCGCGAAATTGAGGATGGCATCCACATCGATATGTACATTATTGTAAGCTACGGAGTGAAAATATCAGAAGTAGCTTATAACGTACAGAGTAAGGTAAAATACCAGCTTCAGCAGATGCTCGGACTCACTGTAGATTCTGTAAACGTATATGTGCAGGGTGTGCGTGTAACCGGTACATAGTTGAGAATGAGGAGGAAGCCGATCGTGACAGAACAAAAAATCAACGGCAGACAGCTTGCTTCCATGTTTGAAGAAGGCGCTGCACTGCTTGCTCAAAATGTAAAACAAGTGGACGCACTCAATGTATTTCCCGTTCCTGATGGAGACACCGGGACAAATATGAATCTTACGATGACATCCGGAGTTAAAGAGATTACTGAAAAACCGGACGACCATGCAGGAAAAACAGCTAAGACTTTTTCCAAAGGACTTCTCATGGGAGCGCGTGGAAATTCCGGTGTGATTTTATCTCAGTTGTTCAGAGGATTTTCCAAAGCAGTGGAGAAAAAAGAGGAATTAAGTGTCGAGGATTTAACAGGAGCATTTGAAGAAGGTGTGGCTACCGCTTATAAAGCAGTGATGAAGCCGGTTGAGGGCACTATTCTTACAGTGGCCAAAGATGCAGCAGAGCTGGGCAGCAGCACACAGGAATCAAATGCTGCAGACTGGCTTAAAAAAGTCCTGAACGAAGCAGAAGCATCTCTGCAGCGCACGCCGGATCTGCTTCCTGTCTTAAAAGAGGTGGGAGTTGTTGATTCCGGCGGACAGGGGCTTGTATATATTTACGAAGGCATGCTGCTTGCTTTACAAGGAAAAAAATCAGACAAAAGTAAATCTGCCCCATCACTTAATGATCTAGTAAAAGTAGAGCATCATCAAAATGCACAGTCTCATCTCGCTACAGAAGACATCACATATGGGTACTGCACAGAAGTGATGGTGAAGTTTGAAGAAGATAAAATCAAACGCCGCCCTTACGAAGAAAGCGTATTCAAAAATGAGCTGGCTGCCTGTGGGGATTCCTTGTTAGTAGTCAGTGATGAAGACCTCCTGAAAATACATATTCATGCTGAATATCCAGGAGAAGTACTTACAAGTGCCCAAAAATTTGGCAGCATCGTCCATGTAAAAATAGAGAATATGAGAGAACAGCATCAGGCCCTCCTTTCTGAAGAACAATCCTCAAAAGCACAGGATCCTGTTCAGGAACCGGCTGAGAGTAACAATAAAGAATTTGGATTTGTTACTATCTCCATGGGAGACGGGGTGGAGGCTTTATTTAAAGGGCTCGGGGTCAACGAGGTGATCTCGGGCGGTCAGACAATGAATCCTAGTACGGAGGACATTATAAGTGCCATCAATAAGGTACAAGCACGCCATATCTTTGTACTTCCGAATAACAGTAATATTATTATGACTGCCGAGCAGGCTGCGGAAGTAAGCGGCGGGCATGTGCAGGTCATCCATACAAAAACTGTTCCTCAGGGACTCGGTGCTATGTTTGCTTTTTCAGAAGAAACGTCAGCTGAGGAGAACAAACAGGCGATGGAGCAGGCAGGAAAGTCTGTAAAAACGGGACAAGTTACTTATGCTGTAAGAGACACTGTAATAGATGGCCTTGAAATAAAAGAAGGAGATTTCATGGGGCTTGCCGAAAAGAAAATAATAGCATCTTCCAGTGACCTCGAGGAAGTATCAAAAAAGCTGATTGACAGCCTTTTGGACGATGATTCTGAAATTGTAACCTTTATCTATGGAGAAGGAGCAGACCTGCAGCTTGCAGAGAAGCTGGCTTCCTATGCAGAAAAACAGTTTCCAGATCTTGAAGTGGAATATCATGACGGTGGACAGCCACTGTATTCATTCATCATTTCAGTAGAATAAAAGTCAGATGGAAAGGGGCAGTTTACGTGCCTGAAGTAAAAATTGTCACAGACAGTACTGCTGATATCCCTGTTGAATTAACGAAAGCTCTGGATATTACGGTAATTCCATTGAAAGTATCCATGGGGTCAGATACCTATCAGGATGGGGTGTCCCTTACTCCGGATGAATTTTACAATAAGCTGGAAACGCTCGATGATCTCCCGACCACTTCGCAGCCTTCCCCTTATGAATTTGAAACGGTCTATGAGCGGATTGCCAGGAAATCGGACGGCAAGCCTGCAGATATACTTTCCATTCATATTTCAAGCAGAATGAGCGGAACGGTACAGTCTGCAGAAGTGGCTGCCGCATCGATAGGCGAAAACATAAACGTAAAGGTAATAGATTCAAAAAGAGCTTCCTACGCTATTGGAGTGATAGTCGTAGAAATAGCAAAAATGGCCAGGGATGGCGCGGGACTTGCCCAGTGTGAAGCGAGGCTCGAACAGCTCCTCGAGGAAACAAACGTTTATTTTTTAGTAGATACACTTCAATACTTACAAAAAAACGGCCGGATTGGAAAAGCATCCGCTCTGATTGGCTCTCTGTTAAAAATGAAACCAGTACTGAGTCTGAACAAAGACGGAGAGGTTTATCCATATCAAAAAGCACGTGGAAAGAAAAAAGCCATGCAAGCGATCTCTGAGGCACTTCAAAAAGAATATAAGGAGCGTCCGGTCCATATCGGTGTATCCCATGCCCGGGCTCCGGAAGCAGGCGAAGAACTGCTGAAGTCAGCAAAAGAGACATTAAACGTTAAATCCGATGTTTTAACGAAAATTGGAGCGGTTATCGGTTCCCATACCGGCCCTGGCACCATTGCCGTGGCTGTCATGCCAGCTGAAGAATAAGGGGCTGCCCGGAAAAGAGAAATCTTACGGGGCAGTCTTTTTCTTCGTCACTATTAATAATTAGGAGAGGACATCCATGAAAGAAATAAAGACTGTGAATCTGCTATGAACGGGATGCTGCAGCAGCCTGTATCGGTCCTTAATGGAATCGGGGACGAAAAAGAAAAAGAACTTCACGGCCTCCGCATTCATTCAATTGCCGATTTACTGGAGCATTTTCCATTCAGATATGATAATCACGAGGTGCTTCCGATTGCTGAGCTCCGGCATGACGACAGGGTTACGATTGCAGGAACCATACAGTCAGAAGCATCCGTCAGATACATGGGAAAAAAGAAGTCAAGAATGACTGTTAGAATGGCAGTGGAAAACATTTTAGTGACAGCGGTATTTTTTAATCGTGCTTTTTTAAAAAATAAATTGAAACATGGAGAAATGGTGACGATTACCGGAAAATGGGATAAGCATCGACTCCGTATAACTGTTCAGGACTTTCAGCAGGGCGCTCCTGACCCTTCGAAACAACTTGAACCAGTTTATCCGGCAGGCGGAAGTGTCACGGTTAAACAGCTTCAGCGCCATGTAAATTCTGCGCTGCACAACTACGCTCCTTACATTGAAGAAACGCTGCCACAATCGATTCTGACAAAATATAAGTTGCCTGCGCGTGCTGATGCTTTTTTTTACATTCATCAGCCTAAAACCAAAGAGCAGCTCAAGCATGCTCGGAGAAGGCTCGTCTATGAGGAACTCCTTCTTTTTCAGTTAAAAATGCAGGCATTTAAGAGAGCGGAGAGGATGGCATCAAGTGGAACATCCCATCACTTTTCCGCTGAAAAAGTGAAAACATTTATGCAGGAGCTGCCATTTACATTGACCGGAGCTCAAAATCGTGTCATTGAAGAAGTGCTCCGCGACATGCGTGATCCTCTTAAAATGAACCGGCTTCTGCAGGGAGACGTAGGTTCGGGTAAGACAGTGGTTGCCTCCATTGCTATGTATGCTGCCTGTATAGGAGGTTCACAGTCTGCGTTAATGGTCCCAACCGAAATTCTTGCCGAACAGCATCAGCAGTCTTTGCGGCAGTTATTCAGCGGAACAGAGGTAACTGTAGAGCTTCTTACTGGGTCCACAAAAGGAAAACGGCGTGGAGAAATAAACACGAGGATTCAATCTGGAGAAGCAGATATAGTGATCGGCACCCATGCACTCATACAGGAGGATGTGCATTTTCATAAGCTTGGATTAGTGATCACGGATGAACAGCATCGATTTGGAGTAAATCAGCGGAGAATTCTTCGTGATAAGGGCTATGAGCCGGATGTTTTGTTTATGACAGCCACTCCGATTCCCCGAACCCTTGCAATTTCTGTTTTCGGAGATATGGACGTTTCAATGATAGATGAACTTCCTGCCGGCAGAAAGCCAATTGAAACGCATTGGGCAAAGCATGATATGTTTGAAAGAGTGCTCGCTTTTATCCGGAAAGAAATAAATAAAGGAAGACAGGCCTATGTGATCTGTCCTCTGATTGAAGAATCAGATAAACTGGACGTTCAAAATGCGATCGATGTGCATGCGCAGCTTCAGAGTTATTTTACATCTTTGCCGGTCGGGTTAATGCACGGAAGACTGCCTGCAGAAGAAAAAGAAACAGTAATGGAGGATTTTGCAAAAGCACGCACAAAGGTACTAGTCTCTACAACCGTTGTGGAAGTCGGTGTAAACGTCCCGAACGCTACTATTATGGTAATATATGATGCGGACCGATTCGGATTAGCTCAGCTCCACCAGCTTCGAGGACGTGTAGGAAGAGGAGAGCATCAATCCTACTGTATTCTGCTTTCCGATCCGAAATCAGAAACTGGAAAAGAAAGAATGCGGATAATGCAGGAAACGGAAGACGGCTTTAAAATATCTGAACGCGATCTGGAACTGCGTGGTCCCGGCGATTTCTTCGGAAGAAAACAAAGCGGCCTGCCTGATTTTAAAATTGCCGATGTTGTCCATGATTACCGAGCCCTTGAAACCGCCAGGCAGGATGCGGCCGACTTAATGAAAAGTGAGGCCTTCTGGTCGAACGATGAATATGCTTATCTGCGCCAATTTCTAAAGGATACCGGGGCTCTGGCTGGGGAAAAGCTCGATTAAATGAGAGTTGAAAATAAAAGCAGGCAAATATATACTACTATTAGTACCTAGTCATAGAAGCGGAGGCTGCAAGCTTTGAAGCGAAACAAAAAAGAACGTCAGCAGCTATTAAAAGATACAATTGCAGCAGATCCATTTATTACAGATGAAAGTCTTGCGAAATCGTTTCAAGTGAGCGTACAAACTATTCGTTTAGACAGGCTGGAGCTCTCTATACCTGAACTGCGCGAACGTATTAAGCATGTGGCAAGAGAGCATCTTGACGAAGTAAAAGCACTGACCCCTGAAGAAGTTATCGGTGAAATTATTGATCTGCGACTTGATGAAGAAGCAATCTCCATTCTTGACATCAACGAAGACCACGTTTTTGAACGGACAGGTATTGCAAGAGGCCATTATTTGTTTGCTCAGGCAAATTCATTGGCGGTCGCTATTATTAATGATGAACTTGCCTTAACAACTAAAGCTACTGTATTCTTCAGCCGCCAGGTTAAAGCCGGGGAGCGTGTTATCGCAAAAGCAGTGGTCAATCAAGCAAGGTCAAAGAAAACCACTGTCGAAGTCACGAGCCGAGTTAACCGCGAAATAGTGTTTCGTGGTGAATTTGTGATGTACCGTACAACCGGAAATCAGAGCAAATCATAATCAGCTCTAAGAAGAGGAGTGTGAAACTATGAAAATAGTTATTGATGCCATGGGTGGAGACCAGGCTCCAAAAGCACATGTGGCGGGAGCAATGGCAGCTGTCCGTTCTTTTGAAGATATTCAGATTGTCTTAGTCGGAGATGAAGTATTATTAGAACAGCATTTGACAAAGAAAAAGAATATCTCTATCTTACATACCAACGAGAAAATTGAAGATGATGAAACACCGACAAAAGCGGTGCGCCGAAAAAAAGATTCTTCGATGGTTCTTGCCGTTAAAGAGGTAAAGGAAGGTCGTGGCGATGCCTGCATCTCTTCTGGTAACACGGGAGCCTTGATGACGGCAGGACTGCTCCATATCGGGCGTATTTCCGGTATTGAACGGCCTGCTCTTGCACCCATGCTTCCTACGGTAGATGGTGAAGGTTTTTTACTTCTGGACGTCGGAGCGAATGTGGATGCAAAAGCGGAACATCTTCTTCAAAATGCACAGATGGGAAGCACATACATGGAAATGGTCAAAAAGGTTAACAGCCCGCGTGTCGGCCTTGTCAACATTGGAACAGAGGATGGAAAAGGTAACGAGCTGTCCAAACTAGCTTTTGATAAGCTCTCTCAGGCTCGGCTTCAATTTATTGGTAATGTCGAGGCAAGAGATTTGTTGGACGGCGTTTGCGATGTTGCTGTCTGTGACGGTTTTTCAGGCAATTTAATATTAAAGTCGATTGAAGGCACCGCAGCTACATTGTTCCAATTATTAAAAGAAGAGCTGACATCGAGCTTACCAAATAAACTGGCTGCAGGTGTATTGAAACCGAGTTTAAAGAACATTAAAGAAAAAATGAGTTATTCTCATTACGGTGGAGCCGGTCTGTTCGGTTTAAGAGCGCCGGTCATCAAAGCACATGGATCCTCTGATCATACAGCGATTTATCATGCCATCCGTCAGGCAAGGCAGATGGTTAATGAGAATGTTACAGCAGTCATAGCAAAAGATGCAGAAGAGCAGGAGAGTGAAAAGCATGGCTAAAACAGCGTTTATTTTTCCAGGACAGGGTTCTCAGCATCCGGGAATGGCAGAGGATATATACAATCACCATGAAGGCGCAAAAGCTCTACTGGACAGCGCCGACGAAAAGCTAAATGAAAGCTTGACGGGACTTATGTTTAACGGGCCGGAGGATGTCCTGAAAAGAACAGAAAATGCACAGCCTGCACTGCTTAGTGCGAGCATCGCTTTGTTTGAAATGCTGAAGGAACAAGGGGCGGCGCCTGATTTTACTGCCGGCCACAGCCTGGGGGAATATTCAGCCCTGGTGGCAGCAGGGGTAATGTCTTTCACTGACGCTGTTCAGACGGTCCGCAAGCGCGGACTATTTATGGAGGAAGCGGTTCCGGCCGGAAAAGGGGCGATGTCTGCGGTAATGGGACTGGAAAGAGAAGAACTGCTGGATATTACCAGTTCGATTAAAGACGGTGTTGTCCAGCTTGCCAACTTGAATGCGCCAGGTCAAATTGTTATTTCAGGCGATAAAGAGGCAGTTGAAGCAGCAGGTGAGGCCGCAAGGGAAAAAGGTGCAAAGCGCGTAATTCCACTTCCGGTCAGCGGCCCATTTCATTCCAGTCTGATGGAACCCGCCCGTGATAAACTTCTGGCTGTACTTGAGCCAATTCAATTTGAACATTCCTCGGTTCCGGTGATTACGAATGTAAACGCGAAAGAAGAAACTCGGGGAGAGATTCTTAAACAGAAGCTGATTGAACAGGTTACTTCACCAGTGTACTGGGAAGACAGTGTCCGCCGCATGATCGAACTGGGAGTTACGAAGTTTGTAGAAGTCGGTTCCGGTAATGTTTTGAGCGGGCTGGTCCGCCGTGTGCAGCGCCGTGGTATTGAGGTTCACTCCGTGCAGGATATGGCATCCTTAGAAAAAACCGTTTCCAAATTGAAAGGGGAGTCATAATTGTTAGAAGAAAAAGCAGCACTCGTTACAGGAGCATCCAGAGGCATCGGGCGGGCTATCGCCCTTGAATTGGCAAAGCATGGGGCTAATGTGGCTGTCAACTATGCTGGCAGCCATGCCAAAGCCGAAGAGGTAGTTGAAGCCTGTAAGAAATACGGCGTTAAAGCGTTCGCAGTGCAGGCAGACGTAGCAGATGAAGCAGATGTAAAAGCAATGATAAAAGAAGTAACCTCGACGTTCGGCCAAATAGACATCCTCATCAATAATGCCGGCATCACTAGAGATAACCTGATAATGCGCTTAAAAGAAGAAGATTGGGACGCTGTGATGGATACGAATTTAAAAGGTGTATTCCAGTGTGCAAAGACAGCAGCGCGTCCAATGATGAAGCAGCGCTCTGGAAAGATTATAAATATTGCTTCTGTAGTAGCTGTGTTAGGGAACGCGGGACAAGCTAATTATACAGCTGCAAAAGCAGGCGTTATTGGATTGACAAAGACACTTGCCAGGGAATTTGCATCGAGAAACATTCATGTGAATGCAGTCGCCCCCGGATTTATTGCCACTGACATGACAGAGGAATTAGGGGAAGAAGCGAGAGCTGGTATTTTAGGTCAAATTCCATTAGGAAAACTCGGCAGTCCTGAAGAAGTTGCAAGGGTTGTCAGATTTCTTGCGTCAGAGGATGCTTCTTATATTACAGGCCAGACACTGCATGTCGACGGCGGCATGGCAATGCCTTAAGAAGCAGCCTGGTTATTTTCAGAACGCATTCGCTTTACCTATAGCATTTTGTTGTGACATCTTCTATAATGGCTATTAGGAAATCGGAAGCTCGGAAAATCATCCTTTTAAGGAGGTGAATGGAAATGGCAGAAAACGTACTTGAGCGTGTCCAGAAAATTGTGGTTGAACGCCTTGGTGTAGAAGAATCTGAGGTAAAGCTTGAAGCTACTTTTAAAGATGACCTAGGTGCAGATTCTTTAGACGTGGTGGAGCTTGTCATGGAATTAGAAGATGAATTTGATCTCGAAATTTCAGATGAAGAAGCTGAAAAGATTGTTACTGTGGCTGATGTTGTTAATTACATAGAGGCCCAGCAATAATACATCCGTTTGTAACTGCCAAGTCCCATTTGAAATTAATGGGGCTTGGTTTTGCTTAAAGCTTGGTTTTACAGGGAAACGGGGGTTTATCAATGTCACAGGATTCACGCAGAAATCAAAATAAATATCAGGCTCCGCGCGGAAAAAGAGGAAGGAATAGACTGATTGTTACGGAAGCTGAACGCCAAAAGCTCCAGCAGGCAATATCTCAGTTATCGCTTTCATTTACGAATGAAAAGCTTTTGATTCAGGCTTTCACCCATTCATCCTATGTGAATGAGCATCGCATCCGCTCGGTACATGATAACGAACGGCTGGAATTCTTAGGTGATGCAGTTCTAGAGCTTGCTGTCTCGCAGCATCTATTTAAGCGATTTTCCACCATGAGTGAAGGCGATATGACAAAGCTTCGCGCCGCAATTGTATGTGAAGCATCGCTCGCTAACCTTGCAGAGGAGCTTCATTTTGGCTCGCTCGTTCTGCTGGGGAAAGGTGAAGAGCTGACAGGAGGGCGGAACCGGCCGGCACTTCTCGCAGATGTATATGAAGCTTTTGTCGGAGCCCTTTATCTTGATCAGGGGCTTGAGGCTGTATACCATTTTCTAGCACAGACGATCTACCCTAAGATTGATGACGGTGCTTTTTCGCATATGATGGATTTTAAAAGTCAGCTTCAGGAGCATATTCAACGGGACAATCTTGGACAGATTCATTATCAGATCCAGGATGAGAAAGGACCTGCGCACAGCAGAATATTTGTAGCTGTTGTGTATCTGAATGAGGAAATTATCGGCACTGGAAGCGGCCGTTCGAAAAAAGAGGCAGAGCAGCATGCAGCCCAGCAGGCATTGTCGCGGCTTGAACCGGCTGATACTGCATCCAAAAAAGGACGTAAATGAGACCACGCAGAATTCTTCTGCGTGGTCTTGGTTGTTTTATATGTTTATATTTGGAGTCATGTACCAGCGGTCTGGATATGGCAGCACGATGAAAATTTTCTTAAAACAGCTGCAAAATCATATTTATTTCATTAAACCGCCGAGTTCAGATACGATTGCATCCAATTCGCTGACACTGAATTGTTGTTTGCTATCAACCATCTCATACAAATCCTTGACGTCATCATATCGATCCATGTCAAAATTCTCAGCTTTCAGTGCAGCACCATTAACTACCTGCAGCTTTGTTTTAATTTCATCTATCATATAAGCTAAATTTTCACTGGACTTCTCTTCTAAATTCATGGGGACCCTCCACTGCGTTTGATAATTCTATTGTAGGGGCTGAAAGCAATTTTTACAAATAAATTTCGATTGTCCGTCCGGCAGCGGCACAGTTCCCCTTCTTCCGACAGTCTGATTGTGATAAAATAAGTGGAGCCTTACAGACTCTAGCTATGGAATTATAAAAGAGGAGGAAACACTCTTGTTCCTCAAACGAATTGAAGTAAAAGGATTTAAATCTTTTGCAGATGAAATGAATATAGAATTTGTACCAGGAGTGACTGCGGTTGTTGGACCGAACGGAAGTGGAAAAAGTAATATTTCGGACAGCATCCGCTGGGTTCTAGGTGAACAGTCAGCCCGCTCTCTCAGAGGGGCAAAGATGGAAGATGTAATTTTTGCAGGCAGTGATACGCGAAGGGCACTGAACCTTGCCGAAGTGACCCTCGTATTAGATAACGAAGAAGATGACGTACGTTTTGGTTTCAGCGAAATTTGCGTCACGCGCCGTCTCTACCGGTCGGGGGACAGCGAGTATCTGCTGAACCGCCAGCTCTGCAGGAGAAAAGATATTGTGGAGCTGTTCATGGATTCAGGACTGGGCAAGGAAGCTTTCTCTATTATTGGACAAGGCCGTGTAGAAGAAGTGTTATCGAGCAAGCCGGAGGAACGCAGGGCTATTTTTGAAGAAGCTGCTGGTGTGTTGAAGTATAAACAACGGAAACACCAGGCAGAAAAAAAATTAACAGAAACGGAGGACAACCTCCATCGCGTAGAGGATATTTTATTCGAGCTAGAAAGCCAGGTCGAGCCTCTTCGTATGCAGGCCTCCATGGCGAAGGAATTTTTAACCAAAAAAGAAGAACTAGCTGAAACAGATATTTCTCTCACAGTTTATGAAATCACAGACAGGCATGAGAAATGGTCCTCCCTCGAGTCGGAAACAGAACAGCTTGAAAGGAAAATAGAAGCGCAGACTGCTGAAATTGACACGGAGGAACAGAAGCTCGTACGGGTCCGAAATAACGCAGAAGCGACTGATGAAGACATCGCGGCCCTGCAGGAGAGGCTTCTGCATACGAGTGAGCAAATGGAAAAGGAAGAAGGCAGACGTCTTTTGCTTGCTGAAAAAGGAAAAAATGCCGAAGAGAAAAAAGCTGACTGGGAAAAACGGCATTATGAACAGCAGCAAAAGCAGCAGCAGATTTCAAAAGAATTGGCACAGCAGGAAAAGCGTCTGTTGAATAAACAGAAGCAGGTGAAGGAACTTAAAAATAAGCTGGCAGATCTTGATAAAAAAATAGAAGTAAATAAACAAAGCCGGCATGACGATATTGAGTCGCAAAAAAGTGAGTACATTGAACGTTTGAACGAACAGGCAGCTATTCGAAATGAAGAAAGGTCTCTTACTGAGCAGATTGAAAATATGAAACGAAAATCTGCGAAGCTTGAAAGTGAAAATGAAGGCTATCTGGAAGCGAGAGTGAGCGCTGAAAAAACCGCTCTCGATAAAGAAAGTAAAAAAGAGAGAGCAGCTACTGAACTGCAAAGCCTTCTAGACAAGCATGCGCAGCTGCAAAATGAATATAAGCAGTTGTCCAGCTCAGCTGATCAACAGGAAACGAAGCTGTATGAAGCTTTTCGGCACCTTGACCAGGCAAAGTCCCGCATACAAATGCTTGAAGAAATGGAAGCAGATTACTCAGGTTTTTATACCGGAGTAAAAGAAGTATTGAAAGCCCGTGATCATACACTTTCAGGAATTGTTGGTGCTGTTGCAGAACTGATAGATGTGCCCAAAAAGTACGTGACGGCGATTGAAACAGCCTTAGGTGGTGCTTTGCAGCACGTAATCACAAAAACAGAAAAGGATGCGAGGCAGGCCATTCAGTACTTAAAATCCCGCCGCAAAGGCAGAGCCACCTTTCTTCCTGCGGAAGTGATAAAGAAGCGCTCCCTGACACCGTCGCTCAGAAAAATAGTAGAAAACGCGGAAGGGTATGTGTCAGTTGCATCCGAAGCCATTGAAGTGGCTGAAGAGTTCAAGCACATTGTCGATAATCTGCTTGGCCAGATTGTCATTGCAGCAAACCTTGATGCAGCGAACAAAATCGCCAGAGCCGCAGGTTACCGTGTGCGGATTGTTACTATTGAAGGGGACGTGATCAACCCGGGCGGCTCTATGAGTGGAGGAGCTGCACGCCAATCCAACAACCAGCTGCTGGGGCGTCAGGGGGAATTAGAAGAATGGAAACAAAAGCTGGAAAAGATGAACGAAAAGACCCGCCAGCTCGAAAAGGACGTTGCCACCGCGAAAGAAAAACGGAATAATTGTGGAAAAGAGCTTGAGAAGTGCCGGGCAGACGGAGAAAATGCGAGAAGTTCACTCGATTCGTTGAAAGAAATGCTGCGGGACTCCCGCGCAGAGCTTGACCGGGCTAATTCCCGCTTGTCTCTCTATGATAAAGAAGCTGTCTCCCTTCAGGAGGAGCTCGAACGTTTAACTAATAGAAAAAACGTCCTTGCTGAAAATAAACAAACAGTCGCAGAAAAGCTTGAACGAATTAATAAGTCGATTCAATCCTTAGAACAACAAGAAAAAAACCGCAGCGGGATACTTGAGGATTTACAATCGAAACACACCGAAACCAATCTCGCACTGGCTGCGGCGAAGGAAACGGAACAGCATGAAAAAGCGGGCTGCAAGCGGCTTCGGCTTGAGCTTGATGAATATGAAGACGCGGTCTCAAAACTGGAGCAGGAGCTCAATATTCTTGAAGAACAGCTCGATGTGATGAATTCTTCTGAAAAGAAAGCGGTAGATTTAACCGAGCTTTCTCATCAAAAGACTGAAATTACGAACAAAATGGAAAAACTACGCGAACAGAGACGAAAGGAATCGGATGAGTCTGAGCGATTGGATGGCTGGATAAGACAGCTTCAGCAGCGAAAAGAGGATTCTGCCCGCAGGCTTCATGAACAACAGCTTACTTTGAACCGGCTTGATGTTGAGCTGGATACGAAGCTCGCTAAGCTCCAGGAAACCTATGAACTCACGTATGAGCGGGCGCAGACTGAGTATGTTCTGGCGGCAGAGCCTGAAGAAGCAGCTAGAAAGATAAAACTCTTAAAAATGGATATTGAAGAATTGGGCAGTGTGAACATTGGAGCAATTGATGAATTTGACCGGATCTCAGAGAGGGTAACGTTTCTATCAGGTCAACGTGAAGATCTGCTCGAAGCGCGGCAGTCGCTCGATGCTGTGATGAAAGAAATGGACAGCGAAGTAGAAAAGCGTTTCTCGGAGACTTTTGCAAACATACGTTCCCATTTTCAGGAAACCTTCACCGATTTATTCGGGGGAGGAGAAGCAGATCTTCATTTAACTACTCCGGATAATCTTCTTGAAACTGGTGTAGACATACATGCAAGACCTCCAGGAAAGAAACGTCAGCATTTGACGCTCCTTTCCGGTGGAGAAAAAGCACTGACTGCGATTGCTCTTTTGTTTTCCATCGTTAAAGTGAAGCCGGTCCCATTCTGTGTCCTTGATGAAGTTGAAGCAGCACTTGATGAAGCAAATGTCGCACGTTTTGCACGTTATCTCCGGACATTCAGCGAAGACACGCAGTTTATTGTCATCAGCCACCGCAAGGCCACCATGGAAGAGGCCGATGTACTTTATGGGATCACGATGGAGGAGTCTGGTGTATCAAAAATGGTTTCTGTGCGTCTCGAAGAAACAGAAGAACTGATAGAAGTATAGGATAGAATAAGAGAATAGGAGTGGCTCACGTGAGCTTTTTTAAAAAACTGAAAGATAGAATTTCTACTCAGACAGATAGTGTGACTGAAAAGTTTAAAGATGGTCTTACAAAAACAAGAACGTCTTTTTCTGCCAGCATGAATGAGTTATTTGCCCAGTACCGTACTATCGATGAAGAATTCTTTGAAGAACTAGAAGAAATATTGATCAGCGCAGATGTTGGATTTACGACTGTCATGGAGCTTGTCGATGAATTAAAAGAAGAAGCCCGCCTCAGAAACGTTAAGAATTCAAAGGATATCGCACCGGTCATCAGCGAAAAACTTGCTGAAAAACTCGACAAATCCGGAGAGGATAACAGCTTAAACATGCAGGAGGACGCGATGACCGTGATCCTGTTTGTAGGGGTGAACGGCGTCGGAAAAACTACGACAATAGGCAAGGTAGCTAATAAGTTTATCCTGGAAGGAAAAAAGGTGGTAATGGCTGCGGGCGACACATTTCGAGCAGGGGCGATTGAGCAGCTTGAAGTATGGGGAGATCGCGTGGGAGCCGACGTTGTAAAGCAGCAGGCAGGGTCGGATCCAGCCGCTGTTATGTTTGATGCGATTCAGTCCGCACGCAGAAAGCAGGCGGATATTCTTCTGTGCGACACCGCAGGCAGACTCCAAAATAAAGTAAATCTTATGCAGGAGCTTGAAAAAGTAAAACGGGTAATAAGCCGTGAAATTCCCGGAGCACCGCACGAAGTACTGCTGGTTTTAGACGCGACTACAGGCCAAAATGCAATGAACCAGGCTAAAACTTTCGGTGACGCTACCGATGTCAGCGGGATCGTCCTTACAAAGCTTGACGGCACTGCTAAAGGCGGAATCGTTCTCGCTATCCGCAATGAACTGGACATACCGGTGAAGCTGGTCGGACTCGGAGAGAGCCTTGATGATCTCCAGGAGTTTGAAGCTGAGCAGTTTGTGTATGGTTTATTCAAAGAAATAGTTGAACAAAGTGAAGAGGAGCAAAAGGAAATGGAAGACCCGGAAGAAGCAGAAAAACGATTTTAATCGTAACAGATGGGCTGCGTTAAGATTTAAACTTGACAGAGCAGAGGTCTTCCTGTATTATTTTCCTTTGTAAAGGGATTTGACTTAACATTAAAGGGGATCAAACATGCTCGATAAGACCGTTCGCATGAACGCTTTATTCGATTTTTATCAGCCCTTGTTAACAGAAAAGCAGCAGAAATATCTGGAGCTTTATTTTCTCGATGACTATTCATTAGGGGAAATTTCTGAAGAATTTCATGTGAGCCGACAGGCGATTTACGATAACATAAAACGTACAGAAGCAATGCTTGAGGAATACGAGGAAAAACTAGGTCTTTACCGAAAGTATAAAGAGCGGGTATCCTTATACCAAATATTAAGGCAGAATCTCGAAAACGGCGGGACTACTCCTTCCCACAGCATAATCGAAACAATTGAAGCACTCGAAAAACTTGAGGAGGAGGGAACAATAGAATGGCCTTTGAAGGATTAGCTGAACGACTTCAATCCACGTTTGACAGGATGAAGGGCAGAGGTAAGGTTTCTGAAGAAGATGTTAAGGAAATGATGCGGGAAGTACGCCTTGCTCTGCTCGAAGCTGATGTAAACTTTAAAGTCGTAAAAAAGTTTGTCAATGATGTCAAAGAGCGTGCAGTCGGTCAGGAAGTGATGAAAAGCCTGACCCCGGGCCAGCAGGTAATTAAGGTTGTGAATGAAGAGCTTGCCAGTTTAATGGGTGGAGAACAAAGCAAAATCGCCCATGCTCAAAAACCGCCTACCGTCGTCATGATGGTTGGTCTGCAGGGTGCTGGGAAAACGACTACTACCGCGAAGCTGGCTAATCACCTGCGTAAGAAACAGAACCGTAAGCCGGTGATGGCAGCAGCAGACATCTACCGTCCAGCGGCAATCAAGCAGCTGGAAACGCTGGGCAGACAGCTGGAAATGCCGGTATTTTCACTTGGTGACCAGGTCAGCCCTGTTGACATCGCCACAGGGGCTGTTAAACAGGCCAGGGAAGATCATCAGGACTATGTCTTGATTGATACAGCCGGCCGTCTACATGTTGATGAAGATTTAATGGGAGAGCTCAGCCGCATAAAAGAAGCGGTTAATCCCGATGAAATATTGCTTGTAGTGGATGCGATGACCGGTCAGGATGCAGTAAATGTAGCAGAAACTTTTAATGAACAGCTCGGGCTGACAGGCGTCGTTCTTACTAAGCTCGACGGTGATACCCGGGGCGGTGCTGCACTTTCTGTACGTGCGGTTACGGATACGCCGATTAAGTTTGCCGGGATGGGGGAAAAAATTGATCAGCTGGAGCCTTTTCATCCGGAGCGGATGGCTTCGCGGATTCTCGGCATGGGCGATGTGCTTTCCTTAATTGAAAAAGCGCAGACAACGGTGGATGAAGAAAAAGCAAAGGAACTAGAAAAGAAAATCCGGACAGCCGATCTCACCTTTGACGATTTTTTAGAACAGTTAGCGCAAGTTCGCAGCATGGGACCGCTCGATGAATTGCTCAACATGATTCCCGGAGCTAACAAGAAGGCATTAAAGAATGTTCAGGTAGATGAAAGTCAAATCGGACGAGTGGAAGCAATTGTGCGCTCTATGACAAAGCACGAAAAGCAGACGCCGTCAATCATGAATGCCAGCCGTAAACGCCGGATCGCTAAAGGAAGCGGTACGACAATTCAGGATGTGAACCGGCTGTTAAAGCAATTCGAAGATATGAAAAAAATGATGAAGCAGATGGCAGGTATGCAAAGTGGAAAGAAGAAAGGTAAAGGCAACTTTCAGCTTCCTTTTATGTAGTGAAAAGGAAAAATCCTTTACAGTATGAAAAATACCTATTATAATGAGCAATTGTGTAAATAATTTTGGAGGTGTCTAGCAATGGCAGTTAAAATTAGACTTAAGAGAATGGGACAAAAGAAAAAACCTTTTTACCGCATCGTTGTAGCGGATTCCCGCGCACCACGCGATGGACGTTTTATCGAGGAAATCGGGACGTATAACCCGCTTAGAGATCCGGTAGAAGTAAGCATTAACGACGAAAAAGCAGTAAAATGGATGCTTGACGGGGCAAAGCCTTCCGATACAGTCCGCAACCTGTTTTCCACTCAAGGAATTATGGAGCGTCTTCATAACGAAAAAAACGCAAAGTAGTTTAAGAATAACGATCAGGTTAAACGAAAGGCGGGGGATAAATGAAAGCTTTAACAGAAACGATGGCCCGCGCTCTTGTGGAGCATCCTGACAGTGTAAAAGTGACAGAACAACAACACGAAAACACCCTCGTCTTAACACTGACTGTCCACAAAAGTGATATGGGAAAAATAATCGGAAAACAAGGGCGGATTGCAAACGCACTTCGCTCCGTTGTCTATGCGGCTGCCTCTCATCAGGATAAGAGAGTCAGACTCGATATAGCCGAATAAATGAATCTGTAAGGATGGGGAAAACTCCCTGTCCTTTTTAAATAGAAACAAAGAAGTGGAAAATCATGCCATAATCAAATAAATTATAGTATGGGCGGTGGGTCTCATGCGAATGATAAAAAAAGTAACGGTTAAGCACATATTAACAGAATCACTCCTCCAAACATTCAAAGAGGACTTTCAGAAGGAAAGGGAGCGGCTTGATAAAGAAATAGATCAATTGCGTTTTCAAATGCAGAAGCAGCTATGGAAATTAGAAAATGCAGCCCAAAAAGCAGAAGTAAAAACAAGATTCGATAAAGAAATAGATAAACGCCACAGTAAAAAAGACCGGCTCTCTTTCAGAGAATCCCAGCTTAAACAGCTTCCGGAAGGAGCTGAGATTACCAGCGGGCAGGTAGACGCTCTGCATGATATACAGGTTGGTGATGATTGGCAGGCACTTGAGTCACAGGAAATTATCATTAAAGAAGGCATTGTCATAGAAATTCGTAAAAAAGGAGGTAGAACGGATGGAATGGTTTAACGTCGGTAATATCGTGAATACTCATGGAGTAAAAGGAGAGGTACGTGTGCTGGCAACGACTGATTTTTCAGAGGAACGATTTAAGGAAGGAAATATTTTGTACGCATCGAAGAACGGTGCAGATGAACACCGCCGTTTAACTGTCCGTTCTTCCCGCCAGCACAAACAATTTATTCTTCTTACGTTTAATGAAATCCCGTCGCTGACCGAAGCAGAAGCATTAAAGGGAGCTACTCTCCAGATTGAAAAAACGGAACTGGGAGAGCTGGACGAAGGCGAATACTATCATTATGAAATAATTGACTGTATCGTATATACAGACGAAGGGGAAAAGCTCGGCCGGGTGAAAGAGATTCTTACACCGGGAGCAAATGATGTCTGGGTCGTACAAGCTGCAGCGGGCGGCAGAGATATCCTGCTTCCTTATATTGAGGATGTTGTCAAAGAGGTTAATATTAATGAGAAAAAAATTATCGCTCATGTGCTCGAAGGGTTGCTGCCGGAATGAGAATGGACTTTTTGACGCTTTTTCCAGAAATGTTTGAAGGAGTGTTTTCAGCTTCGATTTTGAAGCAGGCGCAGGAAAGAAATGCAGTTTCCTACCATACTCTGAACTTTCGTGAATTTTCGGCCAACAAACATCAAAAGGTTGATGATTACCCTTACGGCGGCGGTGCTGGGATGGTGTTAACCCCACAGCCTATCTTTGATGCAGTTGATGCGGTGAAAATTGAAAATCCCGGCACTTCTCCGAGGATTATTCTGCTCTGCCCACAGGGCGCCCCGTATCATCAAGCAAAGGCGGAAGAACTGGCTGGAGAAGAACATCTTATTTTTATCTGCGGCCATTACGAAGGTTATGATGAGAGGATACGTGAGCACCTTGTTACAGATGAAATCTCTGTCGGGGACTTTGTTCTCACGGGAGGAGAACTGCCTGCCATGATCATAGCCGACAGCGTAACCAGGCTGCTTTCGGGGGTTCTTGGGAATGACCAGTCGGCTTTAACAGACTCTTTTTCTGACGGGCTGCTTGAGCATCCTCATTACACTCGGCCTGCAGAATTCAGAGGCATGAAGGTACCTGATATTTTGTTATCCGGCCACCATGAAAATATTAGAGAATGGCGCAGGGAGCAGTCCCTTCAGCGTACAAAAAGACGGAGACCGGAACTGCTGAACTGTGATGGCAAGCCCCAGAAAAAATAATTCGAAAGTTACTGAAAACGAGTTGATAAAATAATACAGCCTATGCTATGATAAACGTTGTGGCGAAAGCTGCCTGAATACGATGTTCCGCTGCGGGGGTACCGGTAAGAGCATCTTGAGAGAAGGAGGCGAATAGACATGCAAGAACTTATTCGCGAAATAACCAAGGAACAGCTTAAGACAGATCTGCCTGACTTCCGTGCCGGTGACACGTTACGTGTTCACGTGAAGGTAGTGGAAGGAACACGCGAGCGTATCCAGGTATTTGAAGGTGTTGTCATTAAGCGCCGCGGCGGCGGTATCAGCGAAACATTTACAGTGCGTAAAGTTTCCTACGGCATTGGTGTAGAGCGTACATTTCCTGTACATTCCCCGCGTATCGATAAAATCGAACGCAAGCGTCGTGGTAAAGTCCGTCAAGCGAAGCTTTATTATCTTCGTAATCTGCGCGGCAAAGCAGCACGTATTAAAGAAATTCGATAAAGAAAAAAGACCGCAGCGACAACCGCTGCGGTCTTTTTATACATTGAAAGTTTAACTTTATAAAAGGAGTGTGAAAATCTATGCCTTTCGCCATATACTCTGGCGACAAGTCAAGTTTTTCTTTATCGCTCCGGAAAAGGAGGGCAGGACCGTGACAATCCAATGGTACCCAGGGCATATGGCAAAAGCCAAACGAGAAGTTACTGAGCAGCTGAAAAAAGTAGATATGGTAATTGAGCTTGCTGATGCCAGAATACCAATGTCTTCAAGAAATCCAATGCTCGATGAAATTATTCAGAACAAACCGAGAATGCTTGTACTGACAAAAAGTGATATGGCAGACCCGGATGCCACGAAACAATGGCTTATGTATTTTAAAGCCGAGGGAATTGAAGCTATTTCAATTAACGCTCTGCAGAATAATGGTGCAAAGCCTCTTATTGAACTGGCAAAAAAGCAGACAGCTCCAATCTTTAATAAAATGAAAAGAAAGGGGATTCGTCCTCGCGCGATCCGTGCCATGATCATTGGAATTCCAAATGTGGGGAAATCCACAGTTATCAATCGCCTAGTCGGAAAGAAAACGGCAAAGACCGGGGATCGTCCTGGAGTTACGAAAGCGCAGCAATGGCTGAAGGTAGGAAAAGAGCTTGAACTATTGGATACTCCTGGTATTCTTTGGCCGAAATTTGAAGACCAGACCACCGGACTCAGACTGGCTGCCACTGGCGCTATTAAAGATGAACTATTAGACTTTCAGGAAATTGCTTTATATGTCCTGCATCAAATGCAGAAAAGGTACCCTCAAGAGCTGCAGAAGCGCTATGATATCGAGGAGTCGATGTATACGGATGGAGACAGTCTTTCCTTGTTCAATCAGATTGGGACAAAAAGAGGCTGTCTGCTGCATGGTGGTGTGATTGACTATGATAAAACTGCAGAAATTGTTTTGCGCGACCTGCGCAATGAAAAGCTTGGACGGATTACGCTCGAAACACCAAATGATTGATAGGCTGCTTCACATAAATAAGAACTGCCCCCTGCCGAGGCGGCAGCTCTTTTCAATATTTTTGCTTGAGAAAAAAATGAAAAATCCGATATAACCTATAGAGGTGAATTAAGTGGCGAAGAAACAGTACACTATCTCAGAAGTAAAACAAATACTGACCGGTGCAGGAAAGATCAGTCAGGCTTTATTAGAGGAGTTCCGCTCCGATAAAAGAAAAGGAGTACAGGAGCTGCTGAAGCGTCATGATAAACAAGAGCAAGAAAAAATGAGGCTTGCCCAAGCGTATGACAGGCTGCTCACTTTTGAAAAGCAATGCCGGACAGAGGGCTTTCAATTTATAGCAGGAGTGGATGAAGCAGGCCGAGGACCGTTGGCAGGACCAGTTACTGCAGCAGCTGCCATACTTCCTGAAAATATTACTTTTCCTGGTTTAACGGATTCGAAAAAACTTAATTTAAACCAAAGAAACTATTTTGAAAAAATAATTAAAGAAAAGGCTGCAGCCTTTCATATAGTACATATTCCGGCAGATGTTATCGATGAAATAAACATATACAAGGCTTCCCAAAAAGCTATGCTTGAAGCAATAAAAGGATTATCAGTGGATGCGGATGCACTATTGGTGGATGCCATGACGCTACCTCTCTCTGCAAAACAGATATCTTTAATCAAAGGAGATGCACGCAGTGCTTCCATTGCTGCGGCGTCAGTACTGGCCAAAACAGCACGTGACCGTTATATGAATGAATTAGCAGAAAAACATCCGCAATATGGCTTTGCCACCAATATGGGCTATGGAACGAAAAATCATCTGGAGGCGCTCCGGATTCATGGTCCGATAAAAGAGCACCGCCGTTCGTTTTCTCCTGTGCAGGCATGCTTGTAAACTATTCCGGAGAAGGAGGGGGATAAATGGAGAAGACAGGCTTTATTTCCAATTCTTTGATCGGAACGGACAGCGGCAGAGAACGCACTCTTATGCTGAAAAAAGGACAGATTTTTGAAGGAAAAGTAATTAAGCTGTTTCCAAACCATATTGCTGCCCTGCGGCTTGGAACGATGAACGTAAATGCCAGACTGGAAGCAGCTTTGACAGCAGGGGAGCGCTATTTTTTTCAGGTCTTAAAAAACGATGGAATCCCGCGTCTTCAAGTGTTGAATAGTGGAAATATCACGTTTCAAAAAAATGGAGGAGGCGACACAGACGCCCGGCATCTGTTAACCTCGCTCGGGCTCCGGGATACTAAGGCAGCATCCTCTGTTTTAAAGTTGTTTCAAGATCAGGAGCTTCCATTTACGAAGAGAATGCTGGCAGACGGCGCACCACTTTTAAAACAGGCCGGAATGATACATCAGCAGGGAGCCTCTGCACTTGTGCTGATGAACGAAAAGGAACTTCCTCTGACAATGCAGACACTCCGGGCAGTTACAGCCGTACAATCTAATGAACCGTTCTCAAAACAAGTAAGCGCACTTCTCGCTCAGGCTCAAGCCTCTTCAGAAAACAAGGCTGGCTCTAATGCTGTGCAGCAGCTGCGAAGTCAGCTTGCACATGTATTGCAGCAATTTCAACTTACTGGATTTACAACGAGTACTGGCGGTGATCGAATCGAGCAGCTGCTGGCGTTTTCCGCTGGAAACAGCATCCCGGCTAAGGTGCAGGAAGGTGCTGTATCTTTATTACAGCGTACTGGTCTGCTTTCAGAGGGATTCCGATCAGAAGGTTGGCTTAACGGATTTAAAGAAGCGGTATTTTCCACGGAGAATAAAGAAATGGTTCATCAGCTTTGGCCAAACCTGATGAGGGGAGACAGTCTTAAATTCCGCTCACTGACTCCCGAAGCTCTCTTTCAGAAGCTGGTACCAGGCCTCCAGCTCGGAAACAGCCCGGATGTGTTGAACCAGCTCCAGCTCCTCAGCAGACTTTTTCAGCAAGCAGGCGGCCAAAAAGAAGCACCCGTTTTCTTTCAATCTCAATCTGCTCTCGATATCGTTATGAGATTTTCCTCGTCCCAGAACCTGGACCTTTCAGAGAAGCAGGCACTTACCGTGCTGCTGCAGGGCAGTTTTTCAAATCCCAGGACGGAAGCACTGTCTTCTGTTACGGCGGCGAAGCTCGGTTCTATTCTCACCAGTCTTGGGGTGGGCGATGAAGCACTTCTTCAAAAAAGCTTCACAGATAATTCTTCAAGCACATTGGAACAGACAAATTCCCTCAAACAATCTTTACAACAGCTTCTCCCTCAGCTTCCGTTCTCTTTAAGAGAAGGAGCTGAAGCAATAATCACCCGAATTACCGGCCAGCAGCTGCTTTCTCAGGATCAGCACGGACAGCTTCAGCAGCTGGCAGTCCAAATACCTCTTGTCTTGGGTGAACATCATACTGATTTAACTGTGCAGTGGGAAGGGAAAAAACAAAGTGATGGCTCTCTCGACCCAGAACATTGCAGAATTTTATTTTACCTTGAACTAGAAAAAATTGGTGAGACTATCGCGGATGTGCAAATTCATAACAGATTTGTAACAGTAAACATTTTTAATGATTTGGAAAAACCTTCGTTATTTATAGAGCTCCTCCAGCCCTTTTTAAAAGAAAGGCTTGAAGATCAGAATTATCAGCTGCAGTCCCTGCATTGGAAAGCTGCAACAGAGAGACAGCCTTCAAACAGACAAGCGTATCAATCATACAGCAGCAGTCAGGGAGTAGACGTGAGAATATGAAATATAAGCCAAATGCAAGAAGAACAGCGGTTGCGCTTGGTTACCAGCCCCATGAACAAGAGGCACCACTCTTAAAAGCAAAAGGAAAAGGTCTGATCGCAGAAGAAATTATTGCTAAAGCGAAAAAAGCAGACATTCCGATCCAGGAGGATCCCACCCTTGTGGAGCTGCTGTCACAGCTTGAAATAAATGAAAGTGTGCCTGCTGAGCTTTATGAAGTGGTAGCAGAGGTTTTTGCTTTTCTATACAGGATTGACCAGGGTTATAATGAATGAACAAAGATAGGATACCCTAATAAAAAAAGAAAGCAGGGTGTTCTATGAGTCGATATCAAGCTTATTACCACAAAAACACAAAGAAGCAGATGGAAGCAGGGGAAGAACTAGGTTTTTTCCGTGGGCTTGCTGAAATAAAAGCATTGGCAGGGATATCAAAAAAGAAAGAAAGCAGTACAAAGAAATCCAAAAAGCAACAAAAATAACCATATTATGGACCTGGAGGATAATATTCTTAATTTTTCAGGGGAAATTAACAATGTTTTTCATAAATGTCTGTCGAATTGTTGAAAATACAGCTGATTTTTTATACGATAATGTAGTGTGCGAAACAATGGCAGACAAATAAGCCAATGATTCCGCCCGGTCCTTGCCCGCAGGAAATGCCTGACAGGGAATTCGTATCGAATCGTTAGGAGGATGGAGAGAACATGAATATTCATGAGTATCAGGGAAAAGAACTCCTCAGAAAGTACGGTGTTTCTGTGCCGAATGGAAAGGTGGCCTTTACCGTTGAGGAGGCGGTGGAAGCTGCAAAAGAGCTTGGTTCCGATGTGAGTGTGGTTAAAGCACAGATTCACGCTGGTGGCCGTGGTAAAGCCGGCGGTGTAAAAGTAGCAAAAAGCCAGGATGAAGTGCGTACATACGCTGACGAAATTCTCGGTAAAACACTCGTCACTCATCAGACAGGTCCGGAAGGAAAAGAAGTAAAGCGCTTACTCGTCGAAGAAGGCTGCGATATTCAAAAAGAATATTACGTAGGCCTCGTTCTTGACCGCGCAACATCACGCATTGTGATGATGGCATCGGAGGAAGGCGGGACAGAAATCGAGGAAGTGGCAGAGGCAACACCTGAAAAGATTTTCAGAGAATATATTGACCCGGCTGTAGGACTTCAGGGATACCAGGCCCGTCGTCTGGCTTTTAATATTAATATTCCGAAAAAACTTGTCGGTCAGGCGGTCAAATTTATGCTTGGCCTTTACAAGGTCTTTGTGGAAAAAGACTGCTCTATTGCTGAGATCAACCCGCTTGTGACAACCGGCGATGGAAAGGTTATGGCTTTGGATGCGAAGCTTAACTTTGATTCCAACGCCCTTTATCGTCAAAAGGATATTACAGATTTTAGAGATCTTGATGAAGAAGATCCAAAAGAAATTGAAGCCTCCAAGTTTGACCTGAGCTATATTGCCCTCGATGGCAACATCGGCTGCATGGTAAATGGCGCGGGTCTTGCAATGGCAACAATGGACATTATCAAGCATTACAGCGGTGACCCTGCCAACTTCCTGGATGTAGGCGGCGGCGCAACAGCTGAAAAAGTGACAGAAGCTTTTAAAATCATTCTATCTGATGAAAATGTAAAAGGAATTTATGTAAATATTTTCGGAGGTATCATGAAATGTGATGTTATTGCCGATGGTGTGGTAGAAGCAACCAAACAAGTCGGTCTTGAAATCCCGCTTGTGGTACGTCTCGAAGGAACTAATGTAAAAAGAGGAAAAGAAATTCTGGAAGAATCAGGGTTAAATATTACAGCAGCCGATTCTATGGCAGACGGCGCTCAAAAAATTGTATCTCTAGTGAAATAGAAAGGCGGGACGAAGTCAAAATGAGCATCTTTATTAATAAAGATACAAAGGTGATTGTTCAGGGCATCACCGGATCAACTGGTTTATTCCATACGCAGCAGGCACTCGAATACGGTACAAAGATTGTCGGCGGTGTAACACCAGGTAAAGGCGGGACGGAAGTAGAAGGCATCCCGGTATTTGATACGGTTACGGATGCTGTAAAAGAAACAGGTGCTAATGCTTCTGTAATTTATGTACCGCCGGCTTTTGCTGCAGATGCAATTTTCGAAGCAGTGGATGCTGAGCTTGATCTGGCTATCTGCATTACCGAAGGAATTCCTGTCATCGATATGTTAAAGGTCAGACGATTTATGGAAGGGAAAAAGACCCGCCTTGTCGGACCGAACTGCCCGGGAGTTATCACCCCAGATGAATGCAAGATTGGAATCATGCCAGGTTATATCCATAAAAAAGGGCATGTGGGAGTGGTTTCTCGTTCAGGCACGCTTACTTATGAAGCGGTTCATCAGCTCACAACGGCAGGCATCGGGCAGTCCACAGCGGTAGGTATCGGCGGAGACCCTGTAAACGGTACGAACTTTATAGACGTTCTTGAAGCGTTTAATGATGATCCTGATACAGAAGCTGTGATTATGATTGGTGAAATCGGCGGCACTGCAGAAGAAGAAGCGGCTGAATGGATTAAAGCAAATATGAAGAAACCGGTAGTCGGATTTATCGGTGGACGCACAGCTCCTCCTGGAAAAAGAATGGGTCATGCGGGAGCGATCATCTCTGGTGGAAAAGGAACGGCAGATGAGAAGATTAAAACTCTTGAAAGCTGCGGAGTGAAAGTTGCAGCGACCCCTTCCGACATGGGAGAAACTCTGCTTAAATCGTTAAAAGACAACGGTATTTATGAGAAATGTCTCACACACGAGCCACAATAAATGAAGAAGAAAGAAGGGGATTTCAGTTTCCTCTTCTTTCCTTTTATCATTTTTGTTTCCCCCAAAATTTGCTCAAAAGAAAGGAGCCCCCCGCTATCTCCTCGAAAAATCGCCTCATACATCTGCATCACAATCCAATTTTGACGTGGAAACGGCTGAACATTCTATACTGCCGTGACAAATCCCTCTCAGATGTCTATAATTATTCCATTTCCCAATTAGAAACGCTTCTGCAACTCACTTCCGTGCAGGCGGCATCTCTACATTGCTATCTGTCAGATACCTCCCCGGAACAAATAATTCATGCCCACAAATCACATGGCATAAAAATAATAACAGTATTTTGCAGCCCATATCCGATTCGACTATCACAAATGTATGATCCGCCCTGGGTCCTCTACATGAAAGGAGACCCCGGCCTGATGCACTCGGAGCGTGCACTCGCCGTTGTGGGCACAAGAACACCGACATCCTATGGGAGGCAGGCTGTCTCGTCTCTTCTGCCACCGATGATCGCGCACGACGTAACTATTGTGAGCGGCCTGGCAAAAGGTACGGATGCTCTCGCCCATCAAACAGCACTCAAATTTGGCGGAAGTACAATCGCGGTGCTGGGATCAGGGATTCAACATATCTACCCTGCAGATAATAAGCGTTTAGCTGAGGAAATCGCTGCCAGTCACCTGCTTCTTTCCGAATTTCCGCCCGGCACGCCCCCGCGGAAATGGCAGTTTCCATTGCGCAACCGAATCATAAGTGCATTAGCTGATGTCGTGTTTCTCACAGAAGCAGCAGAACGAAGCGGCTCGCTCATTACTGCATATCAAGCGCTTGACCAGGGCAGAGATGTGAAAGTTTTGCCCGGCTCTATTTTTTCTAAATTTTCGAAAGGAACAAACACCTTGCTCCGGGAAGGCGCAAGTCCCGTTACAGAGCCGAATCACCTATGGTACGAAGGTTGGCCGCAGAGAGGATTAAAAGATAGCAGAATCGTGCAAAATAAGTATCAAAATTAAGAAACCTGGACATTTTGGGTGGACAGAGACATTAAATTGTGAAAAAATGATTGTGATTTGTTTCCCAAACAAACGATAGTATTTGTCCCTTTAGCGGATGACACGTAATTCACAGGAAATGTAGATCTTTTTTCTGAAAGAAAATAAATGATATTTGACAAAGCTCGGCAGACTGGTTAATAATGATGAAGATTTTATATTGAAGAAAAAGGGGGAGGAAACAAAAGAAATGGCAGATTATTTAGTAATAGTTGAATCTCCCGCTAAAGCAAAAACAATCGGAAAATATCTGGGAAAAAAATATACAGTAAAGGCATCAATGGGACATGTTCGTGATTTACCGAAAAGTCAAATGGGAGTAGACACCGATCATAATTATGATCCGAAATATATCACGATACGGGGGAAAGGCCCCGTTCTTAAGGAATTAAAGTCAGCCGCAAAGAAAGTGAAGAGAATTTACCTTGCGGCCGACCCGGACAGAGAAGGGGAAGCTATTGCATGGCACCTTGCTCACAGCCTTGATATGGATGAAGACTCAGAGTGCCGCGTCGTATTCAATGAAATCACTAAAACGGCAATTAAAGATGCATTTAAGCATCCCCGCAAAATAAACAGGGATCTTGTAGATGCTCAGCAGGCAAGAAGAATCCTTGACCGTCTGGTAGGCTATAATATCAGTCCACTCCTCTGGAAAAAAGTAAAAAAAGGGTTAAGCGCCGGGAGAGTCCAGTCGATCGCCGTAAAGATGATTACCGATCGGGAAAAAGAAATTCAACGATTCGTACCAGAGGAATATTGGAGCATTGACGGTACCTTTAAGAGCGGAGATGAATTATTCGAAGCAAAATTTTACGGTGTGGACGGCAAAAAAAAGGAATTGCAGTCGGAGGATGACGTAAAGAATGTCCTCGCAAAATTAAACGGCGAGCAGTTTGACATTCAGAAAGTAACAAAAAAAGAACGAAAACGAAATCCTGTCTCCCCGTTTACAACCTCGTCTCTCCAGCAGGAAGCCGCACGCAAGCTTAACTTTCGTGCAAAAAAGACGATGATGATCGCCCAGCAGCTTTATGAGGGGATTGATATCGGAAAAGAAGGTACGATTGGTCTGATTACGTATATGAGGACCGATTCGACCCGTATTTCTAATACGGCTAAGGATGATACAAAAAACTATATTTTAAGCAAGTACGGAAATGAATACACTAGCAAGGGGACACGAGAAAACAACAAATCCAATAATGCTCAGGATGCACATGAAGCTATTCGGCCGACAACGGTAGATAAAATTCCTAAAGAAATTAAGCAGTATTTGAGCAGAGACCAGTACCGGCTCTACAAACTCGTCTGGGAGAGGCTGGTAGCCAGTGAAATGGCACCTGCTGTCATGGACACGATGTCTGTTGATCTCGACAATAACGGCGTATTATTCCGTGCTACAGGGTCGAAAATTAAATTTCCCGGGTTTATGAAGGTGTATATTGAAGGCCGGGATGATAATAAAAAAGAAGAAGATAAATACCTTCCCGATTTAGTAGAGGGTTCACAGGTAACGAAGGCAGAACTGGAAGAAAACCAGCATTTCACCCAGCCGCCGCCACGCTATACAGAAGCACGGCTCGTAAAAACGATGGAGGAGCTTGGCATTGGCAGACCATCCACATACGCCCCTACACTCGATACAATTCAGCGCAGAAATTATGTTGCCCTGGAAGACCGGCGCTTTGTACCAACGGAACTGGGGGAAATTGTACTTGAGCTGGTAGTGGAATTTTTCCCGGAAATTCTTGATGTGGAATTTACGGCTAAAATGGAAAATGATCTTGACTACATTGAAGAGGGCCGCCAGAACTGGATTGAGATTATCGATGAGTTCTATCAAGGCTTTGAAAAACGTCTGAAGGTCGCAGAAGATGAAATGAAGGAAGTTGAGATTAAGGATGAACCTGCCGGCGAGGATTGTGAGAAATGTGGGCATGAAATGGTTTATAAAATGGGCCGTTATGGTAAATTCATGGCCTGTTCTAACTTTCCAGAATGCCGGAATACAAAAGCAATCGTCAAGGATATAGGGGTGAAATGCCCACGCTGCAGCGAAGGAAATATTGTAGAACGTAAAAGTAAAAAACGCCGTACTTTTTTTGGGTGCGACCGATATCCTGAATGTGAATTTGTCTCATGGGATAAACCGATCGCAAGAAAATGCCCGAAATGTGATGGCCTTCTTGTAGAAAAGAAAACGAAGAAAGGTGTTCACGTTCAATGTAAGGATTGTGACTATAAGGAAGAACCGAATTAAATCAACTCCTGATCAATTGTGGGGCTTTCTCAAAGGAAGGAAACGAGCGGCAGCGCGGATTCTTTTGAGACAAGCTCTTTTCCTTTGTAGTTCAAAAAATTAAAACTTTGCAGAAACATTCCCGCTTTAAAAATTCTAAAGCTTGGCCCTAATGAATTGAACGGCAGGCAAAGTTTTAGTGCTTGAATCAATTTCATAAATGCTATTCTAAATATAAAACACGAACATTCGCTTATAGTGTAAGGCGACGACTCCAGGTCGATTAAAACCGGCCACGTCCTGTGGCCAACATCGACACAAGCACCTCGTGTGCGTCGCGGGACAAGCTTGAGAGAAAGACCCCGCAGGCATCTCGATGCCGAGGAGGATGAGGCCAAGCCCGCGGAAAGCGTTCGCCTGAAGCGAATTGAATGATATATAGAAAATATATGTTATTATTCGTATTTTCTGTTGTGATATGGACTTATGAAATTCATTCACTTCTTCTAAGAATTATGAAACCGTCAAAGGAGGTACCACGTATGGACTATCAAGCAGTAAATGTTATCGGTGCGGGATTGGCAGGAAGTGAAGCCGCCTGGCAGCTTGCTGAAAGAGGAATAAAAGTAAAGCTTTATGAAATGCGTCCTAAAAAACAAACACCAGCTCATCATACGGATAAGTTTGCTGAGCTGGTTTGCAGTAACTCGCTTCGAGGCAACAGTCTTGCAAATGCAGTTGGAGTATTAAAAGAAGAAATGAGACTGCTGAATTCTGTTATCATTCATGCAGCTGACGCCTGCTCTGTACCAGCAGGAGGGGCACTCGCAGTGGACAGGCACGAATTCGCCGCGAAGGTGACTGAGCTGGTGAAAGGCCATGAAAAAGTAGAGGTACTTGAAGAAGAAATTCAGGAAATACCAAGTGGTCCCACGATCATTGCCACCGGGCCGCTCACTACAGAAGGGCTCTCCCGCTCTATAAAAGCATTAAGTGGAGAGGAATATCTTTATTTTTACGATGCAGCGGCCCCAATAATTGAAACAGACAGCATTAACATGAGTAAGGCTTACTTAAAATCTCGGTACGATAAAGGAGAAGCAGCTTACATCAACTGCCCGATGAGCGAAGATGAATTCGATCGTTTTTACGAAGCACTTATAGAGGCAGAGACCGTTCCTTTAAAGGAATTCGAAAAAGAAATCTTTTTTGAAGGATGCATGCCTGTAGAGGTGATGGCGCAAAGAGGCCGCAAAACACTTTTATTCGGCCCGATGAAGCCGGTTGGACTTGAGCACCCTGAAACGGGAAAACGCCCTTTTGCAGTCGTTCAGCTGAGACAGGATAATCAATCCGGCACACTTTATAATATTGTCGGCTTTCAGACTCATATGAAATGGGGGCCGCAGAAAGAAGTGCTCAGGCTGATTCCGGGTCTCGAAGAAGCGGAAGTTGTCCGTTACGGAGTCATGCACCGAAATACTTTTATCAACTCACCTAATCTTTTAAAGCCCACCTATCAGTTCAAAACGAGAGAGGATTTATTCTTTGCCGGCCAGATTACTGGGGTAGAAGGCTATGTTGAATCGGCCGCGGCAGGCCTTATTGCAGGTACAAACGCAGCAAGACTTCTCCAGGAGAAAGAGCTTTATGTGCTTCCGGAGGAAAGTATGCTCGGCGCAATGGCTCAATATATTACCACCGCAAACCCGGATAACTTTCAGCCGATCAATGCAAATTTTGGGTTAGTACCAGCTTTAGAGAAGCGCATTAAAAATAAACAGGAAAGAAACCAGGCGTTAGCAGAACGAGCGCTGCAGTCCATTCAGAATTTTATGAAAAAATAGTTAACTTTCTTGCGGGAACGACCGGGTTATGTTAAGATTTAATGGCTTTTGTCTAACGTGCAGATCAGCTGAATCAGCGGAGGGAAAAAAGTGAAAAATGTACCTTTTCAGGAAGCAGGGACTGCTTTTTTTCAATATTTACAAGTGGAAAAAAACGCCTCATCATTAACGGTAGAAGCCTACCGAAAAGATTTATCTGACTATGCAGCATTTCTAAAAGCAGAAAATATTGGCGGACCTGAGTCTGCGGACTTTCAAACTGCCCGCCTCTATTTCAGCAGGCTGTATGAGAAAAGATTAAAACGTGCCAGCATATCCCGGAAAATCTCAGCTCTGCGCAGCTTTTACAAGTTTCTAAAAAGAGAAGGTTTGATTGAAAACAGTCCATTTGCAGCATCAAGCTTCCAAAAAAAAGAGACGAAGCTTCCAAAGTTTCTTTATGAAGAAGAATTAGCGCAGCTGTTTGACTCCTTTGATCAGGAAAAGATTCTTGATCAACGGGATTACGCAATATTTGAACTGCTGTATGCTACCGGAATGCGTGTGAGTGAATGCTGTAATATGAATGTCGATGATCTCGATCCGGATCTAGGTACACTGCTTGTGAAAGGAAAAGGAAGCAAAGAACGTTACGTGCCCGTCGGTGGATATGCGGTGGAGGCAATCGAATATTATAAAGCAAATGGCAGGAAATTGCTCTTAGGGAAACGAAAATCACTAGAAGCAATAGAAAATGCATTATTTCTAAACAAAAACGGTACCGCTTTAACTGCACGGGGCGTTTACTACGTTGTAAATAAAAGGGTAAAACAAGTGTCTCAGACTCTGCAGGTCTCACCTCATCATCTGAGGCATACCTTTGCTACTCATCTACTAAACAACGGGGCAGACCTCCGGGTAGTTCAAGATTTACTCGGTCATGAACATTTGTCGACAACGCAGATTTATACGCACGTCACAAAAGATCGTTTAAAAGAAGTTTATGATCATGCCCATCCACGGGCAGAGAAGAAAGAAGGATGAGAATGGATACTTCTTTACATGCAACGACGATATTTGCCATACGCCACAATGGAAAAAGCGCAATGGCGGGCGACGGACAGGTAACATTCGGCCAGTCTGTTGTCATGAAGCATACAGCCAAAAAAGTCCGCCGTATTCATAATGGCAAAGTAGTGGCTGGATTTGCAGGATCCGTGGCCGATGCATTTACACTGTTTGATTTGTTTGAAGGAAAGCTCGAGCAGTGGAATGGCAAACTTGAACGCGCGGCAGTAGAACTCGCAAAAGATTGGCGCAGTGATAAAACCCTGCGCCGCTTAGAAGCTATGCTTATTGTAATGGATAAAGATTCTCTTCTTTTGGTGGCAGGGACCGGTGAAGTTATCGAACCGGATGATGGTGTCATTGCAATCGGTTCAGGCGGCCATTATGCCCTTGCTGCAGGGCGGGCATTGAAGAAACATGCAGAAGCTATGGATGCCCGCTCTATTGCAGAAGCTGCTCTGCAGACAGCCGCTGATATTTGTGTTTACACAAATGAAGAAATCATCGTAGAAGAAATCACTGCGGACTAAAATAAAGCACTACGAAAGGTGATGGGACGGTATGGATCAACCGCTTACGCCAAAACGCATTGTGGAAAAACTGGATCAATTTATTGTTGGACAAACAAAAGCAAAACGATCAGTAGCCGTTGCTTTACGCAATCGTTATCGGCGCAGCAAGCTTGAAGCAGGTCTCCGTGAAGAAATAACTCCTAAAAATATTCTGATGATCGGACCGACCGGTGTCGGTAAAACAGAAATAGCACGACGGCTTGCTAAACTTGTTGGAGCCCCATTTGTGAAAGTGGAAGCAACGAAATTTACGGAAGTCGGCTATGTTGGCAGAGATGTCGAATCCATGGTACGTGATTTAACAGATACCGCAGTCAGGATTGTCAAAGAAGAAAAAATAGATAAAGTTAAGAAGGAAGCAGAAGAGCTCGCAAATAAGAAGCTTGTAAAGCTGCTCGTTCCTGAAAAAAAGAAACAGCAGAATATGAAGAATCCTTTTGAGATGATTTTTCAACAGCAGCAGAATAACCAGGAAGACCAGCAGGAAACAGAAGAACCTGACATCGCCCAAAAACGCCGGCAGATAGCGCACCAGCTTGCTCTTGGAGAGCTTGAAGACCGAATAGTCACAATAGAAACAGAAGAGCAGCCTAAACAGTTTACCGATATGTTTCAAGGCTCCGGCATGGAACAGATGGGAATGAATATGCAGGATATGCTTGGAAATATGATGCCAAAAAAGAAAAAGAAACGGAGGCTGCCGGTAAGCGATGCGCGCAGAGTATTGACGGATCAGGAAGCCCAAAAACTTGTCGATATGGACGAGGTAAGTCAGGAAGCCGTTTCAAAAACAGAGCAGTTGGGTATCATTTTTATAGATGAAATCGATAAAGTTGCGGGAAAGCAGCAAAACAGTGCAGATGTTTCAAGGGAAGGGGTTCAGCGTGATATTCTACCGATCGTGGAAGGGTCCGCGGTCACAACAAAGCATGGCTCAGTGAAAACAGACCATATTCTTTTTATAGCAGCAGGGGCATTTCATATGTCAAAGCCTTCAGATTTAATTCCTGAGCTGCAGGGGCGTTTCCCGATCCGAGTTGAGCTTGACAGTCTTGGCCCGGAGGATTTTGTACGAATCATGAAAGAACCGAATCATGCACTGTTAAAGCAATATGCTGCACTTTTACAGACCGAAGGTATAAATGTTGAATTTTCTGACGATGCTGTTCATAAAATCGCTGAACTCGCAGAAAGCGTTAACCAAAATACGGAAAACATCGGAGCGAGAAGGCTTCATACACTGCTCGAACGCCTCCTCGAGGATCTATCTTTTGAGGCGTCAGATATTACAATGGAGAAAATTACGATTACCCCTGAATATGTAGAGGAAAAACTCGCAAATATAGCAAAAAATCGAGATATGAGCCGATATATTTTATAAGGACGTCAGGAGGAGACGAATAAAATGGATTTATTATCAAAAAGTAGAAAAATTAACGACATGCTGCAAAAGACAGCTGGTGATCATGTCAATTTTAAAGACATGGCTGAAACATTACGCGATGTGATTAGTGCGAATGTCTTTGTGGTAAGTAGAAGAGGTAAACTGCTGGGCTATGGCATTAAACAGGAGATTGAAAATGACCGAATGAAAAAAATGCTGGAGGAGCGGCAATTTCCAGAGGAGTATACATCCGGCCTCTTTAAAATTGATGAAACCTCTCCAAATCTTGATGTGGACAGTGAGTATACTGCGTTTCCTGTAGAGAACAAGGATCTGTTCCGTTCAGGATTGACAACCGTTGTTCCTATCAACGGCGGTGGTCAGAGGTTAGGCACGCTCGTACTTGCCCGGCTGAATGATACGTTTGATGATGACGATTTAATCTTAGCTGAATATGGTGCTACAGTAGTCGGCATGGAAATCCTGCACGAAAAAACACAGGAGATTGAAGAGGAAGCCAGAAGC
The DNA here is from genome assembly GCF_042139015.1 of Alteribacillus sp. HJP-4. Taxonomy (NCBI): domain Bacteria; kingdom Bacillati; phylum Bacillota; class Bacilli; order Caryophanales; family Bacillaceae; genus Alteribacillus; species Alteribacillus sp. HJP-4. The sequence goes on along the minus strand of NZ_JBHIKY010000002.1, from coordinate 95,325 downwards.
AAAGCAGTGGTTCAAATGGCGATCAGCTCCCTCTCGTATAGTGAGCTCGAAGCAGTTGAGCATATTTTTGAAGAGCTTGATGGCAATGAAGGTCTGCTTGTTGCCAGTAAAATCGCCGACCGCGTAGGAATCACAAGATCAGTGATCGTTAATGCTCTCCGTAAACTTGAGAGTGCCGGCGTCATTGAATCACGTTCGCTCGGTATGAAAGGTACGTACATTAAAGTATTAAATGATAAATTTTTGTTTGAACTCGAAAAAATTAAGTCCAACGCATAGCTGCTGAAGGCAGAACCTGCTGTGATCGTCAGATCACAGCAGGTTTTTTTAAAAGAAGAAGAAAGAATAGAATTTGTTGATATCATCCCTGCAGGCAGCCCTTTTCCGCGGGGCTTGTCTTCAACTAATCCTGTCTCAGCGAAGCTTCGCCAGAATGGATTTTCAGACGGCGCTGATCTCTTGGGAGTCGCCGCCTTCCGTTCTTCAATCGAAGAACAAACACCTTAAGGGTGGCTTTGCATTTCACGTGTTGAAATTATTACAAGTCAAAGAAGGCCATACGAAAAAGCTTTGACAAATAAAAATAGCATCTTGAATGACGAATAGTATTTTCTTTGAATGAGAAATTAGGTCATTTGCGTAGTTAAATGCGTAGACTCCTTAGGGAACAGCACGAGTCTCAAGACTCCACAGGCAGTGTTCTTTCTTCCGGGGAGGCTTGAGCCGTGCCCTAGGAAAGCGAAGCGTTTTGACGGAGCATTTTATGAAAACTCATAAATAACATACAGGGGCTGTATCAAAAGACTTTTCAAAAAATTTTAATCCCTACTCTGGTGGTTTCATTCACACCAAAACAAGTCATCCCGTACCACTTTTATGGTGATACGGGATTATTTTTGGAAGGACATCAACTGTTTATAACCTTTTGATACAGCCCCTTTGCAATAAATAATTTACTTTTGTCCCGGCCACTTTTTTTAAAACAGAAAAAGTATGGATTTAGTTGATTTCATCGCTGCAGGCGGTCTCTTACCGCGGGGCTTGTCTTCAACTAATTCTGTCTCAGCGAAGCTTCGCCAGAATGGATTTTCAGACGGCGCTGAACCCGTCGGGAGTCGCCTCTTTTCGTGCTTCAATCTGAGTATCATCACATTAAGGATGCTAAAAATACTTCTCCACAGCTATTTAGAATATGAGCGAAAAGCTTGGGTCACGATGGGACGGCGGCCAATGAGCCTCCTCAAAAAAACTACTGCGCACTACAGGTTATTCTCTTCGACTTTTTCAATTGATGCTTTTTGTCAAACACAGGCAATCACATCTTCCATGCCTAGCTGTATTTTATATATTTAAACAAAATTTGACATGATTTTCGTAATTGGTGCTATATACCTACTAGTAAATAATGCTCACTTAATGCGAGTTTGATATGTGCGGGTAATATAAAGTGAACATTACTATTTTATATAGTGAATTATAGTAAAAATATGGAACTAATTTTGATTATTCTATATAATAAAAGGCCGTATTTATCAAATAATAGGTAAAAAGACTTAATTCTAATGCATTAAAAATGTTGGTGCTTTTATCTTGAATTACGGAATTGTAAAAAGACTGTTAGACATGTGTAACATAATTTTATACAATTTGGGTAGTAATGCTTAATAAATTGAAGATATAGGAAAAGCATGCCTGAATTTCATGCTTGGCGAATAGTGTCGGAAAAGTATGTAGGTCATAGGGAGGGGTTAATGTGGGGTTATTTGATTCTTCGACCATTGGAAACCTTCAAATAGGTTTAAATGGTGCAGCCATGGAGCAAAAAGCAATCTCTCAAAATATCGCTAATGTTGATACACCGAATTATAAAGCAAAAAGGGGACAGTTTAAGCATACCCTGGATGATGCAATTCAAAACGAGAATTTAAAAGCAGTCCGGACGAATGCGAAACATATAGAATTCGGTAACAGTACCACTAGGTTGCACTACACGGAAGATTCTTCCACACAATATAATCACAACGGCAATAATGTAGATATTGATAAGGAAATGTCAGATCTGGCAAAAAATCAAATTTACTATAACGCAGTGACAGACCGATTAAGCAGTAAGTTCAGCAGTATAAAAACAGCTGTACGAGGGGGAGGTTCGTAACAATGAGTATGTTCAGCGGAATTAATTCTTCTGCATCAGCTCTGACAGCCCAGAGATTGCGGATGGATGTTACCTCTGCAAATATGTCGAATGCTGACTCCACCCGTGGCCGTCTGGTAGATGGAGAATGGGAGCCGTACCGAAGGAAAATGGTATCCATTTCTCCAAATGAAACAGGTTTTTCAAGTCATCTAAATAGGGCGATGGAAAGCAGCGGCTATGAAGCAGAAGGGGTAAAAGTAGATTCTATAGTTGAAGATGAATCCCCTTTCCGCCGGGTGTATCAACCAGAGCATCCTGATGCTGACGGAGAAGGCTATGTGGAACTGCCTAATGTAGATCCATTAAAAGAAATGACTAACATGATGAGCGCCACTAGATCGTACGAAGCTAACATAACTACGATGAATGCGTCGAAAAACATGATGTTAAAGGCACTCGAAATAGGCAGAGGCTGATTGAGGATTTTTTAAGGAGTGGTGGAATGATACAAGGAATGAATGGAATGGAAGCTCTGGGAAGAGCAGATGAAGCTGCGCGTGCTCCAGGTTCAGTTCAAAAGACTCCTACGCAAGCACAGATTTCTTTTAAAGAGTCATTGAATGAGGCAATTACGAATGTAAATAATGCGCAGCTTCATTCCGATGACATGACAAACAAGCTTGTAAACGGAGAAGTGGAAGATCTTCATGAAGTGATGGTAGCGGCAGAAAAGGCAAGTGTTACGCTCCAAACGACGGTTGAAGTTCGAAACAAAGCCATTGAGGCTTACCAAGAAATAATGAGAATGCAAGTATGAGCAGCCTAAGAGTGCTGGACTAGTCGGGAGGAGCCATGAAAGAGAAGTACATAGAATTGAAAGAACGTGCTGCAACGTATTGGAGCAGCCGGTCAAATCTTCAAAAAGGGCTTGGATTCGGGACAGCAGCTTTTATTCTGTTATTAATCGTGCTTGTCATCGTATTCGCCGCCAGAACAAATTATGCACCTCTGTATTCGGATTTATCTTCGGAGGAAACTGGTCAGATAAAGGAAACTTTAGATTCACAGGGGGTCCCTTCCAAGCTTTCGAATGATGGGTCTACCATCAGTGTACCGGAAGAGTCAGTGGATGCACTGAAGGTGGAACTTGCTGCAGAAGGTATCCCTCAGAGCGGATCGATTGATTATTCCTTTATTGAAGATCAAATGGGTTTTGGGATGACAGATAACGAGTTCAATGTCATGGAAAGAGCTGCCATACAGACTGAACTTGAGGAACTGATACAAAATATCGATGGCGTGCAGGCAGCTAATGTCATGATTACTCTGCCGGAGGAGACCACCTGGGTAAACGAAGAAGCAGGTACTGCATCGGCTTCAGTGGTAATCGATACCGGCGGTAGCTCAAACATGGACCAGCAGAAGGTAAGAGCACTATATCACCTTGTTTCGAAAAGTGTGCCGGATCTTCCTGTAGATAATATCGTCATCATGAATGAAATGTTTGAGGATTTTGATTACGATAATGAAAATTCTTCGGATTCCACCATGAATGCATATCAGGAGCAGCGCGGTGTGCAGGATGATATCGAAAAGGATATCCAGAGCCAGCTTCAACAAATGCTCGGAACGATGATGGGCAGGGATAAAGTCGTTGTATCAGTGACCACCGATATCGATTTTACGCAGGAGAATCGTGAAGAAGCTTTAATTGAGCCTGTTGATGAAGAAAATATGGAAGGCATTGAGCTCAGTGCTGAGAGAATAACTGAAACCTATGAGGGAGAAGCCGTAGATCCAGGCGGTATTCCAGGTGCAGATGAAGATGACATCGTGGGTTATAATGATGGAGCTGTCGGTGGAGAAGGCGACTTTGAACGGACGGAAGAGCGTGTAAATAATGAAGTCAACCGTATTCACCGGGAAATTGTAGAAAGCCCTTATAAACTTAGAGATTTAGGAATTCAAGTAATGGTCGAACCTCCGGACCCGGAAGAGCCCGATTCACTGCCTCCAGAAAGCATCGGAGATATTGAACAGGTCCTCAGTACAATCGTAAGGACAAGCATTGATGATGAATTCCAAGAGGAACTTACCGATGCTGACATCGAAGAAAAGGTTTTCGTCAGCACACAGACTTTTAACGGAAAGGCAGAGCTCGATGAAGAGCCAGCAAATACAATTCCTGTTTGGATGTACATTGTTGGGGGGATTCTTCTTCTGGCAGTCATTGTCCTTGTCATCGCCCTGCTGCGAAAGAGCCGTGAAACGGAAGAGGAAGACTTCATTACTGAGGAAATGACAACTATGGAAGTTCCTGATTTGCCGGATGATCAGGATTCAGAACAAGCCACACGGAGAAAACAATTAGAAAAGATGGCGAAAGAAAGACCGGAAGAATTTTCAAAGCTGCTGCGGACGTGGCTTTCCGATGATTAAGGAGGAATCGTAATGCCAAAGGCAAAAGAAGCATTGACTGGAAAACAAAAGGCTGCGATGCTCTTAATTTCACTTGGGCCGGATGTTTCAGCGCAGGTATATAAATATTTATCAGAAGAAGAGATAGAGAAGCTGACACTTGAAATAGCAGGGGTGCGGAAGGTAGACAGTGGAATGAAGGAAAATGTACTAGAGGAATTCCATCAAATTGCGGTCGCTCAGGACTATATCTCTCAAGGTGGGATTGGCTATGCCAAGAGTATTCTCGAGAAAGCGCTCGGAGAAGATAATGCGATGCAGATTATTAATCGGTTAACTTCCACACTGCAGGTGAAGCCGTTTGATTTTGCCAGGAAAGCAGATCCTTCGCAGATTTTAAACTTCATACAAAACGAACACCCGCAGACAATTGCGTTAATTCTTTCTTATCTGGAATCAGTGCAGGCAGGACAAATATTATCTGAACTCCCGCAGGAGGTGCAGGCAGATGTTGCAAAACGTATTGCCGTTATGGACAGTACTTCACCAGAGATAGTAAACGAGGTGGAAACAATTCTTGAACAGAAGCTGTCAGCGACAGTAACTCAGGATTATACAGAAGCCGGAGGCATCGAATCTCTTGTAGAGGTTTTAAACGGCGTGGACCGCAGCACAGAACGTACTATACTAGACGCTCTCGAAATACAGGATCCTGAACTGGCAGAAGAAATCAAAAAGCGCATGTTTGTATTCGAGGATATTGTTACTCTCGATAATCGATCCATTCAGCGAGTAATAAGAGATGTGGAAAACGATGATCTGCAGCTTGCTTTAAAAGTAGCTAGCGAAGAAGTAAAAGAGATCGTCTTCAACAATATGTCGCAGCGCATGGCGGATACATTTAAAGAAGAGATGGAATTTATGGGGCCGGTTCGTCTGCGTGATGTCGAGGAAGCTCAGACAAGAATTGTAGCTATTATCAGACGTCTTGAAGAAGCCGGAGAAATCGTGATCGCACGGGGAGGAGGGGATGATATTATTGTCTAGACTTATCAAGGCTGGAAATAAAGAAGAACTTAAAGCCCGTTCCATTCACCTTAAACCAGTCCCTCCAGTCAAAACTGGAAAACCTGAATCGCAGCTGAATAACCGAAATAATGAAATAGGCCCCATGGCGGTAAATAAAGATCAGTTGTTTTTACAAACTAAAAAGCAAGAAGCTCAGAATTTAGTGGCCAAGGTTGAGCGAGAACTGCAACGTGCAAGGGAAGCTATCAGTGAAGAAGAACAAGAATCAAGGGTGCGGATGAGGCAGGCGTATGAGGAATCGAAAAATGCTGGATTTGAAGAAGGATTTGAACAAGGGAAGCGCAGTGCGATGACAGAATACAGCAGCCTGATTCAGCAGGCAGAAGAAACGGTGAACCATGCAAAAAAAGAATACCACCGCTATTTAGTAGAGGCAGAACCAATTATTCTTCAACTCGCTTTAACGGTTGCAAATCGCATTATGTACCGCTCCCTGCAAGAGAACGACATATGGATGGATATAGTTAAAAATGCTGTTCAAGAGGTGCGTGACCATGATTCAGTTACCATTTACGTACCTCCGGCCCGCTACGAAGAAACGAAAACTCAGCGCCAGGAGATCGAAAGTCTGCTCGGCCGCGCCCAGGAATTAGTGATTCTGCCGGATGCAGCCTTAACAGAGAATGCCTGCATTATAGAAACGCCTTATGGAAAAATTGATGCCTCACTGGACAGTCAACTAGAGGAAATGAAAATACAGCTGATGGAACGTCTGAAGGAAGGGAGCCGCTGATGAAAGCAGCTGAATTAATTCAGGAAATTCCAGCACTAAATCCTTATAAGCAATATGGAAAGGTAACAAGAGTTGTTGGACTGACCATTGAAGCAAAAGGACCAAAAGCTTCGGTTGGTGATTTATGCTATATCTACCCGTTTGCAAAACAAACAGCTGTGTTAGCGGAAGTTGTTGGATTTAAAAATCAGAACGTTTTACTGATGCCTCTGCAGCAGGAGGCTGATATTGGAGCGGGCAGTCTGGTTGAAGCTACGAGAAAGCCGCTGCAGATTAAAACAGGCAACGGCCTGATTGGAAAAGTAGTAGACGGTATCGGGCAGCCACTCGACGGAAGCTCCCTTCCAGATGGCCTGGCCAGGGTAGGAACCGATGCGTCTCCGCCCAACCCGCTGCTCCGCCCACGCATAGAAGAACCGCTTCCGCTCGGGGTCCGGGCAATCGATGGTTTACTTACTGTTGGAAAAGGGCAGAGAATTGGAATTTTCGCAGGCAGTGGAGTTGGAAAAAGTACGCTCCTCTCGATGATTACCAGACACTCAGATGCTGATGTGAACGTTATTGCTCTTATTGGGGAGCGCGGACGCGAAGTAAAGGATTTTGTGGAAAGAGACCTTGGCACAGAAGGGATGAAAAAGTCAGTCGTTGTCGTTGCTACCTCGGACCAACCGGCATTAATGAGAATAAAAGGAGCCATGACTGCCACAGCCATTGCAGAATATTTTCGTGATCAAGGGAAAAACGTAAATTTAATGATGGATTCTGTGACCAGATTTGCGATGGCGCAACGTGAAATCGGCCTTGCCGTGGGAGAGCCCCCAACAACGAAAGGATATCCCCCCTCTGTTTTTGCCATGCTTCCACGCCTGCTTGAACGATCCGGTACGAGTGAACAAGGGACGATTACTGCATTCTACACAGTGCTGGTGGACGGGGACGATATGAACGAACCAATCGCAGATGCAGTTCGAGGTATTCTTGATGGTCATCTTGTATTGGATCGGAAAATAGCTGATAAAGGCCACTATCCTGCAATTAATGTACTAAAAAGTGTCAGCCGTGTAATGACTGAAATTGCAGCTGATGAACATCGCCGTGCATCTGAGAAAGTTCGCTCTCTTTTAGCGGCCCATCATGAAGCGGAGGATTTAATCTCGATAGGAGCATATAAGAAAGGTTCCTCAATCCAGACCGATGAGGCTCTTCATCTGCTTCCTGAAATAAATGCCTTTTTACAGCAGGAAACCGAGGAACGGCCTTTATTTGAAGAAACGGTTCAGCTGCTTCAAAAATTCATTGAAAAAGGAGACCAGAAATGAGCTTTCAATACTCCTTTCAAAAAATACTAGACTTAAAAAAAGACGAAAAAGATATTAAAGAGCAAGAATACAGCCGTTCTGTCGTTCAATTCGAGAAGGTGGCTACAGCGCTCTATCAATTGTTGATGCAAAAAGAAGAAATTGAAGCATTCTATCGGGAACGGATAGAAACTGGCATAAAAATTCAGGAAATTCAGCATAACGAAGCAACACTCCTACAGCTTCAGGAAAGGATTTATTCCGAACAGAATCGTGCTGATATTGCGAGAGAAAAGATGTTACATAAAGAGAAAGAAATGCAGGCCGCTTCAGTTGAATGGAAAAAGTTCGAAAAATTGAAAGAGTGGAAAAAGGAAGAACATGCTAAACAGCTGAAGAAAGCTGAGGAACAGCAGCTTGATGAGATCACGACACGCAAATATGCATTCCGCTGAATGAAGGGAATTCTATGGGAAATCAAAAACCAAAATCGAAAGAGAAAAAAACCGGAAAAGCACAATGGTTTTTCCTGATTATTTTTGTTCCGCTGTTGTTTGCTGTCATTCTAGGTGGAGTTATTTTAAGTTTTCTCGGCATTAACGTCCTTGAGCTTGGCAGAGAGGCTGTGTCTAACGTTCCCGGTTTAGCAGAGATGGTAGAAGAAGAGGGCCCAAATGAGGAAACCGAACAGTTGGAATCAGCAGAAGAGGCAGCAGCGAAGGATGACGAAATAGCGGCCCTTCAAGCAGAGCTGGAAGCAAAGGATGATGAAATCCGAGATCTTGAGACTGAGCTGGAGGAAGTGCTCATTGAGTCAGAAACAGACCAAAATCAATCTGAAGATGAGGACGGAGACGATAGTGAACTTACCGATATTTATGAAAATATGGCACCAGGCAGCGCGGCGGATGTATTTTCAGAAATGGACACTGCCCGGGTGGTACTACACATGAATGGACTGCGAGCAGATACGCGATCTCAAATATTAGCCAAAATGGAGCCGGCTGATGCTGCGAGTATTTTATCTGCGCTGGAAAATAATTAATTTTTTGAATCAATTTCATAAGTGTAGAAGTTTGCCACAGGACGTGACCGGTTTTAATCAACCTGTATTCGCATTTATTGTTGTGAAATTATCTTTTGAAATTCATTCCTTATCTCAAAAACATTTGAAGGGAGGTGAAACAATTTGCAGTCGATGTTACCAACGTTTCAGTTACCAGTTCAGGCCAATAGCAGCAAGCCTGTGACCTATGAAAAAACCAGCAGACACAGCAGTCAGTTCCTGCAGCTGCTTGGAGAGGCGATGCCTTCTCAGGTTAATGACATCATGGGAATCCAGGAGACCGACGAAAGCCTTCAGAAGCTGGTCCAACAATTTTTCAAGGAAGCCGAGGCTTTTACAGAGGAGTTTTCCGATGAATTAACGGCCATGTTGGAAGACTGGCCGGGGAGCATGGATCTAAATATGGAAAAGATTTTTTCAATGCTTCCTGATGAAGTCCAGCAGATGCACATGGAGCTTTTGAACGAGGAAAACAGAGTGGATATCCAATCTAACCTTCTTCAGGCTTTACAGTCCGGAAAATCAGAAAATGACACAGAGGATCTGGATGAAAACGAGAATGGCGATAAAGTGCAGCAGACAGCTGGCGCAGCTGCGGCACTGTTTGCGGTTCTCGGTGCTCATAAGCAATTCACTCAGCAGAGTCACACACGTGAGAATGCTCACACACTTTCAAAGTCTCGGAACATAGAATTTTTGCAGGCACTGGCATCATTGAGCAGTCATTTTCTTCCCGGTCTAAATAGGCGGTCCTTGAGTACGGAGTCACTGCTTCAGCGAAGTGAAAGCCAATTAACAGAAACCAATCAGGGCAGACAACTTACACTTGCTCAGTTTTCCAGTTTAATTAAAAGTAACGGCAATGCCAACAAAAACAGTGATTACCTTCAAAATTTATTAAACCGGACCTTTGCTGCATTAGATCCTGCCGGCGGTTCTCTTCCCTCTTCATTAAGCCAGGAAGGAACCCAGCAGCCAGCGAAGGTGCAGCAGCTCGTCATGCATCTCGGAGAAAATAAAACGGAGTATGCGCGGCAGCAGGAGTTTACAAGACAGCTGCAGGAGCTTTTAGGAAAAACGAATCTTCCTTCTCTAAAAAATGGAGCTAAGGAACTAACATTGAAGCTTCATCCAGAGCATCTCGGCAGAGTTGATATAAAGCTGACCCAGCAGAATGGACAGATAATAGCCCAGCTTTTAACTACCACAAAGGCTGCGAGAGAACTCGTAGAGCAGCAGATTCACCACCTGAAACAAAGCTTTCAGCAGCAAAATATTCAAGTGGAGCGGATTGAAATTCAGCAGCAGATTTCTTCTTACTTACATCAGGAGCAGGAGGAAAATCAGGAAAACAAGCAGCAGCCGCCAGAAAATGCGCAGCAGGACCATGTTTCAGAAGATGACAATTCCTTTGCGGATATTCTTGAAGAGCTGACTTTTAATGAACAAGTGTAGGTGTTAAACATGCCGGATAGTATTCAAGAAACTTACAGACTGCCGGATCAGTCGAAGCCGAAAGTCCAAAGCGCGAATGATTCAATGCTTGGAAAGGATGATTTTTTAAAGATATTGATGACGCAGCTTCAAAACCAGGATCCGATGAATCCAATGGACGACAAAGAATTTGTATCGCAGATGGCGACTTTTTCCTCGCTGGAGCAGATGACGAATATGAGCGCTGCCATGGAATCGATGGCAGAATCGCAAAAGAGCGGTTCCCTCGCACAGCACAGTGAGCTGATCGATAAGAAGATTAAGTGGGAGCGAGAAATTGAAGTTGACGATCATATTACAGACACAGAGGAGGTTGTGAACACTGTAAAGTCCGTCCGCCTTGATAGTGATGGAAATATTCGATTTTTGCTTGACAATGACCGCTGGATAAACAGTGATCAATTGATAGAAGTAAGCGGAGCCGATCCGATTGAAGAAGCGGACAGCAGCGGGACCTCACTGTAAGCGGAGAAGGTAACTAGATTAATAGACTGGAGGAAATCTCGTGACACCGGGTATTGATTCGCATGGAATTCACCAGCTTCCTCATCCAGGACAAAAAACGAAAGCTGTTAAAACTTCTCAAACAACATCTTTTCAGGAGATTTTTAAAAAGCAGGTTGAGCAATCTCCACCGCTTACAGTCAGCAGGCATGCCGAAAGACGATTGCACAATCGGGATGTGGCAGTTACAGAAATAGAATGGAAGAAAATTAATGAAAAGCTGACGATGGCAAAAGAAAAAGGTGTTCGTGATTCTATTGTTTTAACAGACAAAGCAGCACTTGTAGTAAGCGCAGAGAACCATACTGTCATTACAGCCATGACAAAGGATGAAGCAGCGGATCATATTTTTACTAACATTAACGGCACGATTGTAGTAAGCAGTGATGCGGCCCGACCTGAGGAAGGAAGCCGCCGGACAGCCGACTGACAGACGCTGTCTTTCTAATAAATTAAAGGGGGAGCTATATGCTTCGTTCAATGTACTCCGGAATCTCCGGAATGAGAAACTTTCAGCAAAAACTAGATGTTACAGGAAACAATATTGCAAATGTAAATACGTTTGGTTTTAAAAAAGGCCGTGCAACATTTAAAGATATGGTAAGTCAGCAAATGGCTGGTGCCACAGCCGGAGACCCGGCAGGAAGAGGTGGTTCAAACCCCCGTCAGATCGGTCTAGGATCACAGATGGGCAGTGTAGATACGATCAACACACAGGGAAGCCTGCAGAATACGAACAGAGAGTTGGATCTTGGAATTTCCGGTGAGGGCTATTTTATGCTCGATGATGGAGAAGATACTTTTTATTCGCGGGCGGGGAATTTTTACCTCGATGAGAACGGAACACTAGTAAATACTTATGGCTACAACGTACTTGACGAAGCAGGTAACAGCATTCAAATTCCTGCGGATGCACAAAGCTTCAGTATTGGATCGAATGGAGATGTAAATGTCGTCATCGATAATGATACCGAAGTAGAGGCCACAATAGGTATTGCTAATTTTGCAAACCCTGAAGGGCTTGAAAAAGCTGGCAACAATTTATTTATCCCTTCAGCTAACTCCGGGGATCCGATAGAAACAACGGCTGGAGAAGACGGAACTGGAGAACTAGTCGCCGGGGTTCTCGAAATGTCGAATGTGGATTTGTCTGAAGAATTTACGGAGATGATCGTAGCTCAGCGTGGATTCCAGGCAAATACGAGAGGAATTACGACTGCTGATGAAGTGCTGCAGGAATTAATGAATCTTAAAAGATAATATAGATACGTGAGGAGGATAGAGGGGCCGTAATGAATTGTCCAGGTGGCTCCTCTCCTATACATATGATCGAATTAACCCAATTAAATGGGAAGCGTTTTTTATTAAATGTTCCACTGATTGAAAAGGTAGAATCCTTACCGGACACCACTATAACGCTTGTAAACGGAAAAAAGATGTTTGTGCGTGAAAGTCTTGAAGTTGTCTTGTCGCTCTGTAATCAATTTTACCGAAGTGTAGGAATGACAGGGTCTGTAATACCAAGGGAGGGGTCGTAGCATGTTTCAGAACCGCTTAGTTAATGTAATGGTTATTATCCTGGTTTCTTTTACACTAATCGGAGTTGTGGCACTTGTTTTATTTAATTATTTTGAAACCCCGGAAGCAGGAGCGGATCCTTCCATAGATAAAATCATCGAAAATTCCTGGCAGACCGAAGAAATAACGACGAACCTGAATGGCGATGAAATTGTGCGGGCAAGCTTCCAAATTCATACCGATACGAAATCAGCTAAAAATGAGCTGGAGAAAAGAGATTTTCAGATGAATAATTTAATTATCCGCCATCTTGCTGGTTTGTCAGCAGCTGAACTGCAGTCTCAGAAAGGGATCGATGAAATGGAATCAGAGCTGCGCAATAAAATGAATGAAATGATGGATGAAGGAAAAATTGTGCGTGTGTACACGACACAGCGGATGATTCAGTAATGCCGATGTTGTAAAGAAAAGAGGTGAAAAAATGGCAGATGTTCTTTCCCAGGGGGAAATAGATGCACTGTTGTCTGCGCTCTCCACCGGAGAAATGGATGCGGATGAATTAAAAAAAGAGGAATCGGAAAAAAAGATCCGCACCTATGATTTTAAGCGTGCCCTTCGTTTTTCAAAGGATCAGGTCCGGAGTCTGTCGAGAATTCATGAAAACTTTGCAAGATTATTAACAACGATGTTTTCCGCTCAGCTCCGAACGTTCGTTCAAATTTCGGTTGCCTCTGTCGATCAGCTTCCGTACGACGAATTCATCCGCTCGATTCCAAAAATGACGATGTTAAACATATTTGAAGCTAATCCGCTCGAAGGACGTTTGCTTATGGAAGTCAATCCCAATATTGGCTACGCGATGATTGACCGTCTTCTCGGCGGAAAAGGAAGCAGTATAAATAAAATTGATAATCTAACGGAAATTGAAACGAAAATAATGAGCCAGTTATTCCAGGGTATGCTTGAAACCTTTGAAAGCGCATGGGAATCCGTTATTGATCTTGAGCCGGTGATGGAGGATCTTGAAGTTAACCCGCAATTTCTGCAAATGGCATCACCGAATGAAACAGTAGTCGTCATCTCACTTTCCACAACCATCGGTGAGACGACCGGAATGATTAATATTTGCCTCCCGCATGTGGTACTTGAAGAAATTCTGCCAAAGCTCTCGGTACATTATTGGATGCAGACGAAGAAAAGACAGCGTGATAATACAGAAATAGCAGCGATTGAGCATACTGTAAAGTCGGCTCCGGTCTCCCTGCAGGCTCTACTCGGCCAATCAGAAATAACTATTGAAGAATTTTTACAGCTAAATCCAGGAGATGTCATTGAACTTGATCAAAACATCCATAAGCCACTCGTATTAAAAGCAGGAGGAGAACCAAAATATTTCGGTCAGCCTGGGAAATGGAGAAATCAGATGGCGCTGCAGATTACAGATGAAATAGAGAGGAGAGATTCGTATGAATGATGATATGCTCTCGCAGGAAGAAATTAATGAACTGCTGAAAAGCGTTTCAGGAGAAGACGAATCTGATGATAAAAACAATAGCACACAGGCCGGTTCCGATTCCCCGAAAGACAGTCCCTACAAGATAGAGGATTACGTAACATCAGTAGAGCAGGATGCGCTGGGGGAAATAGGGAATATTTCGTTTGGCAGTGCTGCAACTGCGCTGTCGCAGCTGTTGAATCAAAAAGTAGATATTACGACACCAGTCGTTTCCGTGTTAAAGCAGAATGAACTTGATAAGGAATTTCCCAAACCTCATGTCGCCATTCATGTCGAATATACCGATGGCTTTGAGGGCACAAATCTGCTTGTCATTAATACGGAGGATGCAGCTATCATTGCAGACTTAATGCTTGGCGGGGAAGGAGCGCCGGAAACCAATAAGCTGGACGATATGCATATTAGTGCCGTGCAGGAGGCGATGAACCAAATGATGGGATCCGCCTCCACTTCCATGTCAACGATTTTCAATAAGCGCGTGGATATCTCCCCGCCTGGAATTGATCTCATGGACGTAAAAAAGGAAAAAGGGACTTCCAATATACCAGAAGAGGATATGCTCGTAAAAATATCTTTTCATTTAAAAGTAGGCAGTTTGATTGATTCATCTATTATGCAGCTTATAACGGTGGAATTTGCAAAAAGGATGATTGAGGATCTGATGAATCCGCCAGAAGAGGACAATGCTTCTTTTCAGGAAGCTGAAATCGCTCCTGAACCAAACCAGAAACCCCCTAAAAAGGAGATCCTTACATCGACAGAAGCAAAAGATCAAACCGGCAGAGGTGTTTCATCAGAGACACGCGAGCAGCAATTTATCGGTTCTAGTGAATCAGCACCCGAAAGAGAGGTGCAGTCCGCAGCTTTCTCTTCTTTTGAATCACCTCCACTTGGTCAGACAGAAGCAAAAAATTTAAACATGCTTCTTGATATTCCGCTTGAGGTCACCGTGGAATTAGGACGCACGAAACGATCCATCAAGGATATTCTTGAATTTTCACAGGGCTCTATCATTGAACTCGATAAGCTGGCAGGGGAACCAGTGGATATTCTAGTTAATCAAAAGCTGGTCGCAAAAGGAGAGGTCGTTGTTATTGATGAAAACTTTGGCGTCCGGGTAACCGATATTGTCAGTCAGGCCGAGCGGATTAAACGGTTGAAATAATCAGAGGAGGAAACATAGGTGGCACATTCTGTATTAATTGTTGATGATGCATCTTTTATGAGGATGATGGTAAAAGATATTCTCGAAAAAAATGGTTTCGATATAGCAGGAGAGGCGAAGGATGGTCAGGAGGCGATCAGCCAGTATAAGGAGCTTTCACCTGATCTGGTGACGATGGATATTACGATGCCGGAATTGGACGGGATAACTGCTCTAAAAGAAATAAAAGCATTTGATCCAAATGCGAAAGTGATCATGTGTTCAGCGATGGGACAGCAGGCTATGGTTATTGATGCGATACAGGCGGGAGCAAAAGATTTTATTGTAAAACCTTTTCAGGCGGACAGGGTGTTAGAGGCAATAAAAAAAACGCTTGGTTAAAGGTGGGAGGACTAACGTGAAGATATGGAAGATCACCATGATTTTATTTTTCATTATGACAGTCTTTGCCTCCGCACCGCAACCGGGCAATGCTTCAAATGAGAACCGTACTATCAGTGAGATTCTTGAGGACGGTGACCAGCCCGGTGAAGAAGTGAATAGTGATCCTGCGGAGGGAGCAGAGCAGGAGAATCATGCCCCTCAGAATTCGGAGGATGAATTACTGATGGAAGACCGCAGTATTTTTGCAGTCCTGCTTCAATTATTTTCAGCTCTGGCTGTCGTCATCGCAATTATGTATTTTCTGTTAAAATTTTTAGGAAGAAAATCGCAGAATTATCAATCTCATCAGACGCTTCAGAACATCGGCGGAGTTCCCCTTGGACAAAACAAGTCAGTACAGCTTGTCAGGGTAGGAGACAGACTGCTCGTTGTAGGTGTTGGTGAGTCCATACAGATGCTTACAGAAATTGAAGATAAAAAGGAAAGAGAACTGCTGCTTCAGCAGAATGAACCACGTAGCTCATCGGGGAAATCTTCATTTTTTGAGAAATTGAAAATAGCTTCTTTTGGAGAGAGCACCACCAGACGGTCAGATGACCGTTCCTTTCAAGAGATGCTTGAGAATCAACTGAACGATATGAAAAAAGCGCGGGCGAAGGCAGGGAGCCGGACAAAGGAGCATGACAAATGATCTTTTTCATACCTGGACTCGATTTGGGAGCGCTGACAAGTGATGATCCGGAAGCTCTGTCCACGACGCTTCAGTTAATTTTTTTAATTACGATACTATCGCTTGCTCCAGCGATTTTAATATTAATGACGAGTTTTACGAGAATTGTAATTGTACTTTCCTTCGTAAGAATGGGACTGGCTACCCAGCAGATGCCGCCCAATCAGGTATTGATCAGTCTTGCATTATTCATGACTTTCTTTATCATGGCTCCGGTCTTTTCAGAAGTGAATGAGCAGGCACTTACTCCATTGCTGGATGGAGAACTGAATCAGGAAGAGGCATTTGAGCAGGGGGCGGCCCCGATGAAGGAATTTATGGCCGATCATACGAGAGAAAAGGATTTGAGCCTATTTATGGGCTACGCCGGTATGGATCAGCCGGAAACACTGAATGATATACCACTTACAGCATTAATTCCAGCCTTTGCGATCAGTGAATTAAAAACAGCATTTCAAATCGGATTTTTAATTTTTGTACCATTTCTAGTTATCGATATGATAGTAGCAAGTGTATTGATGTCGATGGGAATGATGATGCTTCCGCCGGTCATGATCTCCCTGCCCTTTAAGATTTTACTGTTTGTTCTTGTTGATGGCTGGTATTTAATCGTTGAGTCTTTGCTAATAAGCTTTTAGAAGGTGATGAAATGACTGCGGAAACAGTAATAAGCCTCGCTGAAAATGGTGTATGGGTAGTTTTTTTGGTGGCAGGTCCACTTCTGGTAGTAGCGCTCGTGCTGGGCTTTGGTGTTGCTATTTTTCAAGCCACCACCCAGATTCAGGAGCAGACTCTGGCGTTCATCCCAAAAATTCTCGGCGTGCTGGGCTGCCTTGTATTATTCGGGCCGTGGATGCTGTCACAGCTCGTGAATTTCACTTATCAGATTTTCAGTAATCTGCATGAGTTTATAGGTTAGTTGTGATGGATCTACAGTGGCTCAATCAATTTCCGTTATTTTTATTAGTGGTTGTCCGCGTGCTTGCTTTTTTCACGACGATGCCTTTATTTACATATCGGACAATTCCGGCAACGTTTAAAGTAGGACTCGGCGTGTTTTTTGCATTTATTATTGTTTTTACTATCGAACCTCTCGAACTTGAAATGAACAGTACATATTTTTTGCTTATTTTTAAGGAACTGCTTGTCGGGTTAAGCATTGGGCTTCTTGCAGCAATTCTCATCTATGCAGTCCAGGTTGCCGGTATGTTTTTAGACATTGTGTTTGGGTTTCTTGTGGCAAATGTAATTGATCCGCAGACCGGGGCACAAAGCCCGCTGCTCGGAGGGTATCTTTACACGTTTGCTTTATTATTTCTCATTGTCATTGACGGACATCACCTCATTCTGGACGGAATTTATTACAGCTATGAATATATTCCAGTGGATCAGGTATTCCTGCCCTTTGGCAACGAGGCTGTTGCTGTTCATATATTGGAATCCTTCAGCACAATGTTTATGATTGCTTTTCAAATGAGCTTTCCTATTGTAGGCAGTTTATTTCTTGTGGATATTGCCCTTGGAATGATGTCAAGAGCAGTACCGCAGATGAATGTGTTTGTCGTAGGTCTGCCATTGAAAATATTCGTCGGGCTCCCGCTTTTGATGATCAGTATGCCGGCATTTTTTATGGCTGTGGATAATTTATTTGATGAAACGTTCTCTGCCATGAGGACATTAATGGCATTGCTGGGAGGAGCATAACAAATCATGAGATATCGTCTGGATCTGCAATATTTTTCCCAGGAAAAAACGGAAAAAGCAAGTCCAAAAAAAAGACAGGATGCGAGACAAAAAGGCCAGGTAGCAAAAAGCTCTGATGTTAACACTGCTCTTGTAATGCTGGCTGTATTTCTTTTTATGTTTTTTTACGGGAGGGTGCTCGGTGAATATTTACACGATATGCTTCAGCATGTGTACAGTGAATACATTTTATGGGACGTAAATGAAGCTTCTATCATCCCGATTTTTGAAGAAATCGCACTTGAATCAACGTTTGTTCTCATTCCAATTATGCTCGTAGCAATGGTTATCGGTTTTGGAGCTTCCGCCGTGCAGGTCGGGTTTAAGTATACGCCGGAATCAATTGCAATGAAGCTGGAAAAAATTAATCCGATCAGCGGCTTTAAGCGGATTTTTTCAATCCGGGCACTTGTGGAATTAATGAAGTCGCTGTTAAAAATAACACTCGTCGGAATACTCGTTTTTTCGATTCTATGGATCAGTCTTGATTCCCTGTTATTTTTATCACAGAAAAGTGTCGAAACCGGCTTTGCCGAGGTGGCGCGATTAACTGGCATTATTGGGGTTTCGGTGGCAATGCTGCTTCTTTTTCTGGCTATTCCTGATTATATCTATCAAAAATATGATCATGAAAAACAGATTAGGATGTCGAAACAGGATGTGAAAGATGAACATAAAAAAATGGAAGGCGATCCGCTCATTAAGTCAAAAAGACGTCAAAAGCAAATGGATATGGCTATGCAGAGGATGATGCAGGAGGTGCCGAAAGCAGATGTCGTCATCACCAACCCAACTCATTTTGCGATTGCCCTCCGTTACGAGGACAGTGAAATGGCAGCTCCTGTAATTACTGCTAAAGGTGCTGATTTTGTAGCCTTTCGTATTCGAACGCTTGCCAAACAGCACGAAGTCATCCTAGTGGAAAACAAGGCGCTCGCCCGGGCTTTGTATGCACAGGCGGAGATCGGGGATGAAGTTCCTGAGGAATTATTTAAGGCGGTGGCGGAGGTTCTCGCGTATGTGTACCGTTTGAAAAATGAACTAATGTAAAGTAACTTTCAGACCGAAAAAGGAGCAGGTATATGGGTGCAAGAGAGTTTTCAGTATTATTTGGTGTTATTTTGATAGTTATTATGCTTATTATTCCGTTGCCGACGGTTATTCTCGATATTCTTATTATTGTTAATATTTCTCTTGCCCTCATCATTATTCTCGTATCTATGAACACGAAGGAACCGCTCGAATTTTCCATTTTTCCAACACTTCTGCTGCTTGTGACCTTGTTTCGTCTCGGACTGAACGTTTCTACTACCCGTTCGATTCTCGGAAATGCTGAGGCAGGAAATGTTATCGAAACGTTTGGAAATTTTGTTATCCAGGGGAGCGCGCTCGTCGGGTTTGTGGTTTTTCTTATTTTAATCATTATTCAATTCGTCGTCATTGTAAAAGGGGCGGAGCGTGTGTCAGAAGTAGGAGCACGATTTACCCTCGATGCGATGCCGGGTAAACAAATGAGTATCGATGCAGATTTAAACGCCGGGATGATCTCAGAGCAGGAGGCAAAAGACCGCCGGGAAAAAATTGAGAGGGAAGCTGACTTTTATGGTTCCATGGACGGAGCGAGCAAATTTGTAAAAGGAGATGCTATTGCCGGGATTGTTATTGTTATCATCAATATGATTTTTGGAATAGTAATTGGCATGACCGAACATGCCATGGATGTTGGAACGGCTGCAAACACTTACACTCTGCTCACTGTCGGAGATGGTCTCGTCAGTCAGATTCCTGCGCTTCTCGTATCGACGGCCACAGGGATAATCGTAACGAGAGCGGCTTCTGAAGGAAATCTCGGACATGATATTACAAAGCAGCTGTTTGCGTTTCCAACGATGCTGTTTGTTGCTGCCGGGGCGATATTCTTCCTTGGTGTTTTTACTCCGATCACTATTATTCTGACTGCAATCATTGCTGCGCTTATCACACTTGTCGGATTAATGATCAGGCGTACCGAGCAGCAGACACGCGATATTGAAAAGGAAGTAACAGAATCTGAAGACAGCGGAGAGGATATGAAATCCCCTGAGAACGTAGTGAGTCTGTTAACAATAGATCCTGTCGAATTTGAATTCGGCTATGGTCTTATCCCGCTGGCTGATGCGAACCAGGGCGGCGATCTGCTTGACAGAGTAGTGATGATCCGCAGGCAGCTCGCTTTGGAAATGGGCATGATAGTACCTGTAATCCGGATACGCGATAATATTCAGCTTCAGCCGAATGAATATGTAATCAAACTGAAGGGAAATGAGGTTTCCCATGGCGAGCTCCTGCTTGATCACTATATGGCAATGAGCCCAGGTGTCGATGACGATTCGATAAGTGGTATCGAAACCACAGAGCCTGCATTTGGACTCCCGGCAATCTGGATCGGTGAGGAAACGAAAGAGCATGCTGAGCTTGCCGGTTACACCGTTGTGGACCCGCCTTCTGTTGTTTCCACTCACCTGACGGAGGTGATCAAAGCTCACGCCCACGAACTTCTTGGCCGAGAGGAAACGAAGCAGCTTGTCGAACATTTAAAGGAAACTTACCCGACACTCGTCGAGGAAGTCACCCCGAATCCATTGAGTCTGGGAGAAATACAGAAGGTGCTCTCCAATCTTTTGAAAGAGAAAGTATCTATCAGAAACCTGCCGACTATATTTGAAACTCTGGCTGAATTTGGCCCAATGACGAAAGATATGAATCTTGTGACAGAGTATGTCAGGCAGGCCCTGGCAAGGCAAATAACAAAACAGGTATCTGCTCCTGGAGAGCCGCT
The DNA here is from genome assembly GCF_042139015.1 of Alteribacillus sp. HJP-4. Classification (NCBI taxonomy): domain Bacteria; kingdom Bacillati; phylum Bacillota; class Bacilli; order Caryophanales; family Bacillaceae; genus Alteribacillus; species Alteribacillus sp. HJP-4. The sequence continues at coordinate 74,712 of NZ_JBHIKY010000002.1, read as the reverse complement.
GTATGTTGTCACAGTAAGCGGATCAGCTGAAAAACAAGTGGCGGATGCAGTGCAGCAGACCGAACACGGTAATTATCTGGCGATGAATCCAAAGGACTCGCAGTCATTGATCGATAAAATTGGAAGAGAAGCAGAACGCATTTCCGAAATGGGGCAGTCTCCGATTCTTCTCTGTTCTCCGGCTGTCCGGATGTATCTCCGCCAGCTGATCGAGAAATTTTTTCCGCAGGTGTCTGTTATATCCTACAACGAATTAGAACCTGATGTTGAAGTACAAAGCGTAGGAGTGGTGAATGCAGAATGAAGGTGAAAAAATTCACGGCGAAAGATATGCCTGAAGCAATGAAAAAAATTAGAGATGAACTTGGAGAACAGGCAGTAATTTTAAATTCCAGATCTGTTAATACTGGCGGTATGTTCGGATGGTTCACAAAAAAAAGCATGGAAGTAATAGCTGCCGTTGATGAAACCCAGCAGCGTCGTCTGTCTGCCGGCCATTCGTCCCCAGAACAAAAACAGGAAGCCGTTTATGGGGCTGATGCCCGGAACAATCAGGTTTCACAGACCCCTGCACCTGAGGCGAAAGAGCTTCAAGACATTAAAAATCAAATCAAGACTCTTGTCGAAAGCAGCAGTACGAATCAGCCCGAATATCCTCAGGCTTTACAGCTGATTGATCAAAAGTTGAAAAATCAGGAGGTGGCCGCACCGATCCGGCAGAAGCTGGCAGGCTATTTAATCAGGCAATGGTACCAGCATGAGGAGAAAGAAGCGGAGCAGGAAGTATTTCAATGGGCCGAAGACTATATAAATAAAGAAATTTCCAGCGTGGAACACGGTCCGTCCACTGACCCAAAAAAAATTATTAATTTAATAGGTCCGACAGGGGTGGGCAAGACGACCACATTGGCCAAAATAGCCGCTTACTATCACCTGGAACTGAAAAAAACTGTAGCATTTATTACGACAGATACGTATCGAATTGCTGCAGTTGAACAACTAAAAACATACGCCAGGATTTTGGATATTCCGCTTGAAGTAGCCTACTCCATCGAAGATTTTAAACAGGCAAAAGAAAAATTCATCAATGTCGATTTAATTCTAGTCGATTCTGCAGGAAGAAATTTTTTAAACAGGCTTTATGTCGAAGAGCTTCGTAAAGTCATCGATTTTGATGATGATATGGAAACATATCTCGTATTATCATTAACTTCAAAATACCAGGACATGAAGAAAATTTTCGAACAATTTTCCATGATGCCGATTGATCGATTTATCTTTACAAAAAAAGATGAAACATCTTATTACGGAGCGATGATTAACATGATCAGCGAGGGGAATACCGGAATTGCTTACGTAACAAATGGTCAAAATGTGCCTGATGACATGATCAGTCCGGCTCCAAAGACAATTACCGGATGGGTAATGAAGGAGTATGCAGATGAATGATCAGGCAGAAAACCTTAGAAAAGAAAAAGCGCTTCATTATTCTCGGCGCTCCGCGCGAATCATTGCAGTAATCAGCGGAAAAGGGGGAGTGGGAAAATCCAATATCACTTTAAATTTTGCGCTCGCATTAAGTGAACAAGGAAAAAAAGTAATGATTTTTGATTTGGATATTGGGATGGCAAATCTTGATATTTTAATGGGGATAAGCCCCGATAGAACTCTGCTTGATATGGTGGAAGAAGAAGTGTCTATCTGGGATATTTTAGCGGAAGGACCCGGCGGTGTCGACCTCGTTCCTGGAGGATCGGGGCTGGCTGAGCTTTTTGCGATGACAGAGGATAACCAAGAGCGATTCAGCGGGCAGCTGGCAAGATTGTACGGCCATTATGATTTTATTTTATTTGATATGGGGGCTGGAGTATCGGAAGAGAGTCTTCGTTTTATTCTCTCAGCGAATGAAACAATCATGATCACCACGCCGGAACCACCGGCGATGATGGATGCTTATGCGATGCTAAAGCACATTCATAAAAAGGATGTCTCCCTTCCCTGTTCGCTCATTGTAAATAAAGCAGAAACAAAACTGGAAGGCAACAGCACAGCGGAAAACTTCCAGAGAGTTTCAGAAAAATTTCTAATGAAAAAAATTACGATACTTGGATCTGTTCTGTCTGACAAGGCAGTGCTTCTTTCCGTAAAAAAACAGAAGCCATTTTATCTGGATGCACCGGGCAGTGAAGCTTCTCTTGCAGTCCGCAGTTTTACAGCCCGGTATCTTGGCCAGGAACGTCCGGTTCAGCCATCCGGGTTTCCACAATTTATAAATCAAATAAAATCTATTTTTCAACGGAGGCGGGGAGGATGATCCGGGTACTGGTTGTTGATGACTCTGCATTCATGAGAAAACTGCTGACGGATTTCATTGAAGAACAACCTGATATGACAGTTGCCGCCACTGCCCGTAACGGCAGAGATGCACTGCTGAAGCTTGAAATTATTACTGTGGATGTCATCACTCTTGATGTTGAAATGCCGAAGTTAAATGGAATTGAAACGTTACAGGCAATCATGAATACATTTAGAATTCCGGTCGTGATGGTCAGCTCTCTTACCAGTGAAGGAGCCCGGCACACTCTCCGGGCGTTGGAAATTGGAGCGGTGGATGTTATTGCAAAGCCATCTGGGTCGTTCTCACCGGATCTTTACAAAATAAAAAAAGAACTGACCGCGAAGCTGCGTGCCGCTTCAGGGGCGAACCTATCCTCTGCAAATATCATACATCGTCAAAATATTGAGCCTATTGTATTTGAGGAAGTGGTTCTGCCTGCGAACAGAATAATTGCGATCGGCACTTCAACAGGCGGACCAAAAGCGTTACAGCACATCCTTCCATTATTGGATACCCATGTTGATGCCCCGATCGTTATCGTACAGCACATGCCGTCGACTTTTACACGCTCGCTGGCAGAACGACTTAATCAACTGAGCAGCATCATTGTGAAAGAAGCTTCCGATGCGGAAATTATTCAAAAAGGTACGGCATATATAGCTCCCGGGGGGAAACATCTTCGTATCATAAACATGGGCTCAGCGCTGGTAACGAAGGTGACAGAAGATATGCCGGTAAACGGTCACCGTCCTTCTGTTGATGTACTTTTCTCCTCGCTCTCTTCACTCAAAAACTGGGGTGTGGTGGCAGTTGTTTTAACCGGTATGGGAAGTGATGGGAAAGAAGGACTGATACGTATCAAAGCAGAGAGGACAAGCATAAGTATTTCTGAATCAAGAGAAACCGCAGTAGTGTATGGGATGCCAAAAGCTGCCAGAGAAGAAGCAGGAGCCGATATCAGTCTGCGTCTTCATGAAATAGCTCCTTTTATAAATCATTATTTCAAAAAGGATTAGAAAGGTGTGGACAATGATGACAAATTTGAAAAATTTCTCCCCCTTTTATCTTGATGTGCTGAAGGAAGCAGGAAATATAGGAGCCGGAAATGCAGCCACAGCATTATCAAGTCTGCTTAATAGAAAAATTGATATGTCAGTTCCTTCAGTGAGGATAGTGGAATTTGAGGAAATAACAAAACTGGCGGGAGGAGAAGAAAAAATTGTTGCTGCTACATTTCTGCGAATTTACGGAGAGGCTCCAGGCACAATGTTTTTGATTATCCCGGAACAGGAAGCAGTCCGGCTTGCAGCAGCTATGATAGGACAGGCCGCAGGAAAGCAGTGGGAAATTTATGAGGATGATCTGGCCGTGTCCGCACTGCAGGAGCTTGGTAACATTTTAGCTGGATCTTATTTATCCGCCTTGTCAGATTTCACAAATATTAACATGCAGCCTTCAGTCCCCGCTATGGCAGTCGATATGGCAGGTGCTCTCGTAGGGGCAGGGTTGGCTGAACTGTCTGCTTTTGCAGATTACGCCATTATTATTGATACGGAGGTTAGAGAAGAAGGCAGGCAGAGAGGATCGGTCTTTGGTCAATTTTTTCTCCTGCCCGATCCAGATTCTTTTCACAAAATATTTGCTGCTTTAGGAGTCCAGATTGATGAATAAACAAATGCAGAAAGGCCAGATCGTAAAAGTAGGGATGGCGGACTGGAAATCGACAGCTGCACCAGATACACTGCGGACCTCCGGACTCGGTTCATGTATTGGAGTAGTAGTGTACGAAAAACGAAGAAAAATTGCAGCACTGGCACATATAATGCTCCCTGATTCTTCGATGGCGAGACAAAAAGAATGGAATCGTGCTAAATTCGCAGATTCGGCACTTGAAGACATGTTTACTTATTTTCAACATCTGGGGCTCCGTTCTTACCAGCTTACAGCAAAAATGGCAGGGGGCGCCCAGATGTTTGCGGCTTCTTCGCATACTTCAGAAATGATGCGGATCGGTCCGAGAAATGCGGAGGCGGTGAAAAAAATCCTGGCCCTGCACCGCGTCCGGCTGGAGGGAGAGGATACAGGAGGCAGCAAAGGCAGAACAATAGAATTTGACCCGGAGGATTCGACTCTGTCTATTAGAATCGTCCATAGAGGGGAAAAAGTTTTATAAGAACAGTAGATTCAAAGAATAAAACCTCAGTGAAAGGAGTGCGTTTATGCCTCGGACAACACCGCATGCCCACCATGAACTCTGGAATAAATGGTTGAAGGAAAGAAATAGGGAAGCAGCTAATGAGCTTGTGGAGGTCTACCAGCCCCTCGTTCACTACCACGTTCAGCGGATAGGAGCCGGGCTCCCGCAGAATGTATCGCGACAGGACCTGATCAGCCATGGTTTATCTGGGTTATATGATGCGATGAATAAATTTGATTTCAGCCGCGAATTAAAGTTTGATACGTATGCTTCTTTCCGGATCCGCGGAGCGATTCTAGATGGCCTGCGGCATGAAGACTGGATGCCTCGTTCATTGAGGGATAAAGCAAAAAAAATCGAAGAAACGATGGAGCAGCTTGAACAGCGTTATGGGCGTCACGTAACTGAAGAGGAAGTTGGAACAGAAATAGACATGACAGTAGATGAAGTCCGGAAAGTGTCTGCAGAGAGCTTTTATGCGAATACGTTATCGATTGACGAGGAAACATCCGAAGGGGAGCGGGAGGAAACCTACAGCGCAGCAATAGAAGACCGTTCAGCTGCATCACCGGAAGAGGAGGTAATGAAAAAGGCAGCAGTAGCTGAACTTATTCTTGTAATGAAGGATTTATCGAAAAAAGAGCAAACTGTTGTCGGTTTATTTTATGAAGAGGATATGACACTAACTGAAATTGGAGAAATTATGGGACTGTCCACTTCTCGTATTTCCCAGATTCATTCCAAAGCATTGTTTCGATTAAAACAGGTACTTGAAAAGCGCTGGAATTAAAGAAATTCAGGTCAGGCACAGGTACTTTTGGAACAATGGAGAAAAAGAGGCGGGTAGGATGTCAGAAAAAATACAAGATTATTTTGAAATTGAAATAACACCTGATTTTCAAAAAGCCGTGCTGACCACTGTGGCATCTTTAGAAAGTAATACAGCGTGGACGAGGGAAGATTGGATTTTATTTCTCGAGGAATATGGAGTCCGGTTTGGAATCGTGGAGGCGGTATTAGAAAAAATTGTTCCGTCACCACACGAGACAGCATTTCCTATTATTATTGCCCGCGGCGTAGAACCGATCAGGGGAAGAGATGCCTACATGCGTTCGAGCTTTAGCAAAAGCAGCAATCAGACGTCTGAAGGTGACGTGGATTTAAAAGCGGTAATAGACATTCCGATGGTCTCACAGGGTGATTTAGCCGGGGAGAAAGTTGAAGCTACTCCCGGCACAAAAGGGAAAACAATTGATGGAAAAACCGTAGACGCAGCACCGGGAAAGGATTTTTCGCTTTATCCAGGGGAAAATACACGAGTGGAGGGCAGAAAATTATTTGCTGTCGCCTCCGGCCAGATTAGTGTTCATAAAAGAACTATTCACGTGTATCCACTCTATGAGATAAATGGCGATGTAGGAATGAAAACAGGCAATATAACCTTCACCGGGAATGTCACTGTAAAAGGCAATGTCCTTTCTGGATTTTCGGTAAAAGCAGAGGGGGATATACGCATTTCTGGGACAGTGGAAGGAGCATTTTTGGAAGCAGGCGGATCCATACATATTGGAGCTGGGGTGACGGCTCAGCATAAAGGCTCCGTGACAGCCGGAAAAGATGTGGTCACCACTTTTATTAACGAAGCTTATGTAAAGGCTGGTGGATTGATTCAAGTTAAACAGATGATAATGCACAGTTATTGTGAATCGGGCGACAGTATAATATGCAATGCAGGAAAAGGCCAGGTCGTTGGAGGGAGTATTTCAGCTGTGCATAAAATTCATGTAAAAGAAGCCGGGAACATCATGAATACACCGACGTCATTTTATATCGGTCTTTCAAAGCATTATTTGGACCAGCAGAAACATCTTACAAATATCTTACGGAAAGCAAATGAGGAACTGAAAAAATTGGATGCCCTCGTGCAGGCACTTGCGAAAAAAGCTGATCAGAAGCCCCTGTCTTCAAAAGAAAGAATTATGAAGCTCCGAGCAAGAAATACGATAGAAATGTGGAAAAAGCGGGCAAAAGAAGCAATGGAAGAGGTTGACGAATGGAAAGAGGTTTCTGAAAATGAAGAAAAAGGAATTGTATGGATAGATCATACAGTGCATTCTAACGTTGATTTCCATTTTGGAAAATATACTCGTAAATTGAATACGGCGTATAAAAATGTATCTTTGTATTTTGAAAATGGGGAGGTGGCTCTAAATATTCGCTGATCCTTACAATTTTCAATAACTTCAGAGGGGGTTGTATTCTTGAGCTGGAAAGGTGTGGAACTGCAGGTTGCATTACCGAGGAGCCAGGATGCAGGCAAACTGCAGGAACAATTACAGCAGCGCGGCCAGACAATGCAGGACAGGCTGAATAATGAACAGCTGAAATCGGAGCATAAACAGCGGTCCCAGGTGCAGGGTAAAGAAAAGACCGAAAAAAACCGCCTGGGTAATGATACAGGCGGGTCGGACCAGCAGGAGCAACCTCAGCAGCAAAGACGAGAACAGTTGAAAAAACCAGAAGAAATGGAACATCCATACAAAGGAAAAACAATTGACATAACAGGTTAGGAAGATTCGATGCTAATCATACTGCTGATTTTCAGTCTTGCCCTTCACTGCCTCAGCTTTTGGCTTATCATTCTTTTATATCAGCGCCAGCAGAGGATCCAGTCTGAGGCAGCTTCTGTAGCTGAAGCAAAAGATGACATTGAAGAGCTCCTGGCAAAGTACACGGCTGAAATGAAAAAAGATAATGAAATGTTTATATATAATATGAAAAGACAGGCATCGCCTGAGCAGCCTGCAGGCCTGGGAGGAATCCAGCAGAGTCCTGTTCCTGCGGCGGATTCTGTTGATTTTCATGAAGAAGAATCCGGCTTTGCCCCTCCGGTTCCAAAAACTGGCGATACAGCCGAAGCATCAGATCAATCAAAGGTACTTGCTCTTGCTGCCCAGGGGAAACAACCAGGGGAAATCGCAAAACTGCTGCAGCTTGGCCAAGGAGAAGTCGAGCTTTTCATGAAATTTTATCAAGCGGACACAAATCGCTGATTTGTCTTGCGTTGAAGGTCATCATATGGTATATTAATCCACGGTGTTCATTACACACGCAGTCTGATTCAATCAAAGGTGCCGTAAGGTCTTGAGTGAAAACGATGGCTGCGGAGGAAAAACCAAAGGAGGAAATTTAGTATGGCTGTTATTTCTATGAAACAACTGCTAGAAGCAGGAGTACACTTCGGACACCAGACCCGCCGCTGGAACCCGAAAATGGGCCGTTACATCTTTACAGAGAGAAACGGTATCTACATCATCGATTTGCAGAAAACGGTGAAGAAAGTTGAAGAAGCATATAACTATGTGCGGGATATCGCTGCTGACGGAGGGAAAATCCTATTTGTCGGCACAAAAAAGCAGGCTCAGGATTCAATCCGCGAAGAAGCAATTCGCTGCGGCATGTATTATATTAATCAGCGGTGGCTTGGTGGAACGCTTACTAACTTCGCAACCATCCGCAAGCGGATTAACCGTCTGAAAAGCCTTGAAAAAATGCAGGAAGACGGAACCTTTGATGTTCTTCCTAAAAAAGAAGTTATGCTTCTGAAAAAAGAAATGGATCGTCTCGAGAAGTTTCTTGGCGGCATTAAAGATATGGAAGCAGTACCTGACGCAATATTCATCATCGATCCTCGTAAAGAGAGAATCACGGTAGCAGAAGCTCATAAGTTAAATATCCCGATTATTTCTGTCGTGGATACAAACTGCGATCCTGATGAAATTGACAAAGTAATTCCTGGTAATGACGATGCTATCCGCGCGGTGCGTCTTCTTACTTCTAAAATGGCAGATGCTGTCATTGAAGCTATTCAAAGCGAACAGCAGGAAGAAGAGCCGGTAGAAGCTGAAGGACAGGATGAAGAAGAAACTGTAACGAATAACTAAAAAGAGTCCGCTCTATATTATGCAGCGGCAGCTTGAACCATAAGGGTGATAAAAGGGGATGGCCCTTTATCACTCTTTTTTATGAAGCGCTGGACGATTATTACCTTATAATGGTTTTACTCACTAAAGGAGGCAGAAACACATGGCAATTACAGCAAGTATGGTAAAAGAACTGCGCGAGAAAACGGGCGCAGGTATGATGGACTGCAAAAAAGCATTAACTGAAACTGGCGGAGACATGGATAAAGCAATTGATTATCTTCGTGAAAAAGGAATCTCCAAAGCTGCCAAAAAAGCAGACCGTGTAGCAGCAGAGGGTCTTGCGTTTGTGACTTCTGAAGGAAATAAAGCAGTTATTGCTGAAATTAATTCAGAAACAGATTTTGTGGCTAAGAATGAAAATTTTCAGCAGCTTGTCAAAGATATTTCTCAATTTCTGCTTAAAGAAGAACCGGCAGATGTAGAGGCTGCTCTGAAAGCTGAATATTCAAGTGGAACGTCACTTGAGTCTTATATCAATGATCAAATCGTAAAAATCGGCGAGAAAATTTCCCTCCGTCGTTTCAACGTTGTACAGAAGCCTGAAAATAGCGTGTTCGGCGAATATCTGCACATGGGAGGAAGAATTGGGGTTCTCACCGTAATCGAAGGTACGGACGATGCACAACTCGCCAAAGATGTAGCGATGCACGTCGCAGCTATCAACCCCAGCTACGTTTCCCGCGATGAAGTTCCTGCAGAAGAAACAGAACGCGAAAAAGAAATCCTGAAGCAGCAGGCATTGAACGAAGGCAAACCGGAAAAAATCGTAGAAAAAATGGTAGCCGGCCGGATCAATAAATATTTCGAACAAATCTGTCTGAATGATCAGGAATTCGTAAAAGACAGCGAGCAGAAGGTTGGAAAATATGTTTCTGCCAAAGGCGGAACAGTGAAATCCTTCGTACGCTTTGAAGTTGGCGAAGGCATGGAGAAGCGTGAAGATAACTTTGCAGAAGAAGTTATGTCACAAGTGAAAAAATAATAAAACAGGGGGCTTGCGTTTTGCAGGGCATTGCGCCGTTGCAGCAGCCCCTTCTTTTTAAAGATTTACGAATGGAATTTCTTTCAGCAGGAGATATACGGAAATTGGGGGCTGGACATGGGAAAATATAATCGTGTGGTTCTGAAATTAAGCGGAGAAGCACTGGCAGGACAGCAAGGCTATGGCATTGATCCAATAGTAATACAATCTATTGCATCTCAAATTAAAGAAATAGTAGAATTGGATGTAGAAGTTGCTGTTGTAGTTGGCGGCGGCAATATTTGGAGAGGACTCGCCGGCAGTTCCCGCGGGATGGACCGGGCGACGGCAGATTATATGGGGATGCTTGCAACTGTGATGAATTCACTGGCTTTGCAGGACAGTCTCGAAGACAATGGAGTTCAGACCCGTGTGCAAACATCCATTGAAATGAGGCAAGTTGCAGAACCATACATACGCCGCAAAGCCATCCGCCACCTTGAAAAAAAACGTGTCGTTATTTTTGCGGCAGGTACAGGTAATCCTTACTTTTCAACAGATACGACAGCTGCTTTGAGAGCGGCGGAAATCGAAGCGGAAGTTATTTTGATGGCAAAAAATAAAGTGGATGGTGTGTATGATGCAGATCCTTCAATTAACACCAACGCAAAGAAATATCGTGAGCTGACTTATCTGGATTTATTAAATGGCGGCCTGGGCGTTATGGATTCGACCGCTTCAACTTTATGTATGGACAACAATATTCCGCTGTTGGTATTTTCTATCATGGAAGAAGGAAACATTAAAAAAGCGGTTCTCGGCCAGGAAATCGGAACCGTTGTCAGGGGGAATGGATAATGGCAAAGGATACAATTCAAGAAGCAGAAACGAAAATGAGCAGATCGGTTGATTCACTTCACAGGGAACTGGCCACACTCCGGGCAGGACGAGCGAACCCTTCCATGCTTGATAAAGTGTTCGTGAATTATTATGGGGCGGATACTCCTCTAAATCAGCTGGCCACCATTTCTGTCCCGGAAGCACGTCTTATGATTATATCTCCGTTCGATAAATCCTCTATTGGAGATATTGAAAAGGGCATTCAAAAAGCAGATATCGGTCTATCACCAAACAATGACGGAGATGTAATCCGTATTTCCGTGCCAGCTCTTACAGAAGAGCGGCGCAAAGATTTAACCCGTCTTGTGAAAAAATATGCGGAAGAAGCCCGGGTTGCTGTCCGCAATGTGCGCAGAGACGCGAACGAAGACTTGAAAAAGCAGCAGAAAGACGGAGAAATGACAGAAGATGATTTACGTCGTGAACAGGAAGCCGTCCAAAAAGCCACAAATAAATACGTCGCTTCTATCGACAAAGCGGCAGAGGATAAAGAACAAGAAATTATGGAAGTTTAATGCAAATCACGTTACAATGAAGGCAGACTTATAAACCCTCTTCTTATTTAAAGAGGGTTTTTTTGTAGGATTCCTTCTTTTTACCTTCAACGTTTCGTACATATATAAGGTAATGAGAATACGTGATATATTTACAGAAGGCTGGTGTCCTTACCATGATAGATCGATTTTTTAGCCAGACTCGGCCGAAACAAGGGGAAGATGCTGAGACGATTAAACTCGGCCGCATCCCTTCTCATATAGCAATTATAATGGATGGGAACGGACGCTGGGCGAAGAAGAAAGGTCTCCCGAGAGTAGCGGGTCACAGAGAAGGAATGAAAGTGATCAACCGTGTCGTTGAAAAAGCTGATGAAATTGGAGTTAAATACTTAACACTTTATGCTTTTTCAACTGAAAATTGGAAGCGTCCTAAAACGGAAGTTGATTTTTTAATGAAGCTTCCAGAACGGTTTCTCGGGAATGAACTTCCCAAGCTTCAAAAAAATAATGTCAAGGTCCGTGTCATGGGGGATAAAAATCTGCTGCCGTCCCATACTAGCCGAGCAGTCGATAAAGCTGTCGAAGAAACAAAGCACAATACCGGAATTGTGCTTAACTTTGCATTGAATTATGGAAGCCGGCATGAACTTATGCAGGCAGTACGAACACTCTGCGAAGAAGTAGAAGCAGGAAAACGCTCAGCGCTTGATATCGATGAAAATGTTTTATCTGAAAGACTTCTAAGCAGTGGTCTGCCTGATCCGGATCTGCTCATCCGAACCAGCGGAGAAATACGACTGAGCAACTTTATGCTGTGGCAGCTTGCTTACAGCGAATTTTGGTTTACAGATGTACTTTGGCCGGATTTTGGCGAGGATGATTTAATGGAAGCCGTTCACATCTACCAAACACGGAAACGCCGCTACGGTGGAGTATAATGGAGGATAAGAGATGAAGCAGCGTATGATAACTGGAGTCATCGGAGCCATTGCCCTGCTTAGCGTTGTAATCATAGGCGGCCCGTTGTTTACTGTCGTGATTACGGCTCTTGCCTCCATTGCCATGTATGAATTATTACGGATGAAGCACATTGCTCCTGCATCTTTGATGGGGTTTATCAGTATGGTCTTTATGTGGGTTCTGCTTGTGCCAATTCCATGGATGGAAGCCCCGTTCCTGGAACATGTGACTAAAGTGGAAGTATTTCTCGTGATGATTTTACTGCTTCTGGCACTTACTGTAGTAACGAAAAACTCCTTTACCTTTGATGAAGCAGGCTTTGTTATATTGTCATCAGTTTACATAGGATATGGTTTTCACAATTTACTAATGACGCGTAACCTTGAAGAAAACGGCCTTGTTTTCGTCTTTCTGATATTATTCATCATTTGGGCGACGGATTCAGGAGCGTATTTTATTGGAAGAAAATTTGGCAGACATAAACTATGGCCGGATATCAGTCCCAAAAAAACACTTGAAGGATTTATCGGAGGTACAGCGGCTGCTATTGTCATCGGTCTCGTCTTTCATTACTATTTCCCGGTGTTCGACAGCCTCCTGACACTCAGTTTTTTCATTATTGTTACATCTGTCTTCGGACAGCTTGGCGATTTAGTGGAATCCGCGCTGAAGAGGCATTATGCAGTTAAAGATTCAGGGACGATGCTTCCGGGGCATGGCGGAGTACTGGACCGTTTTGACAGCTTAATTTTTGTTATGCCTTTACTCCAATTTTTACACTTTTTCGGTTAATTATATGATAGATTTAAGACAGTCAGGGGAGAAATCATGAAAAATATTTCATTATTGGGCTCGACAGGGTCTATAGGTACGCAGACGCTCGATGTAATCCGCTGTCACCCAGAACAGTTTCGGCTCGTAGCTTTAGCAGCAGGCAGAAACCTTCAAAAGGTAATTGAACAAGTAAAGGAATTCAAGCCGGAGCTAGCTGTAGTAGCGGAAAAAAAAGACGCAGAAAAACTTAGAACGGAAGTAGATCCAGCTACAAAAGTACTTTTCGGAGACGAAGGCCTTATAGAAGCTGCCATTTATGAGAAGGCTGAGTTTTTAATGAACGCTGTGGTGGGCAGTCTTGGATTGAAACCGACCATGAAAGCGATTGAAGCTGGAAAGACTATCGGAATAGCGAACAAAGAAACATTAGTGACTGCCGGTCATCTTGTGACGGAGCACGCAAAAAAATATAACGTTTCTCTGCTGCCCGTTGATAGTGAACACTCAGCTATCTTTCAGTGTCTGGAAGGAAATAAACTTAAGGAAGTGGAACGTTTAATTGTGACGGCTTCAGGAGGAAGTTTCCGGGAAAAAAGCCGAAGCGAGCTGGAAGGAGTGACAGTAAAGGAAGCGCTGAATCATCCGAATTGGTCCATGGGAGCCAAGATTACGATTGATTCTGCGACGATGATGAATAAAGGCTTTGAAATTATTGAAGCACATTGGTTGTTTGATATGCCATATGAGCAGATTGAAGTTCTCCTTCATAAAGAAAGTATTATTCACTCTCTTGTTGAATATCGTGATAAGAGCGTGATGGCTCAGCTTGGAACGCCTGATATGCGGGTCCCAATACAATATGCTATGTCGTATCCACGCCGTCTTGAACTGACTGGGGCTGAAAGATTAAATTTATGGGAAACAGGAACTTTGCATTTTGAGGAGCCGGATTTTGACCGGTACCGTTGTTTAAGCTATGCTTATGAGGCAGGGAAAACTGCCGGTACGATGACAACGGTATTAAATGCTGCAAACGAAGTGGCGGTACAGAAATTTCTGGAAGGAAGTATCACATTTTTGGAAATTGAACATTATATTGAGGAAGCTCTTGAACGCCACAGCATCCTAAGTACCCCGGACCTTGAAACTATTTTAGAGGTAGACAGGGAAACAAGAGCGTTTGTTCATTCCCGGATAAAGTGAAGGTGAAAAACGTTGGATACATTTATAGCGATTATTATAATATTTGGAGTACTCGTGGCTGTCCACGAATGGGGACATTTATATTTTGCGAAAAAAGCAGGTATTTTGTGCCGAGAATTTGCGATAGGGTTCGGACCGAAAATATTTTCGACTAAGAAAAATGAAACAGTATATACCCTGCGTCTTTTACCGCTCGGCGGTTTTGTAAGAATGGCAGGAGAAGAACCGGAAGCCGTGCAGATCAAGCCCGGCTATGAAGTCGGGCTTGTGTTTGATCAAATGGATCAGGTCAGTAGAATTATCGTAAACAATAAATCAAAACACCCAGAAGCGAAAGTAGTTTCTGTGGAAAGAATCGACCTGGAAAAAGATTTATATGTACAGGCCTATTCAGATGATGAAGCAGGGCTGAAAACCTACCAGGTTCATGAGAAATGCGAGCTTGTTCTGGATGAAAAACCAGAGCAGATTGCGCCGCTCGACCGGCAGTTTGGATCTAAAAAGCCGGGGCAGAAGGCACTTGCCATTTTTGCAGGACCGCTGATGAATTTTCTGCTTGCATTTGTATTATTATTTGCTTTTGGCATGATTAACGGGGTGCCGCAGCCTGACGCATCACTTGGGGAGCTGACTGACGGCGGAGCTGCTGAAGAGGCCGGACTTAGAGAAGGCGATGAAGTCCGTTCAATTGCCGGTCAGGAGGTCTCTGACTGGGAAGAAATGACGCGGGCGATTCAGGAATATCCGGAGGAAGAAATCGATTTTCAAATAGTGCGCGACGGAGAATCAATGACGATCCCAGTCACGCCGGAAAGAAATTATGATGAAAACGCGGATCGTGAATTCGGATTCATCGGTGCCAATGTTACGACAACCCATTCACCGTTAGAAGCGGTGGAATTTGGGGCTGTGCAGGTCTATGAGGTGACAGTGCTCATTTTTGATGTACTTGGCATGATCATTACTGGTGAATTTTCGCTGGATTATTTATCGGGTCCGGTTGGAATATACAGCGCGACCGGGGAGGTTCAGTCTCTTGGAATGATACTGCTGCTTCAATGGGCAGCGATGCTGAGTGTCAACCTTGGAATTGTAAATCTGCTTCCATTGCCGGCACTTGACGGGGGAAGACTCATCTTTATCGGTTTAGAGGCAGTGCGCGGAAAGCCGATTGATCCTCAGAAAGAAGGACTCGTGCATTTTGTCGGATTTGCTTTACTGTTTTTATTAATGCTCGTAGTTACCTGGAACGATATTAACCAATTTTTCTTATAATCAACGAAGCAAAAAAGCGCAGAGCGTTTGCGCTTTTTCTTATAGAAAGAGGGTTCAAATATTTATGAGACAGCAATTGTTTTTCAGTCCGACGATGCGGGATGTTCCGCAGGGGGCGGACATTGCCAGCCACCAGCTTATGCTGCGCGCCGGCCTGATCCGGCAGACAGCTTCCGGGGTCTATTCCTACCTCCCGCTCGGAAAACGAGTGCTGCGTAAGGTGGAAGAAATTGTAAGAGATGAGATGGATGCAGCCGGCGGGCAGGAAATGCTTATGCCTGCAATCCAGCCGGCAGAACTATGGCAGGAATCCGGGCGATATACTGATATGGGACCAGAACTCATGAGATTAAAAGACAGGCATGAGCGTGATTTCGTATTAGGCGCCACCCACGAGGAGGTTATTACGAGCCTGGTGCGGGATGAAGTTACTTCCTACAAAAAACTGCCAATGAATTTATATCAGATCCAAACAAAATACCGTGATGAGAGACGACCACGGTTCGGGGTGCTTCGATCTCGCGAGTTTATAATGAAAGATGCTTATTCTTTTGATGCAGATGAAGAAGGTCTGGATAAAAACTATCAGGCAATGTATCAAGCGTACTCTGCCATCTTTACCAGGTGCGGTCTTGATTATCGTGCAGTAGAAGCTGATGCCGGTGCAATTGGCGGGAATGGAGGAACGCATGAATTCATGGTGCTGTCCGCTATTGGCGAAGATACGATTGCCTATTCTGACGCATCTGATTATGCGGCCAACCTTGAAATTGCTGCAGTGCCTGACAATTACAAAAAAGCCGATCCTGCCGAAAAGCTGCTCTCCACGACAGAGACGCCAGCAATGAAAACAATAAAAGAAGTTAGTAATTATCTGGGGCAGGATCCTTCAAAACTTCTTAAATCACTTCTTTTTATCGTAAATGAACAACCAGTGCTTGTTATTTGCCGGGGAGATCATGAGATTAACGAAATTAAAGTTGCGAACGCCTTCGGAGAGATGCATGCTGAGCTTGCGGATCAAGAGACGGTCCAGCAGGTAATGGGGACTGAGCCTGGATTTATAGGTCCGGTAAATGCACCGGAGCATGTAGAGATTATTGCCGATTTTGCAGTCAAGAGTTTAAATGCGGCGGTCTGCGGTGCAAATGAAGCAGACAAGCATTTTCAGAATGTACATCCAGGCCGCGACTTTCAAGTGAACCGGTTTATGGACCTGCGCATAGTACAGGAGGGTGATGCTGCCCCTGATGGGAAAGGCACTTACCGATTTGCAAAAGGTATTGAAGTAGGACATGTCTTTAAGCTTGGGACGAAATACAGCGAAGCGCTCGGCGCCTCCTTTCTTGATGAGAATGGGCGTTCAAATCCGATTATTATGGGCTGCTATGGAATTGGTGTCAGCAGGACCATCGCAGCAGTCATTGAGCAGAATCATGATGAAAACGGCTTAATATGGCCGAAATCTGTTGCTCCTTTTGACCTGCACCTGTTAATTTTAAACACAAAACAAGAGGAACAAGTAAAGCTCGGCGAAGAGCTGTATGAATTATTACGCACAAAAGGATATGACGTGTTATTTGATGACCGGAAAGAGCGCGCAGGAGTAAAATTTAAGGATTCCGATTTAATCGGACTTCCGGTACGCATTGCTTGTGGAAAAAAGGCAGCTCAAGGTGTCGTGGAAGTGAAAATACGGCGGGGCGGCGAAGTAGAGGAAATCCAAGTGGACTCACTGATCGAGTATTTACAGAAAACGTTTGAGAAATTAGTATAGTTAATATAAATGAGGCTGTCTCCATGCGAATGTTGATAAGCCTCATTCTTATTTCCTTGCACGTTAGGAGGGGCTGCTGTGAATGCAGAGAAGCAAACGAGAGAAGAAAGGTTTCAACTTCTTTTAGAACAATTAATGATACCAGAGGATACAGTTCACCAATACTTAAAGGGCGGAAAGATTTTAAAGCTGTCCATATGGAGAAAAGAACAAAAGTGGCATTTTCATTTTCAGCTGGATAATCATCTTCCATTTTCCGTATTTTTGATGCTGCAGGAGCGGCTTACTGCCAGCTTTTCAAGTATCAGCAGCGTTGATTTTTCCATAGAATATACTTCTGAACCGATGCCATTAAATCGAATAGAAGAATACTGGCCTGCCGTCATAACGAAATTAGACGGGACCGCTCCATTTTTGCGTCAGCGCCTAAACGGTGGTACTCCACAGGTCGAAGGAAATAAATTAATTATCACCTGTAAAAATGAAACAGAAGGTGCTTCTCTGAACAGACGCCTTCAGGAACCGCTCAACGTCATTCTTCAATCATTTGGATTTCCTGCCTGCACTTTGGAAATGGCTGTGAAAACTTCTGAGGAAGAAAAAACGGCTTTTGAAGAAAAGAAAAAGAAGGAAGATCAGTCCAAAGTAATTGAAGCAATGATGGAAAAAAAGAAGCTGGAAAAACAATCTGAACAGCGCGACGGCGGTGAGACATTAAAAATAGGATATCCAATTAAAGACGAACCTCTATCGATTGAAACAATTCAGGAAGAAGAAAGAAGAATAACGATTCAAGGATATGTGTTTGAAGCTGAGACGAGAGAGCTGCGGAGCGGACGCACACTGTTGACTTTTAAAATCACTGATTATACGGATTCGATTCTCGTTAAAATGTTTTCAAGAGATAAAGAGGATGTTCCGAATTTTCAAGCGATAAAAAAAGGAATGTGGCTGAAGGTAAGAGGAGGAGTCCAAAACGACACTTTTGTCCGCGATCTCGTTATGATCGCAAACGATGTCATTCAAATTCAGCCTGAAATTCGTTCAGATGATGAGCCCGAAGAGAATAAGAGAGTTGAGCTTCACACGCATACTGTCATGAGCCAGATGGATGCGATTGCAAATGCGTCCGAATATGTGGAGCAGGCTTCGAAATGGGGACACTCTGCAGTAGCAATTACAGATCATGGAGTGGTACAGTCATTTCCGGAAGCCTACAACGCTTCTAAAAAGCATGGAATAAAAGTATTGTTTGGAATGGAGGCAAACCTCGTTGATGATGGAGTTCCAATTGCTTACAACGAGTCGGAGCGGGAGCTCTATGGAGACACATATGTTGTTTTTGACGTAGAAACTACAGGACTGTCTGTAGTCTATGATACGATCATTGAGCTTGCTGCGGTAAAAATTAAGGATGGTGAGATCATTGATCGGTTCGAATCATTTGCTGATCCTCATGAAAAGCTTTCCAACACCATTATTGAATTGACAGGCATTACTGATGACCAGCTCGAAGGTGCTCCGGAAATCGGTGACGTGCTTCAGGATTTTGAAGCGTTTGCGAAGGATTCGATTCTCGTTGCACATAACGCAAGTTTTGACATGGGTTTCTTAAATGAAGGTTATAAGAAGATAAATAAAGCGGCTGCAGAAAATCCGGTTATTGATACTCTTGAGCTTGGCCGTTTCTTATATCCTAATTTGAAGAACCACCGGTTAAATTCACTGTGTAAAGTGTTTGACATCGAGCTTGTCAGCCATCACCGGGCTATTTACGATGCGGAAGCTACAGGTTACCTGCTCTGGAAGATGGTGAAAGATGCCATTGAAAAAGGAATTTCGAGCCATCATCAATTAAATGACAACATGGGACAGGGAGATTTTCACCGGCTGCGCCCGTCGCACTGTACCCTGCTGGCAACAACTCAGGAAGGTTTAAAAAATCTGTATCAACTCGTTTCGATGTCCCATTTAAATTACTTTTTCCGTAATCCACGGATTCCGCGGTCAAAGCTGCAAAAGCACCGGGAAGGCCTGCTGGTCGGCTCTGCCTGTGATAAAGGCGAAGTGTTTGAAACGATGATGCAAAAATCTGCAGACGAAGCGAAGGAAGCAGCTCAATTTTATGATTACCTGGAGATTCAGCCTCCGGAGAATTATGCTCATCTTGTAGAAAAAGAATTGGTGCGTGGAGAAGATGCTGTACTAGATATTTTAAGAAAAATTACAGCACTGGGTGAAGAACTCGGGAAGCCGGTTGTTGCGACTGGAAATGCTCACTATATAGATCCGCAGGACTATGATTACCGGAAGATTTTAATTGCCTCCCAGGGCGGTGCCAATCCATTAAACAAGCAGACCCTCCCCAGGGTTCACTTTAAATCGACAACAGAAATGCTGGAATGTTTTTCCTTCTTAGGGAATGAAAAAGCAAAGGAAGTCGTCGTAACAAACACGCGTGCGATTGCAGATGCGATTGAAGAAATTCATCCTATTCCTGATAAATTATATACACCTAACATTGAAGGGTCTGACCAGGAAATCAGGGATATGTGCTACAAACGCGCCAAAGGTCTTTACGGGGACCCCCTTCCGGAGCTTGTGGAAAAAAGACTCGATAAGGAACTCGAAAGCATTATTGGTCATGGATTTGCAGTTATTTACCTCATTTCCCAAAAGCTTGTGAAGAAATCGTTAAATGACGGCTACCTTGTTGGGTCACGGGGATCGGTCGGTTCTTCATTTGTGGCAACGATGACTGAAATAACGGAGGTAAACCCGCTTCCGCCTCACTACGTATGTCCGTCCTGCCGCCATTCTTACTTTTTTGATGATGGTTCTGTAGGGTCAGGATATGACCTTCCTGATAAGGACTGTGAAAAATGCGGAACGAAATATGTTAAAGACGGCCAGGATATTCCGTTTGAAACGTTTCTCGGGTTTAAGGGAGATAAAGTTCCGGATATTGATTTGAATTTCTCTGGAGAATATCAACCACGCGCCCATAATTATACGAAGGAATTGTTTGGAGAAGACAGCGTCTACCGTGCCGGAACAATTGGTACGGTTGCAGAAAAAACTGCGTACGGATTTGTGAAAGGCTATCAGGCAGATCATGAGTTTCATTACCGAGGTGCGGAGATCGACAGGCTTGTTTCTGGCTGCACCGGCGTGAAACGTACTACTGGTCAACACCCCGGCGGCATTATTGTCGTACCGGATGAATATGATATCCATGATTTTTGCCCGATTCAATTTCCTGCAGATGATAAAGGGTCTGAATGGAAGACGACTCATTTTGACTTCCACTCTATTCACGACAATCTGCTGAAGCTTGATATACTCGGCCACGATGATCCAACTGTTATCCGCATGCTCCAGGATTTAAGTGGAATTGATCCGATGACTATCCCTACCGCTGATCCAGATGTTATGAAAATCTTCAGCGGACCGGAAGTATTGGGAGTCACGCCCGAACAGATTATGTGTAAAACGGGAACTTACGGGATTCCGGAATTTGGTACCCGTTTTGTTAGGCAGATGCTGGAGGAAACCAACCCAAGTACGTTTTCTGAACTTGTCCAGATTTCCGGCCTGTCTCATGGCGCCGACGTCTGGCTTGGCAATGCACAGGAGCTTATCCAGAGTGGTACTTGTGTGCTTAAAGATGTAATCGGCTGCCGTGATGACATTATGGTATATCTAATTTATAAAGGAGTGGAGCACTCCCTCGCATTTAAGATTATGGAGTTTGTAAGAAAAGGAAGAGGACTCGAACAAGCCTGGATTGATGAAATGAAAAACCACGGAGTGCCGGACTGGTATATTCAATCATGCTTAAAGATTAAATACATGTTTCCGAAAGCCCATGCTTCTGCCTATGTATTAATGGCTGTTCGTATCGCCTATTTCAAAGTTCATCACCCGATATTATTTTATGCTGCTTATTTTACGGTCCGTGCAGCTGACTTCGATTTAGCGGTTATGACAAAAGGAGGAACATCGATCCGTTCCAGAATTGAAGAGATTCAAGTGAAAGGACTCGAGGCTTCTCCGAAAGAAAAAAATCTTGTTACGGTTCTTGAGCTTGCCTTAGAAATGTGCGAGAGAGGATATACTTTCCAAAAGGTCGATCTTTACCGTTCGGAGGCAGTGGAATTTGTAGTAGACGGAGAGTCTTTAATTCCTCCGTTTAATGCGCTGGACGGTGTGGGAACGAACGCTGCCCATAATATCGTTTCTGCTCGTAAAGACGGGGAATTTTTATCGAAAGAGGATTTGCAGCAGCGCAGCAAAGCAACTAAAACTGTAATTGAACATCTTGATCTTCATGGCTGCCTGGAAGGTCTGCCTGATTCAAACCAGCTTTCACTTTTTTAGGGAACATGCTTCACAGCAGGTGCAGAACCGCGCTTTGTTGCATTAATTGGCAGACTGTGGTAGTATTTCTATGGAGAAACGTGATGAATAGTACGAGGTGGAAAGAGTGGGTTCCTACCCACTCTTTCGTTTGTCCTAACAAAGATTTCCTGTTATGCGAATAAGCTGGCAACCGCTGAAGAAGGAGGCAGAAGATGAGTTCGAACATGAAGGAAACGGCTGCAAGGCTCGTTGAACCGATATTAGCTGAAATGAATCTAGAATTAGTAGAAACTGAATATAAAAAAGAAGGAAAAAACTGGTTTCTCCGAATTTTTATTGATGGAGAAAACGGCGTGGATATAGAAGACTGCGGAATTGTCAGTGAAAAGTTAAGTGAAAAACTTGACAAGGAGGACCCTGTTCAGGGGGCTTATTATTTAGAAGTATCTTCTCCTGGGGCAGAAAGGCCTTTAAAAACAGAAAGAGATCTGCGCCGTGCCGTAGGAAAGCATGTTTATGTCACGACGTATGAACCAATTGATGGAGAAAAAGCATTTGAAGGAAGTCTTACTGCATTCGACGGGGACCTGCTGCAGATAGATGTAAAAGTGAAGCATAAAGTAGTCACCTATCAGCTCCCATATAGTAAAGTGGCAAAAGCCCGCCTTGCCATTCAATTTTAAGAGGATGCCGTCAGCCGGCAGAAGAAGGGGGAAATATTGTCCATGAACAGTGAATTTATGGATGCATTGAATACACTCGAAACTGACAAAGGGATTGAAAAGGAGATCATTATTGAGGCGATTGAAGCTGCATTGATCTCAGCGTATAAACGCAATTTTAATCAGGCCCAGAATGTACGGGTGGACATCAATCGTGATAATGGCAGCATCCGAGTATTTGCAAGAAAAGAAGTTGTAGAGGAAGTATTTGATCCACGCCTTGAAATTTCCATGGAATCAGCGAAAGAGATCAACCCGAGTTATGAGCTCGATGATGTCGTGGAGCTTGAAGTTACTCCAAAAAACTTTGGTCGCATAGCAGCACAGACCGCAAAACAGGTCGTTACGCAGCGGGTGCGTGAAGCAGAACGAAGCATCATTTATTCGGACTTCATTGACCGTGAAGAAGATATTATGAATGGTATTGTACAGCGTCAGGACCATCGCTTTATTTATGTCGATCTCGGCAAGGTCGAAGCCCTGCTTCCCCAGAGCGAACAGATGCCTAATGAATCATACAAGCATAATGACCGGATAAAAGCCTATATTACCAAAGTAGAAAAAACCACTAAAGGGCCGCAGATCGTGATTTCCCGAACGCATCCCGGCCTGCTGAAACGTCTTTTTGAGCTGGAGGTTCCGGAAATATTTGACGGAACAGTAGAAATCAGGTCCGTGGCAAGAGAAGCCGGTGACCGTTCCAAAATTGCAGTTTACGCTGAAGACGCTGATGTTGATCCGGTGGGATCCTGCGTAGGGCAGCGTGGACAGCGAGTACAGGCGATAGTAGATGAACTCAAAGGTGAAAAAATAGACATTGTGCAATACTCCAAGAGTGTATTTGAATATATTTCAAATGCGTTAAGTCCTTCAGAGGTACTTGATGTGCAGGTAAATGAAGAAACAAAAAGCACACTTGTTATAGTTCCCGACTATCAGCTGTCACTTGCCATCGGCAAGCGTGGCCAGAATGCCAGACTCGCTGCAAAGCTCACAGGGTGGAAAATTGACATTAAAAGCCAGTCAGAAGCAGAAGAGCTCGGTCTTTATGATGAGCAGGAAGCAGAAGCAAGACGCTATGCACCTTCAGACACGTTCGAGGAAGAGGAATTCGAAAGCTCTCCCCAGGATTGGGACCATGCTGGAACTGACTTATCTGAGGAGTAACGGCTGAACGATAAAGGAGAGAAGTTAGGTGAAAAAGAAAGTTCCGATGCGTAAATGCATCGTCAGTGGGGAAATGAAACCAAAGAACCAATTAATCCGGGTCGTCAGAAGCCCGGAAGGTGACATTTTTATCGACCCTTCAGGTAAAAAAAACGGCCGAGGCGCTTATCTCACAAATGATGAAGAATCTTTTTCATCGGCAAAAAAGAAAGATGCCCTCTCCCGACATCTTAAAGTCCAGGTCACACCAGAGGATTATGACCGGCTCGGAGAAGAGAGAGTCAGAGTGGCGAATCGATGAATGCTTTCTACTCTTTTCTCGGACTTGCCGCAAAAGCAGGGAAAATTAAAACGGGAGAGGATACTGTTTTAAGAGAAATTCGTAAGCAGGCGGTCTGGCTCGTAATCGTCGCTGGTGACGCTTCGCCGAACACCCTGAAAAAATTTAAAGATAAATCCAGCTATTATAATATTCCTGTTTGTGTAATTGGAGACCGGGAGAGTCTCGGCAGCGCAATCGGAAAAGAAAGCCGGGTGATTCTCGGCATCATGGACGATGGCTTCGCCAAAAAGCTTCGTGCCATGCTGGATCATTAGAAGGTGGAGGTTGTTCTTATGAAAAAAATGAGAGTATATGAATATGCGAAATCAGTTCAGTCTTCCAGCAAAGATATCGTGAATGAATTAAAGGCCATGAACGTGGATGTTTCCAATCATATGTCTGTAATTGATGAAAAAACGATTGAACGACTGCAGCAAAAAAGAAAACAAGCTTCTCCATCGGGAAGAAGTGACCAAAAAAAATCCGCTGGCCAAGCAGCAGCAAGCGGGCGAGGAGACAATACAAATAAAAATATGAAAAATACAACAAAAGAAAGATCTCAGAATCAGCAGACAAAAAATAACCAGAGTAAACAGGGTCCTAACAAAGGCGGACAAAATAGAAATAATCCTAATCGAAATAATCAGAACAGAAATAACCCGAGAAACAAGTCTTTTAACAAAGGCAGAGGAAAAAACAACCGCCGAAGCAATAACCAGCAGCCTAAGCAGGTAATGCCGACTCCGGACAAGATTACATTCCTGGACTCATTAACGGTTGGTGAACTGGCAGAAAAGCTTCATAGAGAATCATCAGAACTTATTAAAAAGCTGATGATGATGGGGAAAATGGCTACTAAAAATGAATCACTCGACAAAGATACGATAGAGCTTCTTGCGTCCGAGTATGGAGTAGCTGTAGAAGAAGAGGTAGTTGTGGATCAGCTGGATTTCAATACGTATTTTGAGGAAGATGACCCAGCCAAGCTCGTAGAGCGTCCTCCTGTAGTAACAATTATGGGACATGTGGACCACGGGAAAACCACATTGCTCGATTCTATCCGTCACACGAAAGTGACTGAAGGAGAAGCAGGTGGAATTACTCAGCATATCGGAGCTTATCAAGTCAGTGAAAACGGCAAGAAAATTACATTTCTTGATACACCGGGTCACGCAGCCTTTACAACAATGCGTGCTCGCGGTGCCCAAGTTACGGATATTACCATTCTTGTGGTTGCAGCGGATGACGGTGTTATGCCGCAGACCAGAGAAGCGATAAATCATGCAAAAGCAGCTGAGGTTCCAATTATTGTTGCGGTCAACAAAATGGATAAAGAAGGTGCCAATCCGGACCGTGTAATGCAGGAATTAACTGAATTTGAACTGATTCCGGAAGCGTGGGGCGGAGAGACAATCTTTGTAAACGTATCAGCTCTGCAGGGTGATGGCATCGATGAATTGCTTGAGATGATCCTGCTTGTGGCAGAAGTAGAGGAGTTGAAAGCCAATCCGGATAAGCGCGCCCGTGGTACCGTTGTAGAAGCGGAGCTCGACAAAGGCCGGGGTCCAGTCGCTACTCTGCTAGTCCAGGGTGGAACGATGAATGTCGGCGACCCGATTGTCGTGGGGAACACATTCGGTAAAATCAGAGCAATGGTAAATGATATTGGAAGACGGGTTAAATCAGCTGGACCATCTACACCGGTAGAAATTACCGGCTTAAATGATGTACCGCTTGCCGGCGATCCTTTCATCGTGTTCGAGGATGAAAAGAAAGCCCGCCAGATCGGGGAAGCAAGGGCAGCCCGGGCAAAAGACGAAGAAAGAAGCCAGACAAACCGTGTTAGTCTCGATGATCTGTTCAGCCAGATTCAGGAAGGCAACATGAAGGAAATTAATGTGATCGTAAAAGCGGACGTACAGGGCTCCGTCGAAGCTGTCCGCGGTTCTCTGGAAAAGATCGAAGTGGAAGGCGTAAAAATCAATATCATTCACGCTGGAGCAGGGGCTATCGCCGAATCAGATGTTATTTTAGCATCCGCCTCTAATGCGATTATCATTGGGTTTAATGTGCGTCCGGATGTCAATGCTAATCGTACTGCCGAAGCTGAGAAAGTCGACATCCGACTGCACCGTGTCATTTATGACGCCATTGAAGAAATTGAAGCAGCGATGAAAGGCATGCTTGATCCTGAATACGAGGAAAAAGTCATCGGCCAGGTGGAAGTCCGGCAGCTTTTCAAGGTTTCACGTATCGGCACTATTGCCGGCAGCTACGTAACGGAAGGAAAAATCACAAGAGATTCTACAGTCCGCCTGATTCGTGACGGCATTGTTATCTACGAAGGAAAGATAAATGCTTTGAAACGTTATAAGGACGACGTGAAGGAAGTGGCATCAGGCTATGAATGTGGTATTACGCTTGAGAACTTTAATGATCTAAAAGAAGGCGACATGGTGGAAGCATACGTTATGGAGGAAATCAAACGGACATGATCGGCGCAGTCCATTGTGAGTGTATGATCTACAATGCACAGTCTTTAAAAGAAAAACGCTCTGTTTTAAAAAGTGTAGTCACGAGACTGAGACAGAAACTGAATGTCTCCGTCTCGGAAATGGACCATCATGACCTCTGGCAGCGCACAGCTATCTCGATCGTCTGTATAAGCAACAGCAGACAGGAAGCAGAAAAAGAGCTACAAAAAGCTCTGGAATTAATTGATCGTTATCCGGAGCTTGAGCGCACAGAGACAGATTATGAATGGCTTTAAAGGAGGCAGCTATCATGAGTAATGTAAGACCTCATCGTGTCGGGGAACAAATGAAAAAAGAAATGGCAGACATTCTTACCCGCGAACTTAAAGACCCGCGCGTGCAATTTGTGACTGTCACAGGTGTAGATGTGACAGGGGACCTGCAGCAGGCGAAAGTTTTTTTTACCGTCCTCGGAGAAGAGGAGGACAAAGAAAAAACCCTGCAGGCACTTCAAAAAGCAAGAGGCTTTATCCGCAGCGAAATTGGGAAGCGAATTCAACTGAGAAAAACGCCTGATATTTCATTTGCTTTTGATGAATCGATTGATTACGGAAACAGAATTGATAAGCTTCTACGTGAAGTGAACGAAGAAGAGCAGTAATGAATGACAAAAGGGGGGCTGTTTCAGCGCCCCTTTTTACATAAAGTTTCAGCTGCATAGCGGGGGTGAAATAGGTAATGGACGGCTTGTTACCGTTATTTAAGGAAAAAGGGATGACCTCTCATGACTGTGTGATGAAAATTAGAAGAATCTTTGAAACAAAAAGAGTTGGTCATACCGGCACGCTTGATCCTGATGTTGAAGGGGTGCTGCCTATCTGTCTTGGAAAGGCAACGAAGGCAGCTGATTATATTACACTCCTTCCAAAGCAGTATGAAGCAGAAATCACGCTCGGATTTGCGACGGACACGGAAGATGCTTCCGGCATTATCACCAGCAGTAAAGCAGTGAAAGAAGATATAGATGCATCCTCTATTCAGAAGGTTCTCGAAGGTTTTCAAGGCAGGCAGCAGCAGGTGCCGCCAATGTATTCCGCTCTTAAAGTGAAGGGACGTAAGCTGTATGAATATGCAAGAGAAGGAATTGAAGTGAAGAGGGAACCGCGGCCAATTGAAGTGTATGATATTTCTTATTTAGAAGAGTCACTCAAAGTAAAAGAAAGGCTCGTTACTTTTCGTTTTAAGGTCTCTTGCAGCAAGGGCACCTATATCAGGACACTTTCAGTTGATATTGGAAAACGACTTGGTTATCCCGCACACATGTCTGACCTGATAAGGACAAGCTCTGGTCCATTTCAGCTGACGCACTGCGTAACTCTCGCTGAACTTAATCAATTAAAAGAATTCGGAGAGCTTGAGCGGGCAGTCATTCCAATTGCAGAAGCGCTCAGCTATCTTCCTTATATAGAAATCGGGGAGGAACTAGCTGAAAAGGTGAAAAACGGCGCGGTGCTGCCGGCATTTCCTGAAGTGAAAGAGCCGATGTTTATGATTCTTTATAACAAAAAAGCACTTGCTGTCTATGAAGAGCACCCGAACAAACCCGGCAGAATAAAACCAAAAACGATGTTAATTTCCGAATCGTCGTAACTTTGAATTATGTGAAGTGGCAGGTGAAAGCTGATGAAAACTATCTTTTTATATCATCAACAGCAGCTCTTTGAACCAGCGTTTCCTGAAATGGTCCTGGCGCTTGGATATTTCGACGGGGTCCATCTCGGACATCAAAGTGTGATTGAGACAGCGAAGCAGACTGCGGCAGAAAAAGGCACTGCAGTTGGGGTGATGACGTTTCATCCTCATCCCAAAACGGTGCTTTCCTCCAAATTCTCTGAAGAGACAATGCGCTACATCACCCCTTCTTCAAGAAAAGAAGAGCTGATGTACGGGCTTGGCGTCGATTATTTGTTTGTGGTTCATTTTGACAAAGCGTTTGCAGCACTCGAACCACAGCAATTTATTGATGACTATGTGATACGCTTCCGGGCGGTTCATGTAGTAGCCGGCTTTGATTTTAGTTATGGGAGACTAGGAAAAGGGACGATGGAAACGATGCCCTTTCATGCAAGGCAATCCTTCAGCCAAACTACTATTTCTCAGGTCGCGGCGCCTGATGGAGAAAAAATCAGCTCCACCCTCATTCGCAATTACATCAGTAATGGAGATCTATTTCAAGTGCGCGGACTGCTTGGACGACCTTATGATTTAGACGGCGTTGTAGTAACAGGGGAACAGAGAGGGCGCACAATTGGATTTCCTACAGCAAACGTAAGTGTGAGGGATCCTTATTTACTGCCTGCAACAGGAGTTTATGCTGTTCGTATGCTTGTAGATAATCAGTGGAAAGATGGAGTCTGCAATATCGGCTACAAACCTACATTTCACGATGAACAGGAAGGTCCCCCGCAGATTGAGGTGCATGTTCTTGATTTTGAAGGAGATCTTTATGAAAAGGAAGTCCGGGTTCAATTTCTAAAAAAAATTCGTGGAGAAAAGAAATTCAATTCAGCAGATGAGCTCGTTATTCAAATTAAAGCTGATAAAGAAAAGGCAGAAAAGATTCTCTCCGTTAAAAATAGTGTATAATAGCCAGCACTGCCCTTGCATTCTTATAAAAAAAAGAGTATTCTTTTATCTGTACCAATTATCAGCCATATCTCGGCCTTTGCGCTCCTCCGGCGATCGGCTCAGGTATCGGCGATTTCTAAAAAAGGAGGTGTTCCGGATGGCATTAACTTTGGAACGCAAAAATGAACTGGTTCAGGAATACAAAACGCATGAAAATGATACTGGTTCTCCAGAAGTTCAGGTAGCTATCCTAACGGAGCAGATCAACACGCTCAACGAGCACTTGCGCACTCACAAGAAAGATCATCATTCCCGCCGGGGTCTTTTAAAGATGGTCGGTAAGCGCCGTAATCTGCTTACTTATCTGCGTAACAAAGATATCACTCGTTATCGCGATCTGATTAATAAGCTCGGTTTGCGCCGGTAGAACGAAAAGCGGGAGGGAATCCCGCTTTTTTTGTTATGAAAAATTTAATTTGCGCTTTTGCAGGCTTTCTTTCCTATTTATACAAATGTAGAATAGAAGAGGAAGTTCTGCTGGAAACTATACATTCGAATAAACTATACAGGAGGAAGATCCTTTGGAAATGGAACAAACACCACAAACATTCACTTTTGACTGGGCCGGAAGAGAACTTACGGTAGAAACCGGCCAGCTTGCCAAACAGGCTAATGGTGCAGTCCTTGTCAGATACGGCGACACAGTTGTATTAAGCACGGCAACAGCTTCAAAAACGCCAAAAGACCTGCCCTTTTTCCCATTAACCGTAAATTATGAAGAACGTCTTTATGCAGCTGGTAAAATTCCAGGCGGGTTTATTAAACGAGAAGGCCGCCCCAGTGAAACCGCGGTATTGACAAGCCGTTTAATTGATCGGCCGGTACGGCCGCTTTTCCCGGAAGGTTTCCGCAATGATGTACAGGTAATCAGTATTGTAATGAGTGTTGATCAAAATTGTTCATCTGAAATGGCTGCGATGCTCGGCTCTTCACTTGCTCTATCCGTTTCGGACATCCCGTTTGATGGTCCGGCAGCCGGTGTTAATGTCGGCCGTATAGATGGTGAATTTGTCATCAACCCAACATCTGAGCAAATGGACAGCAGCGATATTGAACTGACTGTGGCAGGTACGAAAGAAGCGGTCAACATGGTGGAGGCAGGAGCCAGGGAAGTGTCGGAAGAAACGATGCTCGAAGCGATCATGTTTGGCCATGAAGAAATCAAACGTCTTGTTGCTTTTCAGGAAGACATTATTCAAAAAGTAGGAAAAGAAAAGTTTGTACCGGAGCTGCTTGAAGCGGATGCCCAAATCGAAAGCCGTGTCCGCGAGCTTGGAGAAGACAAACTGAAGAGTGCAGTAATGGTTAATGAAAAGCAGGAGCGTGAAGAGGCAATTGAAGCTGTTAAGGCAGAAATAGCGGACCAGTTTGACGAAGAAGACCAGGATGAAGTGAATACGATTTTAGCGAAACTTGTTAAACAACAATTCCGCCTGCTAATTACGAAGGACAAAATTCGTCCGGATGGCAGAACATCTGCAGAAATACGCCCGTTGTCCTCTCAAGTGAAGCTTCTGCCGAGAACGCATGGATCGGGCCTGTTTACACGCGGTCAGACCCAGGCGTTGAGCGTATGTACTCTAGGTGCTCTTGGAGATGTGCAGGTCATTGACGGTCTTGGTATGGAAGAGTCAAAGCGATTTATGCACCACTATAACTTTCCACAGTTCAGTGTTGGCGAAACAGGACCTATCAGAGGCCCCGGCCGCCGTGAAATCGGACATGGAGCTCTTGGGGAACGTGCACTGGAACAAGTGATTCCCGATGAAAAGGATTTTCCATATACGATTCGACTTGTTTCAGAGGTGCTGGAATCAAACGGCTCAACCTCCCAGGCAAGTATTTGTGCCAGCACTCTTGCGATGATGGATGCAGGTGTACCTATAAAAGCACCTGTTGCAGGTATTGCAATGGGGCTCGTCAAAGAAGGGGAAGACGTTACAGTTCTGACAGATATTCAAGGAATGGAAGACGCTCTCGGTGATATGGACTTTAAAGTCGCCGGCACGGAAAAAGGGGTTACCGCTCTGCAGATGGATATCAAGTTGTCAGGGATTAACCGTGAAATTCTTGATTATGCTCTCGCTCAGGCAAAAGACGCCCGCATGAAAGTGCTGGATAATATGCTGATTGCCATTAGTGAATCAAGAAAAGAACTGTCTGCCTACGCTCCAAAAATCACGACGATGTCCATTCACCCGGATAAAATTCGTGATGTTATTGGGCCAAGCGGCAAGACGATTAATCAGATCATTGAAGATACCGGTGTGAAAATCGATATCGAACAGGATGGCACGGTGTATATTTCCTCCACAGATGCAGAAGCAAATGTAAAAGCTAAGAAAATTATTGAGGATATTATAAGAGAAGTAGAAGTAGGCGAAACGTACCTTGGCAAAGTAAAACGAATAGAGAAATTCGGAGCATTCGTTGAACTCTTTAAAGGAAAAGACGGACTTGTTCACATCTCTCAGCTGGCTGAAGAGAGGGTAAACAAAGTCGAAGATGTTGTAAAAATCGGCGATGAGGTACTTGTTAAAGTAACTGAAATCGATAATCAGGGCCGAGTAAACCTCTCCAGAAAAGTATTATTGAAAGAACAAAAACAAAAGTAATCAAAAAGACGCTTGGCATCATGCCAAGTTCTTTTTATTCGGCGCTTTAAAAGCGTCTTACATAGGGATAAACAAATTTTCGTTCTAGCTCCCCTGCCTGGTTTCATACACTGAAGCAGGAGGGGGGACAACATGAACAAGCATATGCCTGCCTTACTGCTTTTTTCTATCGTCGTACTTTTATTGATCGTACATGAAACCCTGCCCTACACCACTCATAAAGAGGCATCATTTGAGACAGCAGATTCATTTGCAGTAAGCAGTAAGGACAATCAATTATATAAACTGACTGAAGCGGCAGCAGAAGAATTTCAGGCTGCACCCCAGGATGCTGTCATAGATAAAGTGTGGAAAGCCATTCCAGGTTATAACGGACAGACAGTTGACGTAAAAGCTTCCTACGAATTAATGAAAAAAAATGGCTCATTTGATGAAAAAAATCTAGTCTTTGAAGAGATCTCACCCCAGGTTCACTTAAGCGATCTGCCTCCGGCACCTATTTATAAAGGAAATCCTTCCAAACCAATGGCTTCCTTGATGATAAATGTATCGTGGGGAGAGGAATATCTCCCGACTATGTTAAAGACTTTGCAGGAAGAGAATGTAAAAGCCACTTTTTTTCTGGAGGGAAGATGGGTGCAAAAGTTTCCGAGGTTAGCTAAAATGATCGTGGAGGAAGGACACGAAATCGGAAGCCATGCTTATTCACATCCCGATTTGAAAACTTCTACCGAGGAAGAAACATACGCAGAGCTCGAAAAGACGAATCAGGCAATCGAAGCTGTGCTTTCCATTCAGCCATCACTGTTTGCACCGCCTTCCGGCAGCTTTTCGGATCAAACTGTCAAGACAGCGGCTGAAATGGATATGAATACGATTTTATGGACTGCTGATACTGTCGATTGGAAAAACCCTGACCCTATCGAAATGGCAGATCGTACAGCAGCAAAAACGGAAAACGGGACGCTTGTCCTCATGCATCCAACTGCTGCGTCTGCAGCCGGCCTCAAACCTATGATTGATCAAATAAAAAAGAAACAGATTACGCTGGATACCGTTTCTACATTATTAGACGAAAAACGAATACCTGTATTACAGGACAACGAACAATAACAGATGCAAGGAGGTACCGGATTGTTACAAAAAACCACACTGCCAAACGGACTGCGCGTTATTACAGAGAGTATACCTTTTGTGCGTTCTGTCACGATCGGAATCTGGGTGAAAACTGGTTCTAGAAATGAAGCTCATGATGAGAATGGAATTTCGCATTTCTTAGAGCATATGTTTTTTAAAGGAACTAAAACACGTACCGCTGCAGATATTGCGGAGAGCTTTGATAAAATAGGAGGCCAGGTGAATGCATTCACCTCCAAGGAATATACATGTTTTTATGCAAAAGTACTTGATGAGCATGGTGAAAGAGCTCTTGATATCCTATCTGACATGTTTTTTGAATCGACTTTTCAAGAAGATGAATTGGAAAAAGAACGAAATGTTATTTTTGAAGAAATTAAAATGGTGGATGACACACCGGATGACATTGTTCATGACATGCTGGGGGAAGCAGCCTACAAAAAACACCCACTCGGATTACCGATATTAGGAACCACTGAAACGGTCGGCACGTTTACAAAATCCTCCCTGGAAGCATATATGAGCCGTTTTTATACTGCCGGAAATGTTGTCATTTCTCTTGCAGGCAATATTTCGGATTCGTTACTTGGGCAGATTACAGAGCGCTTCGGTGGCTTAAAGAAAAGCCATGAGAAGCAAAAAATTACCGTTCCCTCCTTTTCACCAGGAAGAATGGCAAAGAAAAAAGAAACAGAGCAGGCGCATATGTGCCTTGGTTTCCCGGGTCTGGCAATTGGGGATGACGATATTTATTCGCTGATATTATTAAATAATGCACTTGGAGGCAGTATGAGCAGTCGGCTGTTCCAGGAAATCCGCGAAAAACGCGGGCTGGCTTATTCGGTTTTTTCTTATCACTCGGCCTTTCAGGACAGTGGGATGCTGACCATTTACGGAGGCACGGCGCCGGAGCAGGTAAACGAACTCTATGAAGCTACGATGGATAGTGTACATGATCTTACTAATAATGGATTAAAAGAAAAGGAATTGGTGAACGGAAAGGAACAGTTAAAAGGTAACTTAATGCTCAGTCTCGAAAGCACGAGCAGCCGCATGAGCCGGAACGGAAAGAATGAAATGATGTTAGGGTACCATCGTACACTTGATGAAGTGATTGAGAGAATCGAAGCGGTGCAGCCTGCTGATATTCAAAGAACCGCCAACAAAGTTTTTCAAAAGCAATATGCTGTGTCACTGATCAGCAAGGATGGAAAATTTCCGAAAGCACTTTAATTTCGAATATGAAGGAGGAAAAATATGCGGCTAAGTGAAATCAGCAGAAAAGAAGTACTTGATGTTCGTTTAGGGGAAAGACTGGGTAGCCCCGGGACAGCTGATCTTGTCTTTGATGAAACATCTGGGAAAATCGAAGCGTTTATTTTTCCAGCCGCAGCAGTTCCTTTTCGAAAAAAACAAGCAAAGGAATGGACGATTCCATGGAGTGATATTCGCCGTGTTGGAGAGGATTATATCATAATTGATCACCCATAAAGTCGCGGGGATATAATGAAGTAGCTGTAATGATAAAAAGAGGCAGACTCAAAAGTTCAACTTTTGAGTCTGCCTCTTTTTTCTTTGTTTAATAGGCATGTGCTTTTCACTTACTGCCTCTCCTCTCATAGAGTAGTAAAGGGGATTCGAGAAAAGGGAGTGGATAGCGAATGGGCAGGCAAAAAAAAGCTGTCATTATTGGAGGAGATGCGAGACAGATTGAAATAGCACAATTACTGGCTGCAGATAATACAGAAACGTATATCATCGGGTTTCCTTTATGGAACAGAAATGCTGCTGGAATCAAAAAAGCAAGTGGTAACGGTGATGTGCCCTGGGCAGATATTGACACAGTACTGCTCCCAGTCAGTGGATTAAAAAAAGAAAATATAGTTGAAGCGTGCTTTGCTGCTGAAGATATCAAGCTTGATATTAATTGGCTACATCAGCTCAAAAAAGATTGTTTGATTATGAGCGGTATTAACACGCCTGCTTTAAACTCCGTTCTTACGGAAATTGGTCGTGAAGCAGTCATTTTAATGGAAAGAGACGATGTAGCGATTTATAACTCTATTCCTACCGCAGAAGGCACACTTTTGATCGCCATGCAGGAAACAGATATTACCATTCATCACTCGGTTACTCTCATACTCGGTCTCGGACGTACCGGTCAGACGATTGCGGGCACGTTTTCGAACATAGGTGCATATGCAAAAGTAGGAACGATACATCCTGAAGAAAAAGCGAGAGCTGCCGCGATGGGGCTGGAATCTTTTGATCTCCGCGAGTTAAAGGCAGAAGCAGCCAAAGCAGACATCTGTATCAATACAATACCAGCGCCAGTATTAACTGAAGATATATTAAAGCAGTTTCCAGCTCGTGCATTTATTATAGACATTGCTTCGAGCCCGGGAGGAACTGACTTTGATTTTGCAAAGAAACGGGGTATAAAAGCCGTGGCCGCCCCTGGTCTTCCGGGTGCTGTAGCACCAAAAACAGCAGGAACCATACTCGCAAAAGTGATTATCCAGCTGCTGCATGAAACGTGCAGCTGAAAGGAGGCATAGGATGCCTTTCCAAAATAAAAAAATTGGATTCGGTGTGACCGGATCACATTGTACACTTGAAGAAGCAATACCTTATATGAAAGCATTGCGCGACAAAGGAGCAGATGTTTATCCGTTTATCACAAAAACGGTATTAACGACAGATACTAAATTCGGGGCGTCGGAAAAATGGCTTTTGAAAATTAAAGAAGCAACAGGAAAAGATGACGTAATAGACTCCATTGTCAAAGCAGAACCTTTTGGTCCCAGAATTCCTCTCGATGCTATGGTGCTTGCACCGTTAACAGGTAATTCGATAAGCAGACTGGCAAATGCTATCACCGATTCACCAGTACTGATGGGAGCGAAGGCGACGCTTCGAAACGGCTCTCCGCTTGTTTTAGCTATTTCAACAAATGATGCACTAGGGTTAAATGGGATGAATATAATGAAGCTTATGAATGCAAAAAATATTTATTTTGTACCCTTCGGTCAGGATGATCCTGTCAAAAAACCTACCTCACTGGTTGCAAGAATGGAAGCAATTCCGGCGACACTTGAAGAAGCAATGGCTGGCCGCCAATATCAGCCGGTTATCGTAGAAAAATTCAAAGATTAAAGGCTTACCCATCTTGCCACCATCGCTTCTTTCCTTTATGTTAAAATAGATGCAATAAACGATCAAAAAATGTATGCATTGGAAGAAGGGAGAAATCATCATGGCTAATGAAACAGGATATACAGTAGCGGTTCTGGGAGCCACAGGAGCTGTCGGACAGCAGATGCTCGCGACGCTGGAGCAGAAGGATTTTCC
Source organism: Alteribacillus sp. HJP-4 (assembly GCF_042139015.1). Classification (NCBI taxonomy): domain Bacteria; kingdom Bacillati; phylum Bacillota; class Bacilli; order Caryophanales; family Bacillaceae; genus Alteribacillus; species Alteribacillus sp. HJP-4. Next base: position 39,006 of record NZ_JBHIKY010000002.1, on the reverse strand, counting down.
AATAAAAGACTTGAAATTATTGTCCTCTAAGCGTTCCGCAGGAAAAAAAGTGACGTTTAAAGGCACAGAATATACAGTGGAAGAAGCTGGTCCGGATTCATTTGAAAATGTACAAATCGCTTTATTTTCTGCAGGTGGTTCTATTTCCAAGCAGCTTGCTCCGGAAGCAGTAAAGCGCGGGGCTGTTGTTGTGGATAACACAAGCGCATTTCGTATGGATGAAAATGTACCGCTTGTCGTTCCTGAAGTGAACGAAGCAGATATTAAAGAGCATAACGGAATTATTGCCAATCCAAATTGTTCAACCATTCAGATGGTGGTTGCCCTTGAACCGATCCGGAAAAAGTACGGTTTAAACAAAGTTATTGTATCTACGTATCAGGCTGTCTCCGGTGCAGGCTGGGCTGCTGTGGAAGAAATGAAGGAGCAGTCTAGAGACATGCTTGATGGGAAAGAAGTGAGCCCGGAAATTCTTCCGGTCGGCGGAGACAAAAAGCATTTTCCAATCGCTTTTAATGCTATACCTCAAATTGACAAGTTCCAGGAAAACGGCTATACGTTTGAAGAAATGAAAATGATAAACGAAACAAAGAAAATTCTGCATCAAGACAAATTAGAAGTAGCTGCGACGTGTGTACGTCTGCCAGTAGAAACCGGACACTCTGAATCCGTTTATATTGAAGTGGAAAATGGAAATCCCGGCGTTGAGGATTTAAAGCAGCTTCTTGAAAGCGGAGACGGACTAACTTTAAAAGATAACCCGTCCGAGCAGGAGTACCCGATGGCACTCGACAGTGTCGGCCTTCCAGATGTATTTGTAGGGAGAATACGGCGTGACCTTGACCGGGAAAATGCTTACCATTTTTGGGTGGTGTCTGATAACCTGTTAAAAGGTGCGGCATATAACTCCGTACAAATTGCAGAAAGCCTCATAAAACTAGGGATGTTAAAAGGATAAGAGAGGTGCTCGGATGAACGTTATTATTCAAAAATTCGGGGGAACTTCTGTCAAAAGCAGCGAGATGAGAGAGCATGCGGCATCCCATGTGATAAAAGCTCAGCAGGATGGCTGCAAGGTGGTAGTGGTCGTGTCGGCAATAGGCCGGGAAGGTGATCCTTATGCGACAGATACGCTTCTCAGTCTCGTCAATAAAGATAGATCTTATATTGGCCACCGCGAGAAGGATCTGCTGATTTCCTGCGGGGAGGTAATTTCTTCAGTAATTTTTACAGAGCTGCTTTTGTCAAAAGGGATTCGTGCTGCGGCTATGACAGGTCCTCAGGCAGGCTTTCGTACGAACAGCGACCACGGAGATGCGAGGATAACTGAAATGCACTGTGAGGCACTAATTGATAAATTAAAAGAGGTAGATGTAATCGTCGTAGCTGGTTTTCAGGGAGAATCAACCGACCGGGAAATTACGACTCTTGGACGGGGCGGCAGTGATACGTCTGCTACTGCACTCGGTGCAGCTCTGCAGGCAGAATGGGTGGATATTTTTACAGATGTTGAAGGAGTCATGACAGCTGACCCGCGAATGGTCGAGGATGCTGCAATCATTGATTCGGTCACTTATCAGGAAATTTGTAATTTAGCCTATCAGGGAGCAAAAGTGATCCATCCGAGAGCAGTGGAGATTGCGATGCAGGCGAAAATTCCAATTCGAATCCGCTCCACCATGATGGAGACCCCTGGCACCCTAATTACTTCAGTGACAGGCGGTGCAGTCGGCGCTGATCTTGCCGACCGTCCAATTACTGGAATAGCCCACATGGCAGGCCTGACTCAGATTACGGTTAAAGACAAAGATTATTTGAACCTTCAGGCAAATGTGTTTAAAGAAATGGCAAAAGCAAATATTTCTGTAGACTTTATTAACATTCAGCCTTATGCCGTCATTTACACAGTACCGAATGAGCTGGCAGACAAAGCGGTCTCTATTTTAGAAAAGAAAGGCTATTCTCCGGAAGCAGTAAAGGACTGTGCCAAAGTATCTGCCGTAGGCGCAGGAATGACTGGAGTCCCGGGGGTAGCATCCAGTATTGTGGCAGCTCTTGCTGCCGAAAATATTCAAATTTTGCAATCGGCTGATTCCCATACAACCATCTGGGTGCTTGTTAAAGGCGAGGACCTGAAAAAAGCCGTTTCCGCGCTTCATCGTATGTTTGAGTTAAGCAGCCGGTCTGTACAAAAATAAAAAGAAAAGCAGCTCTCTGGCTGGAAGAGATGGCGCTTTTCTCGCAAAACATCATGAAAAAGTAAATGAAAGGGGCGGAACGAGCTTGGATTACGGCCAATTGTTAACAGCAATGGTGACGCCTTTTGATAAAAACGGAAATTTAGACTGGACAGCACTTGAATCATTGACAGAGCATTTAATTCAAAATGGTTCAGATGGTCTCGTCGTAGCCGGAACCACGGGAGAATCACCGACATTAAAAACTGATGAAAAATTAATGCTTTTTAAAAGAGTAAAGGAAATTGCAGGAACACGCGTTTCTGTCATTGCAGGAACCGGCACCAATGATACCGCTTATTCTGCTGAATTAACTGAAAAAGCAGCTGCAGCTGGAGTCGATGGCATTATGGCTGTCACTCCGTATTACAACAAGCCGAATCAGGAAGGAATGTATTATCATTTTAAAACAATCGCATCTTCTGTGACCCTCCCTGTCATGGTTTACAATATTCCCGGCCGTTGTATTATTAATCTGCAGGCAGAAACCATGATCAGAATGGCAAAAGACATAGACAATATTACCTCCGTGAAGGAGGCAAGCGGAAACCTTGATCAAATCTCACTTATCGTAGACTCTGCCCCAGCTGATTTTTATGTTTACAGCGGGGATGATTCGATGACGATACCGATATTATCCGTTGGAGGCAATGGGGTGGTCTCGGTGGCGGCTCATATTGCCGGTGCTGATATTAAAGAGATGATTCATCATTTTGTCACGGGGGATACAGCTCATGCCGCAGCCCTGCACCGCAAGCTGCTTCCTAAAATGAAAGCATGTTTTCTTGCGCCGAACCCGGCTCCGGTGAAAGCTATGCTTGAGCAGATCGGCATCATGAAACGGTATACAAGACTGCCTCTGCTGCCATTAAACGATTCGGAAATAAAACAATTAGACCAATGGTTCAGCCTGGCATAAGCCGGGCTTTTCTTTTGTTGGACAGTATCCCCAACACATGATTTTTAGAGCGTGGTTTCTAATATTATGCTGGCAGCAGGCAGGCTTGTATTCTCTTTCCATTTTAAGTTATACTACATACAAGTGATCTGTGCGGGAAAAACGAAATACATGAACAGACATCATCACAATGCCTGTTCGTGAAGCTATGGCATATCATTGAAGAAAGCACTGTCTATTCGTGCGTTTGTTCATTTACCTATTGGTCTGTTGTGTCGGCAGCAGCAGATACATGAGCAGATGTGCGATTGTTTCGTACTGCGCGCGTGCCCATTTTACATATAGGACAGCGCGTTTATTTCCCTTCGTTCATCCAAAATGAAAAAAGTCATTAAACAGAAAATACGTTATATTTATTAGGAGGAAATTACGTGTCAAAGCAAGTATTAGATAATATTCGTGTTTTTGCACTGGGCGGACTTGGAGAGATCGGCAAAAACATGTATGTAGTAGAAACAGACGAAGATATAGTCATCATTGATGCAGGTTTAATGTTTCCCGAGGATGATATGCTCGGTGTAGATATAGTTATCCCGGATATTTCTTATTTAACTCAGAACAAAAGCAAGGTAAAAGGCATCATTCTTACCCACGGTCATGAAGACCATATCGGTGCGCTACCCTACATTCTAAGAAAAATTAATGTTCCGGTGTACGGAACGAAATTGACACTTGGAATTGTAGAGGATCATTTAAAGGAAAACGGTGTAAGGAAAAAGTCTGATCTCCGCTTAATAGACAATAACAGCAGCATAAAGATCGGACAGATTCCGGTTACTTTTTTCCGGGTAAATCACAGCATACCTGATTCGGTAGGCGTTGCAGTGCATACTCCGAAAGGAACGATTATTAATACAGGAGACTTCAAATTCGATCAAAAACCTGCGGATGGTCAGTTTGCAGACATCGATAAACTGGCTGCCCTGGGAAAAAAAGGAGTACTGTGCTTATTATCAGACAGCACTAATGCAGAGCGGCCCGGTACAACCCCTTCTGATACTAAACCAGGCCAGGGAATTCTGGATGTGTTTGAAGAAGCGGATGGACGTGTCATAGTAACGACCTTTGCATCGAATATCCATCGTATTCAGCAGGTTATAGATGCTGCAATCAGTCAGCATAGAAAAATTGCTGTCGCGGGGCACAGTATGAGTAAAATCATAGAAATTTCCCGAAATCTCGGTTACCTTTCCTATCCGGAGGATCTTTTTATTGATGAGGATCAGGTCAACCGCCTGGACAAGGATAAGGTTGCAATTCTTTGTACTGGCAGCCAGGGAGAACCGGTATCTGTTCTAACGAGAATGGCTAAAGGTGCACATCCTAAGATCTCTATCCAAAATGGAGATATGGTTATTATCGCTGCAACGCCGACACCTGGAAATGAAAAGTCTTTTTCACGCACAATTGACTTTTTATACCAGATAGGTGCTGTAGTAGTCTATGGAAATGATCAGGTCCATACGTCCGGTCATGCAAGCCAGGAAGAACTTCTGCTGATGCTGAACCTGTTGAAGCCGAAATATTTTATTCCGATTCACGGAGAATACCGTGTCCAGAGCGCTCACGGGGATCTTGCTGAAATGACCGGCGTAAAGACTGAGAACATTTTTCTTTTGGATAAAGGGGATGTCGTGGAATTTACGAATGGCAAAGCAAGGCTCGCGAGCAAGGTTGCTTCAGGCAATGTGCTTATTGACGGCCTCGGAGTGGGAGATGTTGGGAATATTGTACTCCGCGACCGGCGGCTGCTATCCGAAGATGGTATACTGGTGGTTGTCGTAACCTTGAATAAGAAATCGGGTGCGATTGTGTCAGGACCTGATATTATTTCAAGAGGTTTTGTCTATGTCCGCGAATCAGAAGAATTACTTGAAGAAGCAAACAAAAAAGTGTCAGCAACTCTTGAAAAGTGCATGAGTGAAAACGTCAATGAGTGGTCCTCGCTGAAAAGCAGTATCCGCGACGTATTAAGCAGATATTTATATGAAAAAACAAAACGCCGACCGATGATTTTGCCGATCATTATGGAAGTTAAAGTTTGAAATAGGTGATCTAAGCGCACAGCCTCCTGCAGGGCAGTGCGCTTTCCTTTCGTATTGAGCACGCAGAGTTCGGCAATACTACATGTAATATGTAAAAGGAGGCATCACCTATGCAAAATGATCAAAATCCAGAGGAACCGCAGAAGCCTGAGACGGAGAAAGATGAAAATAAAGAATCAAGCCTCGTCAATAAAATTCAGGAGCTTGGCCAGACAAATGTTGCCTCAATGGAAAACTCGAATATTCACTGCATTACGATTGTCGGACAGATTGAAGGGCATATGCAGCTGCCGCCTCAAAACAAAACTACTAAATATGAACATATAATTCCTCAGCTTGTGGCGGCTGAACAAAATCCGAAGATCGAAGGACTTCTTATTATTTTGAATACAGTCGGAGGTGATGTCGAAGCGGGTCTTGCAATTTCTGAAATGGTTGCGACTATGAGCAAGCCTACTGTTGCACTCGTTCTGGGTGGAGGGCATTCCATCGGAGTCCCTATATCTGTTGCTGCGGATCGATCTTATATCGCTGAAACAGCTACCATGACGATCCATCCAATCCGTTTAACAGGACTGGTCATCGGGGTGCCGCAGACCTTTGAATATCTAGATAAAATGCAGGAGCGTGTAATTAAGTTTGTCACGAAACACTCCAATATTTCTGAGGAAAAATTTAAAGAACTTATGTTTGAAAAAGGAAATTTAACAAGAGACATCGGTACAAATGTCGTCGGTCCGGATGCGGTGGAGTACGGCCTGATTGATGAAGTAGGCGGAATCGGCTCTGCACTAAGAACGTTAAACACATGGATCGATGAAAACCACAAAAAAGAGGAGGACATGATTCAATGATTCTTTACACACCGATGGCCGCAGAATCTGTATTTCCAGCTGATGAATCGGACTGGAAAAACAGAAAAAATGTTGAAATTTCTCATGGCATGGTCACTGTAGAAAAACATGAAAGCAGCTGGATTGTTGCCTCTTTAAACAGCACGAATCCTAATGATTATTTGAAGCCGGAGTATCAGCCGGGATCGGTCTGGGAAAAAAGATAGATATTTAAATCGTCTGCCGGGAAACAGGAAAGATATGCTATAATAATATAGAAACAGGTAATTGTTAGGTATGAAGGATAATTTCCAGCCATAAATAATAGTTAAAGACGTAGCAGCGCATTTATCCTTTTGCGCTGCATTCGTTGTTTACATAAAGTAATGGGATGAATGAGGTGATGGAATGGCTAAGAGCACAAAGCGGAAAAAACGTACCAATAAACAGTGGAAAACGCAGATGAAATTTGAGCTTTGTGGATTACTTCTGCTTACGTTCGGCCTGCTGGCGCTTTTTCATTTTGGGGCTGCCGGAAATATTTTCGTGCAATTTTTTCGTTTTTTTGTGGGGGACTGGCATCCTCTTTTAAACATATTTGTTATGGGCTCCGCCTTATATATGATTGCTAAACGAAAGCTCCCGGTATTTAAAGGAAAGCGCTGGGGCGGATTATTTCTTACTGTAATTACGATATTGCTGCTCAGTCACCTTGAGCTTATAGAAGGTATGGGAAGAGCAGGAGCATTTCAGGAGTCCTCTGCAATAATAACTACCTGGGAACTGTTTTGGATAGATGCGGTCGGACTCAGTACAGCAGGTGAGCTGGGAGGCGGTATGGCAGGTGCTGTGCTTTTTGTAACGACCCACTTTCTGTTTGGGAGCGGCGGCACGAGGATTATCGCAATGTTGTTTTTTATATTGTCATTCCTTTTAATTACGGGACTCTCCATTAAAGATGTAAGCGACTATCTTATGAAAAAAATAGGTCCGGGATTGAAAAAAAGCTTTGCCGCCGGAAGGCAGAAATGGTCTGATGCAGCAGCGAAAACAGTCCGTAAGAAAACAGACCCTAAAGAAAAAAATACACGCACCAAAGAGCAGTCACAGACTGCAGCACATGAACAGGAAATTGATGAACAAGAGCCGGTTATTTATAATTTTGCTGAGCATGCTTATCCAGTCGATACGCCGGGAGCTGATAATTCGAATAAAAGTCCGGATATCGTTCCCACAAAGGCGGAACCCAGACGTAAAGAGTCACCAAATAATGAACCGAAGCTCGAAGCAGAACCGCTTATCACAGGAGAAACTGAGAATAAAGATTATGTCCTTCCATCTCCTGATTTATTAGGTTCTCCAAAGCATAACTCTCAAAAGCATGAACGCGGACTAATATCTTCAAATGCACGAAAATTAGAAAAAACATTGGAAAGCTTTGGAGTAAAAGCCAGAGTTAATGAAGTTCATCTTGGACCTGCCGTGACAAAATATGAAGTACAGCCCGATACCGGTGTGAAAGTGAGTAAAATAGTCAATCTGGCGGACGATCTGGCACTTGCATTAGCTGCGAAGGATATTCGCATGGAAGCCCCGATTCCCGGAAAATCAGCGATTGGAATAGAGGTCCCGAACCAGGAAGTGGCGATGGTGACCCTGCGGGAAGTACTTGAAGCGGGATTCAAAAAGAAAGATCATGTACTTTCTGTTGGTCTCGGCCGGGATATTTCAGGTGAACCGGTTCTCGCCTCACTTGATAAAATGCCGCACCTGCTTGTGGCAGGTGCTACAGGGAGCGGAAAAAGTGTATGTATTAACGGCATCATTTCCAGCATATTAATGAAGGCCAGGCCCCATGAAGTGAAGCTGATGATGATTGATCCGAAAATGGTTGAACTAAATGTGTATAACGGAGTCCCGCATCTGCTGGCTCCAGTCGTAACAGAACCAAAAAAGGCAGCACAGGCTTTAAAAAAAGTCGTTGCTGAGATGGAAAGACGTTATGATCTTTTTTCACACAGTGGTACAAGAAATATTGGAGGTTATAATGATTTCATAAAAAGACAGAATAATGAAAAGGGAGAAAAGCAGCCGGAGCTTCCTTACATTGTCGTTATAGTTGATGAGCTGGCTGATTTAATGATGGTAGCCTCCAGTGATGTGGAAGATGCAATCACAAGACTTGCTCAAATGGCAAGAGCTGCAGGCATTCACATGATTATTGCGACACAGCGTCCTTCAGTTGATGTCATCACCGGGGTCATTAAAGCAAACATTCCTTCGCGGATTGCCTTTGGGGTTTCCAGCCAAATTGACTCAAGAACGATCCTGGATTCGTCCGGTGCAGAAAAATTATTGGGGAAAGGTGATATGCTGTTTCAGCCCGTCGGAGCAAACAAAGCTACAAGAGTTCAGGGAGCATTCGTATCAGATCATGAAGTTGAAGCAATCGTCGATGCAGTAATCTCCCAGCAGAAAGCCTCTTACCAGGAAGAAATGATTCCAGATGACAAGCCTGAGGTTAAAGCAGAAGTCAGCGACGAATTATATGATGAAGCAGTCGCCCTGATTTTACAAATGCAAAGTGCATCTGTATCGATGCTGCAGCGCCGCTTTCGAATTGGCTATACCCGCGCTGCCCGCCTGATTGACGAAATGGAAATGCGCGGCATTGTCGGACCGTACGAAGGAAGCAAGCCGCGTGAAGTACTTGTAAGCCGCACAGAAGAAGAAATTCAGTCTCGATAGGGTTCAAGGAGGAAATGAAATGCACAATGAAAAAATAATCACAGATCTGCCTTTTCCAATCCATTTGATTTCAACAAAAAAGTATAAAACCACCACACTTGTTCTGCAGTTAAAAACTAAGCTTTCCCATGAAAATGCGGCACCGAGGGCACTGCTTGCCAATGTGTTAAAAAGCGGCACGGCGGGCCTGCCGACACGAAAGAAAATTAGACTGTTTCTCGATGAGCTGTACGGCGCCTCTTTCAGTAACGATATCTCAAAAAAAGGAGAGAACCACGTAATCAGCTTCCGCATGGAAACAGCCAATGAAAAATATTTGCAGGAGGACCCTTCACTATTTGAAAAAAGTATTTCTTTTCTAAGAGACATCCTTGAAAAACCTCTGATCGAAGAGAATACTTTTTCAAAAAAAATAGTCGAAGAAGAAAAAAGAAATCTTATTCAAAAAATAGGTTCTATTTATGATGACAAAATCAGATATGCCAATGTACGCATGCTTGAGATCATGTGCCAGGGAGAGCCATTTGGCGTCCACCCTTATGGAAAAACCGAAGAAGTTAAAGCGTTAAGCACGGCTGATCTTTATCAGGAATATCAACAAATGCTTGCCGATGATGACATCCGCTTATATATTGTTGGAGACATTACAGAGGAACAGGTGAGAAAGCAGGCTGATCTGTTTCAAGTAAAGTCTTCCGCAGCTGATACTCCTCCAGAGACCGTTAATGACAAGGTCCAGACCGGGGAAAATCATGTAACCGAAACCGATGATGTTCAGCAGGGCAAGCTGCACATCGGCTACCGGACACCGGTGACCTTCGAAAATGAAAAGTTTCCCGCCATGCAGGTAATGAACGGTTTATTCGGTGGTTTCCCGCATTCCAAGCTTTTTATTAACGTCCGTGAAAAAGAGAGTCTCGCTTACTATGCAGCCTCCCGATATGAGAGTCAAAAAGGACTCGTTTTTGTTATGTCAGGGATAGAGGCAGGCAAATACGACAGGGCAGTCACCATTATTAAAGAACAGCTCGAGGATATGAGAAAAGGTGAATTTACGGAGGAAGAAGTAGAGCAGACAAAAAGGATGCTGAAAAACCAGCTGTTAGAAACAGCAGACTCAGCAAGAGGAATGGTGGAGCTGTCTTATCAGGGAGTAGTGTCCAGAAAAAACAGACCGCTTGCTGAATGGATACAGCAGATTGATGAGGTAAAAAAAGAAGATATAATTTCATGTGCCGAAGAGCTGAATCTCGATACGATCTACTTTTTGTGCGGCAAGGAGGAAAGAAATTAAAATGGAAGAAAAAATATTTGACCAGCTTGAAGAGAAGCTTTATAAAGAAACGCTCGCAAACGGCCTCCAAGTTTACGTTATCCCCAAGGCCGGATTTCATAAAACTTTTGCCAGCTTTACGACAAATTATGGTTCGATCGATAATCATTTTACTCCGATAGGAAAAAATGAAGAGGTCAAAGTACCGGATGGTATTGCTCATTTTCTCGAGCATAAAATGTTCGAGGATGAAAAAGGTGATGTCTTTCAAACCTTCGGTGAACAAGGTGCAGCAGCAAATGCTTTTACGAGCTTTACAAAAACGGCATATTTATTTTCAAGTACATCGAATACGGATGAAAATATTACGACCCTGCTTGATTTTGTGCAGCATCCTTATTTTACGGCGGAAAGTGTTGAAAAGGAAAAAGGGATTATCGAACAGGAGATCAGCATGTATGATGATAATCCGGACTGGCAGCTTTTTTTTAATCTGCTCGGCAGCATGTATGCAAACCACCCGGTGAAAATAGATATTGCCGGTACAGCTGACTCTATTTACGAAATAACAAAAGATGACTTATATGAGTGCTACAACACCTTTTATCATCCCTCCAATATGATTTTCTTTGTGACTGGAGACGCTGATCCAGAGCATATTATAGATCTTGTAAAGAGAAATCAGGAGCAAAAAACTTTTAAAGAGCCTGAAGATATCAAACGCTTTCTTCAAACAGAACCTGAGGAGGTTGTTACGGCTAAGAAGGTCGTGAAAATGAGTGTAAATACTCCTAAATGCCTGGTTGGTTTTAAATTGAAGGCATCAGACCTGAATGGCAGAGAGATGCTCGAATATGAACTTAAAATGCAGCTGCTGCTGGATGCCCTCTTTGGAGCGGGATCAGATTTATATGAAGAGCTTTATGAAGAAGGTTTAATCGATGATTCGTTTTCCATCGATATATCGGTAGAACGCTCTTTTTCCTTTGTAGCCGCAGGGGGAGATACGCCTGATCCTGATCAGCTTGAAAAAAAATTAACGGACGCATTTGCATCCGCAATGGAAAAAGGTGTGGATGACGAAAACTTTGAACGAGTCCGGAAAAAGAAAATCGGAAATTTTTTAAAGCAGTTAAATTCCCCTGAATTCATTGCGAATCAATTTACGAGCTGTGCCTTTCATAATGTGCATCTTTTTGATACTATTCCGATCCTTGAATCTTTAACGGTAGAAGACATCAACAAACAGCTGCAAAACCATTTTTCGGAAAAATCTCGTTCCGTTTCCCAGGTTATTAAAAAAGAGGCCTGAAAATGGGGGAGTGTATCCTGATTACAGGAGCAAGTGGAGCGATCGGCAGTGCGATCGCTCTTGAGCTTGCCGGACCTGATATGAATCTGCTGCTGCATTATGCCTTTTCTAAAGAACAGGCAGAGCAAGTTAAAAGAGAGTGTAAAGCACGCGGAGCTGAAGCCGACATTCTGCAGGCAGACTTATCCAAGCCACAGAGTGCGGCCCTGCTTTTTAAGACAATAGAACCTCGCGTGGATAAGGTAGTATATGCCTGCGGGACCGCTCATTATCAACTATTTCAAGAGATAACACAGCAGGAGATGAGTGAGCTTATTCAGCTTCATTTAGGAAGTGCAATGGAGCTGACACAATTGCTGCTTCCCGCCATGATTCATCGAAAGAAAGGCTGCTTTGTATTTGTTTCATCGATCTGGGGGCAGGAGGGCGCTGCAATGGAAGTGGTATATTCTACTGTGAAAAGTGGAATAAACGGCTTTGTAAAAGCGCTGTCCAAGGAGACCGCCCGCTCAGGGATCCGCATCAATGCGGTGGCGCCGGGAGTGGTCAAGTCCAAAATGATTGCTCATTTGTCGGAACCCGAACTGAGGGAGCTTGAAGACAATATCTCTGCCGGAAGAATTGGAAAAGCTGAGGAAGTAGCCAGTTCTGTAGAATTTTTACTTTCTGAGCGGGCAAGCTACGTGCACGGCCATATTCTTAAGGTGGATGGGGGCTGGTAAACGAAAAGAAATTTACATAGGAATTCTTCTTTTGGGCATAGTAATCTTGAACATACAAGAAGGAGGGATTTCTATGTCTGTACTCGATAATTGGGATCAGTGGAAGGATTTTCTCGGCACGAGACTCGATCAGGCAAAGCATGACGGAATGAATAATGAAGTCATCAGCGACATCGCTTATGAGGTCGGCGAGTATTTATCCGGCCAGGTAGAACCGAAAAATGAACAAGAACGAGTTCTTGCCGATTTGTGGAAGGTTGCAGATGAAAAAGAGCAGCATACAATTGCAAATATGATGGTGAAGCTTGTCCAATCAAAGTAAGAGAAAAAAGGCTGCAGCAGATTATCTTTGCACTGCAGCCTTTTTTCTATTTAGTCGAATGAAATGAAAAGGACCATTGTTGCAAAATTCGAATAAGCCTGTTCAAAACAAAAAAATTAGCGTAAAATAACATTATCATCTCATTAGATTATGGAGGGGATCCGAAAGTGCCGGATAAAAAAGAATGGTATTTGGAATATGAAATCCACCAGAATCGTCCCGGCTTACTAGGTGATATTTCATCTCTGCTCGGTATGCTCTCCATTAATATAGTAACGATTAACGGTGTAGAAGATAGACGCAGAGGAATGCTGATCCGCAGCCGCAATGACGATCAGGTGACCAGATTTCGTTCCATTTTAGAAACAATGGATACGATTACAGTTCGTAAATTAAGGGAACCGAGACTTCGCGACAGACTGGCAGTGATGCATGGAAGATACATAGAACGTGATGCAGACGACAAGAAGACCTTCCGCTTTGTACGAGATGAGCTTGGTCTTCTCGTTGATTTTATGGCAGAGCTGTTTAAAAAGGACCGTCATTATTTAGTCGGTATCAGGGGCATGCCCAGAGTGGGAAAAACAGAATCATTAGTGGCGGCGAGCGTTTGTGCCAACAAGCACTGGAGTTTTATTTCCTCCACGTTGCTCCGCCAGACGGTTCGAAGCCAGCTCGCTGATGATGAACGAGAAGAAGGCTATATATATATCATCGATGGAATCGTCACAATGATGAGAGCTTCTGAAAAACACCGGCTTCTCGTCGACGAAATTATGAGACTTCCTGCTGTTAAAGTAGTCGAGCATCCGGACATATTTGTGCGGGAATCTCCATATTCTTTGGAAGATTTTGATTGTATAATTGAATTACGAAATGATGAGAAAGAAGAAATCACTTATGACGTTGTAGATTCCGGCTTTTCATCTTTTGATATCAGTTAGTTGGTAGGTGTTAAAATTGTCAGAGCTAGGATTATTTTTGAAATCAAAAAGAGAAGATCAGGGCCTTACGCTTGAAAGAATGCAGGAGTTAACAAAAATACAGAAGCGTTACCTGCAGGCTATTGAAAGCGGCAGCTATGATCAGTTGCCTGGAGCTTTTTACGCAAGGGCTTTTGTTAAAAGCTATGCCGAAGCGCTGCATTTAAATCCTGATGAGGTATTTGAAAACTACGGTTCAGAGCTTCCTCAGCCTAAGCAGCAGACGAGTGATCTTCCGTCACGGGCAGAACGGGCAAGGCCACGGCATGCCGGCACTCAAAAAAAGAAAAAAAACTCTTCAATCGTACCTGCAGCGATAGGTATTTTATTTTTGGTGATCGTTGCTTCTAGTATTTGGGTTGTGGTCCAGGGAATGAATAATAGCACTTCTGACGGCATCTCCCCTGAAAATGATCCTGGGGTGGAATCAGATGTTAACGATGAAGAAACATCTGCGGAACCAGAAGAAGAGGAACCAGAGCAATCCGAAAATGATTCGGAAAATGGCGACAATTCAAATGAAGGCGATGAAGAGGAAGATACAGGGGAAGAAGGCAATGAGGAGTCGGAGGATAGTGATTCAGCCCCTGAACTTGTCTCTTCTGAAAACCGCCGTGCGGTATTCGAAGTATCCGGTTCGGATAATATGAATATTGAGCTTGAATTTTCAGGGGAATCTTATGTGGACGCCAGAGAAGACTGGAATGATAACGGAAGCATTATTGAAGAAATATCAAGCCCCGGCGACGGAGAATCTGTTGAGATTGATTACAGCGACCGAGATTTTGTGATTCTCAACATCGGGAATTCCAGTGCTGTGACCGTCAGCTTTAACGGCAATGAAATTGAATATCCGGACAGCGCTCCTCACCAAAAACTACGCTTTGATAAAGATCCAGAAGAATGATACATGCAAGAAAGTCCCGTTCTCCAGTTGGGGCTTTTTTCTTCTTCTTCCACCAAATCCATGCTATATCAGCCTATCTATTATTATTATATGGTACAATAACGAGGGACTTCATCCGGTAAAGACGACAGAAAAGAGGGTGAACGATGAATCTGCCGAATAAAATAACAATTGCAAGAATCGCCCTTATTCCTATTTTTATGGTGTTTATGCTTGTACCACTGCCATTAGGAGAAATAGAAACGAGTGCTGGCATGTTCCCTGTTTCTCATTTGATAGGATTTGTTTTATTTGTAATTGCGGCCTCAACAGACTGGCTTGATGGTTACTATGCGAGAAAACTTGAACTCGTAACAAATTTCGGTAAATTTCTTGATCCGCTCGCAGACAAGCTTCTCGTTACAGCTGCGCTTCTGTCTCTGATAGAGATTGAAATGCTGCCAGCTTGGATGGCTATCGTTATTTTAAGCCGCGAATTTGCGGTGACCGGTATACGCCTTGTAGCAGCCAGCAGTGGTGAAGTGATTGCGGCAAGCGGGCTCGGCAAATGGAAGACCGTGTTTCAAATGACTGCTCTTTCCGTTTTGCTTTTTTACAATCTTCCATTCGAGCTGTGGGGCATACCAGCGGGAATGGCATTGATGTGGATTGCGGTGCTTTTAACCATTGTTTCCGGTGTTGATTATTTTATGAAAAATAAGCACATTTTTAAACATTCCATGTAAGAAAGGCGGGGATATACGATTATGAATGCTGAAATTATTGCTGTTGGATCAGAGCTTCTGCTCGGTCAAATTGCTAATACGAATGGACAATACTTATCCGCAGAACTTGCCGGAATTGGCATAAATGTGTACCGCCATACTGTCGTTGGAGATAACTGGAATCGTCTCCGCGATTCGCTTTCAGAAGCTGGCGAACGGGCAGAAGTTGTTATACTAACAGGAGGACTTGGTCCGACTGAGGATGATTTAACTAAGGAAGTTATCTCAGAATTTACCGGCAGAAAGCTTATTGTTCATAAAAAAACTCATGATAACATGAAAGAGTTTTTTGACAGGATCGGTAAAGTGATGACTGCATCGAATGTTAAGCAGGCTCACTATACAGAAGGTGCAGAAGTGTTTTATAATAAAGCAGGATTAGCTTGTGGTATGGCTGTTGAGGAAAAAGGTACCTGGTTTATTTTACTCCCGGGCCCGCCCCGGGAAATGAAAAGTATGTTCGATCATGATGTTCGCCCGTTTTTGCAGCAAAAACAAGACAGCGAAAAAGTAGTGTTATCCAGAGTACTCCGATTTTTTGGGATCGGTGAGTCAAGTCTTGAAGAAATGTTTAAAGATCTGATCAGCACCCAGACAAATCCTACAATTGCTCCCCTCGCTGCTGAAGGAGAAGTTACATTAAGACTGACCGCTAGTGCAGGAAATTATGTGGAAGCTGATGAAATGCTTGAAAAGCTCGATCAAATGATACAGCATAAAGCTGGAAAATACTTATATGGCAGAGGCAGCGACTCGCTGGCCAGCAATACAGTGAAATGGCTCTCGGATCATTCCTTGACTCTCGCTGCTGCAGAGAGCTTAACCGGAGGCTGGTTCTCAAAAATGATTACCGATATTTCGGGGGCATCGTCTGTTTTCCGGGGCGGCATTACAGCGTATACAAAAATTGCGAAAGTGCACGCTCTCGGTATTAATGAAGAATTTCTTGATCAGCATGGGATGGTCAGTAAAGAATGTGCAGAAAAGATGGCTGAACAAGTGCGAAGCATTATGAATTCAAATATCGGCATCAGCTTCACTGGTGTTGCAGGACCCGATCCTTTAGAGGGAAAAGAAGCTGGTACGGTATGGGTTGGAATTGCCTCAGCCGAAGGGACATCCTCCCATTTATTAAATTTGGCCGGAGTACGTGAACAAATCCGGAGAGTTAGCATGTATCACGGCTGCCGGTTGTTAATGGAAAGAAAAGGTGATAGTGAATGACGTATTTTAATGATTTTGATATTAATGAAAACATAAAAAAGGCGATAAAGGAAATGGGATTTGAAGAACCCTCCCCCATCCAGGAAAAAGCAATTCCGGAAATCCTCTCGGGCAGAGATTTAATAGGTCAGGCCCAGACCGGGACCGGAAAAACGGCAGCATTTGGAATTCCGCTTATAAATCAAATTACTACAGCTCCACATGTGCAGACGATTATTTTAACACCGACACGCGAGCTTGCCATTCAAGTATCCGGTGAACTGCAAAAGCTTTCAAAATATATGAAAATAAGAACGCTTCCTATTTATGGAGGGCAATCCATCGGACACCAGATTCGTGCGCTGAAGCAGGGAGTTCAAATTGTTATTGGGACTCCGGGCCGAATTCAGGATCATCTGCGCAGAAAAACGTTAAGGCTTGATAAAGTACGTGCTGTAGTCCTGGATGAAGCAGATGAAATGCTTGATATGGGATTTATCGATGATATTGAAAATATTTTGAAGCAGGTAAATACGGACAGAAAGACGCTTCTTTTTTCCGCGACCATGCCGCCTGCTATCCGTAAGCTTTCACGACGTTATATGAATAGCCCGGTGACTGTGTCGATTAATAAAAGTGAGGTCACAGCTCCTTCCATTGATCAAGTATACTTTAAAGTCCTTGAGCGTAATAAACAAGAATCACTGTGCCGGATACTTGACAGTAAGGATCCGGAACTCGGAATTATTTTCTGCCGGACGAAAAAAGGTGTAGCTGAGCTTACAGAAGCGTTGCAGGCACGAGGATATCTTGCGGATGGCCTTCATGGCGACCTCACTCAGTCTCAGCGGGACGCAGTCATGAAGAAATTCCGTGATTCGTCTATAGAATTTCTTGTTGCGACAGATGTTGCTGCACGTGGTATTGATGTAAACGATGTATCTCATGTTATCAATTATGATATTCCGCAGGACCCGGAAAGCTATGTCCACCGAATCGGCCGGACGGGCCGTGCAGGGAAAAGCGGCGAAGCTCTTACCCTTGTTACACCACGGGAAATGAAACACCTGCGTTCTATTGAGGCTGAAATTAAAATGGCGATTCCATCCCACGCTGTTCCTTCTATTGAAGAAGTAGTGGAAAAACAGCAGCAGTCATGGAAAAACCTGATCACGGACCAATTGAATGATGATGAAGATCTTTCTTTGTTTAATGCGTTGACCGAGGAACTGCTTGAACAGTATGAAGCAAAGGACATTGTCCGTTCTCTTATGAAGCTTAATTTCTCCTCTGCAATCGGAGAAAGTGATGATGGATATAATTTTGGTGAGACCGGTGGAGCAAAAGGAATGATAAGATTCTTCATCAATGTTGGGCGCAATGTAAACATGAGTCCAAAGGTGCTGATTGAGGAAATTTCAAACGCGGTTGGAATTCCTGGAAAAGCTGTCGGAAGGATTGACATATTTGAAAACTTTACTTTTGTTGAGGTGCCAGAAGATGTAGCGCCGTTTGTGTATGAAGCGCTCCGCTATTCACGCATTAACGGAGCACGCGTAAACCTTGAGCCTGCTAAGCCGCGTCCGAAGCGGGAAAATAGGCCGAGACCTGCACGCCCTTCCCGATAAAGAAAAACACTGCCCGGATTTCCAGGCAGTGTTTTCTTTGTAATAACTGAATCAACTTCATAAGTACTGTTCTGTATATCCAACACGAACATTCGGATGCAGCGTGAGAGGACGGTTCTTGGACGCGGACAGGAGATCGGTAATTTTTTTACTTTTTGCCTTTTTTTGAATGGTTGGCGGACATCAGGTACGCTGATAGCGTGAATGGCAGGCGATTTGGCATTCTTTTCGACCGATAGCGGGACTCATCTCCGTCACAACCAAAAGTACGCTGCTTGGAGAAAATAGCTGAACTGATGCCCGGAGAACCTTCCGGATTTTGAAAATGACTGATGAATTTCATCAAACTATAAGAAAAAATACGAATAAATGTTCGCAAAAGTATTGGCAAATGATGAAAAACAAGTTATTATTAAGTAGGTGATAGAATGATACGGTCCTTCTTTCTAATGACCGTTTGAAATACACACGCACTGTTTGTTTCATGGGGACAACAATCAGTCAGAAAATGTGCGAAGGAGAGATAGTATGAATGAACGTAAGACAGCTCTGGATCATGCGTTAAGAAATATTGAAAAGCAGTTTGGAAAAGGCTCAATTATGAAGCTTGGAGAGCAGACAGACAGAAGGGTTTCCACCGTATCGAGCGGAGCGCTTGCAGTTGATATCGCCCTCGGTGTCGGCGGATATCCCAGGGGGAGAATCGTTGAAATTTACGGTCCGGAATCCTCTGGTAAAACGACCGTTGCTCTTCATGCGATTGCCGAGGTTCAGCGAAGCGGCGGCCAGGCAGCATTTATTGATGCGGAGCATGCGCTCGATCCGGCTTACGCCCAGAATCTGGGGGTCGACATTGACGAACTGCTTCTTTCTCAGCCTGATACGGGAGAACAGGCGCTGGAAATTGCAGAAGCTCTCGTGCGGAGCGGCGCAGTAGATATGATTGTTGTCGATTCTGTAGCAGCCCTCGTACCAAAAGCAGAGATTGAGGGTGAAATGGGCGATGCACACGTCGGGCTTCAGGCCAGGCTCATGTCGCAGGCGCTCCGAAAGCTTTCCGGAGCTATCAGTAAATCGAATTCCATCTGCGTGTTTATAAATCAAATTCGTGAAAAAGTCGGGGTTATGTTCGGAAACCCTGAAACAACTCCAGGGGGGCGCGCACTGAAATTTTACTCTTCAGTCCGTCTCGAGGTACGCCGTGCGGAAACCTTGAAACAAGGAAATGATATGGTCGGGAACAAAACAAGAATCAAGGTGGTAAAAAACAAAGTGGCTCCGCCATTTAAGCAGGCAGAAGTAGATATTATGTACGGCGAGGGAATTTCAAGAGAGGGATCTATCCTCGACATGGCCGCTGAGCTTGATATCGTCCAAAAAAGCGGTGCCTGGTATTCTTATGAGGGAGACCGCCTCGGACAGGGACGTGAAAATTCAAAGCAGTATCTGAAGGAAAACGAAGAAGTAACCTCAACAATTGAAGCTCAAATTCGTGATCATTATGATTTGAATAAGGCTCAAACAGAAGAAGGAAAAGAAGGTCTGCCCCTCGATAGCGAGGAAGCATAAAAAACGAATTTTCCGGTATGTTTTAAAAGACTCTTCTTAAATAAGTTAGAGCTGCTTAAGACGCACCCTATAATATGAATAGTTTAATGAAATGCATCTTAAAGATGACCGCGGTTTTACACCATGGTCATCTTTCTTATAGAATAGAAATGTACAAAATTTCAACTTCGATATCCAGCTGCCGGCCCCTGTGTCCAGTTTTTTCAAGGAGTCGGCACTATTCTTATAACCATTAATTTCGGGACTCTTCATCACCTTCTAAATAAATTCCTTGACATAAAATACAGATAAGCAAAATGTAAAAATCATTGTTCATTCTTTCGCTGTACAAATAATTTGTTATTGTGATCCAAGAAATTAAGACCGTTCATATGTTTCCATAATTCTTGAAAACCCTGTTAAATAAAGGTTTCCCCATGCTGGCAAGTCTTGACATGCCTTCACTGGGAAGATACAATAATATAGAACGCTGCTGTAATACAGCTGTTCTATGAATGTTTCTTAATGATTGGTGCAGCGTTACTGTGATGAGCGCGCACATTAAACATTCTTTATTAAGCAATGTTTTATGATTGAATTGAAACACTCCTTTCCAATGAAAAATGGAAAGAACACAAACAGATAGCAAGAGGAGGTGAAAAGAATGGATAGTATCTTTCTCATCTCCATTTTGCTGATTGTCGTTGCAGTCATTAGTGGGTTGATTGGTTATTTTATTCGTAAATCGACAGCTGAAGCTAAGATTTCCAGTGCCGAATACGCAGCCCGTCAGATCCTCGAAGACTCGGAAAGAAAAGCAGAGTCGAATAAAAAGGAAGCAATCCTCGAGGCAAAGGACGAAGCTCATAAGATTCGGGCTGAAGCAGAAGCGGATTTACGTGAAAGAAAGAATGAAGTTCAAAAGCAGGAAAACCGTTTAATGCACAAAGAAGAAAGTCTTGACCGCAGAAGTGAGCTCGTGGACAAGAAAGAAGAATCACTGGACAAACGCGAAGAAACTCTTGCCGACAAACAACGACAGGCAGAAGAAAATAATAGCAAAGTGGAGGAGATTTTATCCAGACAGAAACAAGAGCTTGAAAAGATATCCGGACTTACGAGAGAAGAAGCGCGGGATATAATTCTTACCGATATTCAGCAGGAGCTTGAGCACGAAACGGCAATTATGATCAAGGAGCACACAGAACGTGCCCGGGCTGAAGCCGATAAGAAATCGCGTCAGATTTTGTCGCTTGCTCTGCAGCGCTGTGCTGCTGATCACGTGGCAGAAACAACTGTCTCTGTAGTGAACCTTCCGAACGATGAAATGAAGGGGCGGATTATCGGGCGTGAAGGCAGGAATATTCGAGCACTCGAAACCTTAACAGGGATTGATTTGATCATTGACGATACTCCGGAAGCGGTTATTTTATCCGGTTTCGATCCAATCCGCAGAGAAGTTGCCAGAACGGCACTTGATAAACTTGTTCAGGACGGCCGAATCCATCCTGCCAGAATTGAAGAGATGGTGGAAAAATCTAGACGCGAGGTAGATGAACTGATAAGAGAATATGGAGAGCAGACAACATTTGAAATGGGAATACATGGCCTGCATCCTGATCTTATTAAAATTCTTGGACGTCTTAAGTTCCGGACGAGCTACGGCCAGAATGTATTGAAGCATTCAATGGAGGTTGCTCATTTGACTTCATTAATGGCGGCAGAGCTTGGAGAAGATCAGCAGCTCGCCAAACGTGCAGGTCTCCTTCATGATATCGGCAAAGCTATTGACCATGAAGTGGAAGGCAGCCACGTGGAAATAGGCGTGGAACTCGGACAGAAGTATAAAGAGCATCCGGTCGTAATTAACAGTATTGCCTCTCACCATGGAGACACAGAAGCTACTTCAGTTATCGCCTCACTCGTTGCAGCTGCAGATGCGCTGTCAGCGGCACGGCCTGGTGCGAGAAGAGAAACACTTGAAACGTACATCCGTCGTTTGGAAAAGCTCGAAGAAATTGCTGAATCCTTTGACGGGGTGGAGAAAACGTACGCTATTCAGGCGGGCCGGGAAGTCAGAATCATGGTGAAGCCTGATTTAGTGGATGATGTGCTCGCACATCGTCTGGCGAGAGATATAACTAAACGAATTGAGGATGAACTGGATTATCCTGGACATATTCGGGTGACCGTTATTCGAGAAACAAGAGCAGTCGAATATGCGAAATAAAGCGACGTTACGACGTCGCTTTTTTCTTTAGCAGGAAGACAGAATAAAGGTAAACGTTTAATATTCCTTCTGTCAAGTAAATAATGACGGATAGATTGCGAAGATGAAAGGAATTATGAAATGAAGCTAATGTTTATTGGAGATGTCGTCGGCTCTCCCGGCAGAAAAATGATAGATGAATATTTACCAAAACTGAAAAAAAAGTACAACCCTGCCGTTACAGTGGTAAATGGAGAAAATGCGGCGGGAGGAAAAGGAATTACTGAGAAAATCTATAAACGTTTTTTGGAAAAAGGGGCGCAGGCTGTGACGCTTGGGAACCACAGCTGGGACAATAAAGAGATTTTCTCGTTTATAGATAACGCTCCACTGTTGGTACGTCCTGCTAATTACCCGGACGGAACACCCGGCCAGGGCTATAAAATTATTAAGGTCAACCAGTTGGAAATAGGGATTATTAACCTGATGGGCCGTACATTTATGCCTGCTAACGATGACCCTTTCCGTAAAGCTGATGAAATTATTGAACAAATAAAAAAGCGGACGCCTATAATATTTGTCGATTTTCATGCAGAAGCCACGAGCGAAAAACAAGCGCTCGGCTGGTATTTAGATGGAAGAGTGTCAGCTGTGATCGGCACTCATACGCACGTGCAGACAGCTGACGAGAGAATTCTTCCGTCTGGCACAGCCTACCAGTCGGACGTCGGAATGACAGGGCCGCTAGATGGGATACTTGGGATGGAAAAGGAGAGTGTTCTTAACAAATTTTTAACAAATTTGCCAGTAAGGTTTGAAGTAGATAAAGGACGGGAACAATTAAACGGAATCCTAATACATTTCGATCCTTCGAACGGCAGAGCCCAAGCGGCAGAGCGCATTCATATCAGCGACGAAACTCCTTTTTACGAATAAAACAGTAAAATAGCGCAAAATTCTTTCTATTCACAGCAGGAATAAGCACGCTCCATCATGAATATAGTTAACGAGGGCTAGATCCCAACAAGGAGGTACTATAGATGGAAGTATTAAAAGTATCAGCTAAATCCACCCCTAATTCTGTTGCCGGCGCTCTTGCAGGAGTTATTCGAGAAAGAGGGGCAGCAGAAATTCAAGCAATCGGAGCAGGCGCCCTGAATCAATCCATCAAGGCTGTTGCTATTGCGAGAGGCTTTGTGGCTCCAAGCGGTATTGATCTTGTTTGTATCCCTGCGTTTACGGACATTGAGATTGATGGGGAAGAAAGAACAGCTATTAAATTGATTGTAGAACCCCGCTGAAGAATATTATAGGAATAAACAAAAACCGGCTGCATTTAAAGCCGGTTTTTTATTTTGACTTGAATGAAATTCATTTTTTACAAAATACGGCGGGTTCTTTGAACATTGGTTCGGCTATTTGCTCCAAGCAGCGAGCTGGTTTCCGCCAACCATTCAAAAAAAGTGAAAAATAACAAAAAAACGGATCTCCTGTCCGCCTGCACCGCGTGGACCTTCTTAAGAAAAAGCTAAGGGCTAGTGAGTAAAGGAGCTGACGCTTTTCGTACTGACTCAACAATAGTTGTATTTTTCAAAAAACCTTTGAATCTGATAGGATTACTCTGTTATAATCAATATACATAGATACAGTAATGAGAAAACGGATAGATTAATTTAACAAACCTTGCTTTTTCAGCCTGTTCATTCTAAGATGAAAAAGTGCCCGCTTTGACCGAAGAGCAGCAAGAAAAACTTGCTGCTATAGCTATATACACGAGAGAGAGAAAGTAGTTTGGAAAGGATGAGAGAGCATGATAGAACAACTTTCATGGAAAGTTGGTGGCCAGCAGGGGGAAGGAATTGAAAGTACTGGGGAAATCTTTTCCGTTGCGTTAAACCGTCTTGGTTATTATTTGTATGGATACCGTCATTTCTCTTCAAGAATTAAAGGTGGACATACTAATAATAAAATCAGAGTCAGCACAAGCCAGATTAATTCAATTTCTGACGATCTTGATATTTTAGTAGCTTTTGATCAAGAAACGATCGATGTCAATTATTCAGAG
This sequence comes from Alteribacillus sp. HJP-4, assembly GCF_042139015.1. NCBI lineage: Bacteria > Bacillati > Bacillota > Bacilli > Caryophanales > Bacillaceae > Alteribacillus > Alteribacillus sp. HJP-4. Next base: position 15,249 of record NZ_JBHIKY010000002.1, on the reverse strand, counting down.
CTTCGAAATGGCGGGATTGTCATCGCGGATTCAAAGTTTAATCCAGTCGTTCCGGAGAACGGCAAAGCAGTGCTTTATGATGTTCCATTTACAGAGATTGCTAATGAGCTTGGAACTTCATTAATGAAAAATATGGTGGCTGTGGGTGCGTCCAGTGCCATTCTGGGAATATCCACTGAGAATTACCAGGAAGTCGTCGAAGAAATCTTTAGCAAAAAAGGCGAAGCAGTCGTTGAAAAAAATATGAACGCCGTGCGAGAAGGCGCTGCGCAATTTCAAAAGCAGGCAGGCGGAAATGTAGAGAATTTCCGATTGAATAAAGCAGATGGCAATAAGAGGATGTTTATGATCGGTAATGACGCCATAGGTCTCGGCGCTATTGCAGGCGGGTCTCGATTCATGGCGGCTTATCCTATTACTCCGGCTTCTGAGATTATGGAATACTTAATTAAAAAATTTCCTGATTTTGGCGGCACAGTCATTCAGACAGAGGATGAGATTGCAGCAGCAAACATGGCAATTGGAGCAAACTACGGTGGTGTCCGATCCTTTACCGCTTCAGCTGGGCCTGGTTTATCACTAATGACGGAAGCGATTGGGTTATCCGGCATGACAGAAACGCCTCTTGTTATTGTCGACACTCAACGGGGAGGACCAAGCACCGGCCTTCCTACAAAGCAGGAACAGTCAGACATGATGGCGATGCTTTATGGGACACACGGGGAGATTCCGAAAATTGTTATTGCTCCAAGTACTGTTCAGGAAGCGTTTTATGATACAATCCAGGCCTTTAATCTCGCAGATGAATACCAATGCCCTGTCATTTTAATGACAGACCTTGCACTTTCCCTTGGAAAGCAGACAGTTGAACCTCTAGATTATAATAAAATCAAAATTGAGCGCGGCAGGTTGAACAGCGGTGAAGAGTTTGAAGAACAAGCGCCGGGAGATTATTTTAAGAGGTATGCGGACACAGCTGATGGAATTTCAGAACGTGTCCTTCCAGGTACGAAAAATGGGATTTTTCACGTCACTGGTGTAGAACATGATGAAATGGGAAAACCTTCTGAAAATCCCGAAAACCGTGTCACTCAGATGGATAAGCGTCTAAAAAAGACGAAGAATCTTTCGTTACGGTTTGAAGAGCCGGTACATGTGGAAGCAAATCATGATGAAGCTGATTTATTAATTATCGGAATCAACTCCACCCGTGGTACTATTAAAGAAGCTATGCCCCGGCTCGAGAAAGAAGGTTTTAAAGTGAATCATGCTCATATCCGGCTTCTTCATCCTTTCCCGGAGAAAGAGTTACTTGAACAGCTGAACAAAGCTAAAAAAGCAGTCGTCATTGAAAATAACGCTACCGGTCAGCTCGGGCAGATTATCCGCCTGAATACCGGCGTAAAAGTGGAAAATATATTGAAGTACGATGGAAACCCGTTTCTTCCGTCCGAAATTCACAGCAAGTGCAGGGAGGTTTTGTAAATGGCAACTTTTAAAGATTTCAGAAATAAAGTAAAGCCTAACTGGTGCCCAGGATGCGGTGACTTTTCCGTACAGGCCGCCATCCAGCGGGCCGCTGCCAATGTCGGGCTAGAGCCTCATGAGCTCGCTGTGATTACCGGGATCGGCTGTTCAGGACGTGTGTCGGGTTATGTGAATGCCTATGGTTTTCACGGGGTTCATGGACGTGTGCTTCCCCTTGCCCAGGGTGTCAAAATGGCGAACCGCGACTTAACTGTTGTTGCCTCCGGCGGAGACGGAGACGGATTTGCGATTGGAATGGGGCATACCATTCATTCAATCCGCAGAAATATTAATATGACGTATATTGTCATGGATAACCAGATATACGGATTAACAAAAGGGCAGACCTCCCCCCGCAGTGAGATGGGATTTAAGACCAAAAGCACGCCGGGAGGCTCAATTGAATCATCTTTAAATGTGATGGAAGCAGCCTTAACCGCAGGCGCTACATTTGTTGCGCAGAGCTTTTCAAGCGACTTAAAGGAACTGACATCTTTAATTGAGGAAGGAATCAATCATAACGGATTTTCCCTGATCAATGTTTTCAGTCCATGTGTTACATTTAATAAAGTGAACACTTATGATTGGTTTAAGGAAAATTTGACAAAATTGGATACAATTGAAAATTATGATTCTTCCAACAGGATCTTAGCCATGCAGACATTAATGGAAAATGAAGGTCTTGTCACCGGCCTTATTTATCAGGATAAAGAAAAGCTGTCATATCAGGATCTTATCAGCGGATACAAAGAGACCCCTCTTTCCGATGACAATCTTGAACTTGACCGTGAAAAATTTGAACAGCTTGCAAGTGAATTTATGTAAACAAAAATGCAGGACCGGGATTCTTCTCCGGTCCTGTTTTGATGTTTGCGCAGCCTCACATGAGGTAATATCACTCTCAGATACGAGAAAGGAGACAGGACATGAAGCAATTAATACAACATTTAAACCGAATAGATCGAAAAGGTTACAAAGCATACAACGATATTAAAGGACGCTATTCATTTCCCAATTTTACTCTTCATATTGATCATATCCAGCCCGATCCCTATGCGAGTCCTTCAAGAATAAGGATAAGTGTGGGAAGGCAGCTGCTTTCTCTAGGCGCAGAGGCGGATAGCAGCCAGCAAAGAAGGGTGGCTTCTGTTGATTTCTTTGCTAAAGAAATTCAGCTTGCCCTGAAAAAACAGAGAAGCAGCAGTCTGCAAATTGACGGACCCGGCCAGGAAATTCTCGATCGCACAGCAGTTCTGATAAGGGAGAAAGAAATAGAAATTAGAATGTCGGTTCACCTTCCGGCAAGAGGAAGAACGATCCTTGGGAAAGAAGCCGTCCAGCTTTTAAGCAGAGATCTTCCTAAAATTCTGGAGACAGCAGTGCTCCACTATTCTGCTGATAAGCTCCGGGCACAGCTGGAGCTGGCAGATCAGCAGCAGGCCATTCGTGAATTTTTAATAGAGAACGGACTGATTACCTTTATTGCAGAAGACTCTGTTCTGCCCAGAGAGAGCGGGATAAGTAATCGACCGCTTAAAGAAAACGCTGTATCTTTTCAGTCGCCGGACAGTATGCGAGTGGAAATACCGCTGCCACATAGACCTCCTATTAGAGGTATGGCTGTAAAAGAAGGTATTAATATTATCGTCGGGGGCGGTTATCATGGAAAAAGCACCTTATTAGAAGCAATTGAACGAGGAGTATATAACCATCGCAGCGGGGACGGAAGAGAATTTGTTATTACCCGGGCAGGCGCATGCAAAGTGCGGGCAGAGGACGGCCGAAGTGTCGCGGGAGTGAATATTTCTCCATTTATCTCTAATCTTCCCATAGATAAATCAACGGATTCTTTTAGTACTGATAATGCCAGCGGAAGTACTTCCCAGGCTGCTAATATTATGGAAAGTCTCGAAGCCGGAACAAACTGCTTATTAATTGATGAGGATACGAGTGCGACCAATTTTATGATCCGTGATGGAAGAATGCAGGCGCTCGTGGCAAAAGATAAGGAACCGATTACTCCATTTATAGATAAAGTTAATTCCCTCTACACCGATCATGGAGTCTCCACCATTTTGGTAGTCGGCGGGGCAGGTGACTATTTTGATGTGGCTGATTCGGTGGTGATGCTTGAGGAGTACCGCCCGACTGATGTGACAAAAAAAGCAAAAGAAATTGCGGCTCTCTATGGTTCTTCACGGCAGATGGAGGCCGGAAGCAATTTCGGTCCAATTTCCGAAAGAGTTATTCAGACGAACTGCTTTCAGTCGAAAAAAGGAAAGAAAAGTAAAGTGGCTGCGAAAGGAAAACAGACGATTTTATATGGACGAGATGCAATAGATCTTACCGGGGTAGAGCAGCTTTTAAACAGCTCCCAGACGAATGCGATTGCGAACATGATACAGTATGCCTGCAGATATCTGGAGGAAAATGCATCGATGGAGGAAGTATTACAATTCCTCGAAGCAGAAGTCTCAGAATATGGACTTGATCGAGTCTCTCCATTTTTTGGTTCTCATCCTGGGGATATGGCAATGCCGAGACGATATGAAATAGCGGCTGCCATTAATCGTCACCGGCGCCTTGTTGTTAATTAAAGCGGCTTCTTTTTTATTTCATTGAAATCTGAACAACGGCTGCAGTCGCGGAAACGGTTGTTTTCCAGGTGTATACGGGGTATAATTTTATATTGGACCTTCTCCATTTTGCGAGAATGAAAGGAGAGCTGATCATGAACGAAGAACAGCGTAAGCAGCAAATGGGTGAAACGCGAGACAACCATGCAGCGTCTGATAAAACGACTGCTTCCAATAAAGATTTTAGTAAATATTTCGATTTTTCCAATGCCAGCATGGAAGAAAACAGTGATGGAAAACAATACATGAAAATCGGCGGGCGCAGTATTTTAATTAATGACCAGCCGGATTATAAAAAAGGAAAACGGCGTGGAAAAGAAGATGTCGAAGTGCATTATGATTTCTCCATCCCATCTGAAATGAGAGCGATCGGATCCGGAAAAAAATATTTGATCCGCACTTATGGCTGTCAGATGAATTATCATGACACCGAAAATATGGCAGGAATTCTTGAGGATATGGGATTTATCGCCACAGATGAAGCCGAGGATGCCGATGTTATTTTCTTAAACACATGTGCGATCCGTGAAAATGCTGAAAATAAGGTGTTTGGAGAAGTCGGTCATTTAAAGCATTTGAAAAAAGAGAAGCCTGAATTAATTTTAGGAGTCTGCGGCTGCATGTCACAGGAGGAGTCAGTCGTAAATAAAATTATGAACAAACATCAGCATGTCGACCTCATCTTCGGCACCCACAATATTCACCGCCTTCCTCACTTGTTAAAGGATGCAATCCAGGGCAAGGAAATGGTGATCGAAGTCTGGTCTAAAGAAGGCGATGTAGTAGAGAATATGCCGAGAAAACGAGTTGGCAAAACGCAGGCCTGGGTGAATATTATGTATGGCTGTGATAAGTTCTGTACGTATTGCATTGTGCCTTATACTCGCGGAAAGGAAAGAAGCCGGCTCCCTGAGGATATTATTGCGGAGGTGCGCGACCTGGCCCGCCAAGGCTATAAGGAAATTACGCTGCTTGGACAAAATGTGAATGCCTACGGAAAAGACCTGGACAAAGACTATGGGCTGGGTCATCTCATGGATGAAATCCGAAAAATTGATATCCCGCGTGTTCGATTTACGACCAGCCATCCTCGTGATTTCGATGACCATCTTATTGACGTACTCGCCAAAGGCGGAAATCTGGTGGAACACATTCACCTGCCGGTCCAGTCGGGGAACAGTAAAGTATTAAAGCTGATGGCGAGAAAGTACACGAGAGAAAGCTATACGGAGCTTGCCCGCAAGATTAAAAAAGCCATGCCGAATGCTTCGTTTACGACGGATATTATTGTAGGATTTCCAAATGAGACAGAAGAACAATTTCAGGATACACTGACCCTTATGCGGGAAATGGACTATGACAGTGCCTTTACGTATATCTACTCCCCTCGTGACGGCACACCGGCTGCAAAAATGCAGGATAATGTGCCAATGGAAGTAAAAAAAGATAGACTAGCTCGCTTGAATGCAGTTGTCAATGAGATTTCCGCAAGAAGAAATAAAGAACTTGAAGGGCAGACAGTAGAGGTACTTGTCGAAGGGGAAAGCAAAAAAAATGCAGATATTCTTTCCGGGAGGACCCGTACGAATAAGCTGGTGAATTTCCAAGGGCCGAAATCATGTATTGGTAAGATCGTCTATGTTACGATTACTAAAGCTAAAACATGGAGTCTTGATGGAAATATGACAGAAATGGCAGAGGTGCAAAGCTGATGAGTGAGACGATTTATTCAAAAAAAGAAGTGCTCGGTAAAGCGCGTGAACTCGGAAAAATGATAGCAGAAACAGAAGAAGTTGACTTCTTTAAGCGCGCAGAAGAACAGATTAATCGAAATTTAAAAGTGCAGGAATTAATTGGGAAGATAAAAAAGAAACAAAAAGAAGCAGTAAACCTGCAGCATTATGAAAAAACTGAGGCACTGAAAAAGGTAGAACAACAGATTGATGATCTAAATGCTGAAATTGATGATATTCCACTCGTGCAGGAGTTTAAACAGAGTCAAACCGATGTAAACCAGCTTCTGCAGCTGGTATCTACTACAATTTCCAATACAGTAACTGATGAAATTATAGAATCTGCTGGAGGAGACAAGCTCCAGGGTACGACGACGAAAAATCCATTTATGAATATTGAGCAAAAATAATAAAGAGGCTTGGACAAATTAAAAATAGTCTCTTGAAAGACGAATATTAAAATCCTTGAACGAGAAAATAGATCCAATGCGCAGTCAAATTCCTAGACTGCTGGTCGATTAGAACAACAGGTCACGTCCTGTGGCCAACATCGCTACCAGCACGGTCCTGTGCGTCGCAGGACAGCACGAGTCTCAAGTCTCCATTGGCAGTGTTCTTTCTGCCGGGGAGGCTTGAGCCGTGCCTGTGGAAAGCGAAGCGTTTTGACGGAGCATTTTATGAAAACTCAAGAGTAACAAACAATCCAGACAGATACAGTAGAATCGTCTGGATTTTGCGTAAAAAATTTACTTTTGTCCCATCCGCTTTTATAAAACAGAGAAAGTTTGGGTTTTGTTGATTTCATCCCTGCAGGTGGACGCTTTCCGCGGGGCTTGTCTTCAACTAATTCTGCCTCAGCGATGCTTCGGCAGAATGGATTTTCAGACTGCGCTGATCTCAACGGAGTCGCCGCCTTCCGTTCTTCAATCGAAGAATAAACGCCATAAGGATGCTAAAAATACTTCTCTAAAGATATGTAGACGATGAGTAAAAAGCTTTGGTTGTCAAATTTCGGCAACGCAACGCAAACCAAGTTATTAAGTTCCACTGCCGTCTGATATGAACAATAATTATTCCTTTACATAAAGAAAGAAATGATTGATTAGATAGGAGCAAGCGAGAGGCCTGGTGAATTAATCGGCCACGTCCTGTGGCAAACATCGACACTAGCGCCCACTTGAGACGTGCCTGTGGGAAACGAAGCATTTTGACGAGCATTTACTAAAAACTTAAGGGGTAACAAACAATCTAGACAGATTCAGTAGAATCGTCTGGATTTTGCTTAAAAAATTCACTTTTGTCCCAGCCACCTTTTTAATTTTAAATTATAATTTCACGTACCGTAATTTATTAAGAATATTTTTAGGATAAGCAGCGTATGTATGAACGAGAAATCAAAATAAAAAGACAACATAGACATTTGCCATGCATATAGTGGAAGCATGAGCACTGTAAATGCGACCATTCTGGCACGGCATTTACACATACAATTAAAGGAGGGCAAGGCATGCCGTCGGAAAAACAAAACGTACGATATCGGGAGATTGTGACCAAAGCAGTCTGTGGAAAAGGGAGAAAGCACTGTAAAGATACTCACGTCATCAAGCCTCCTCAAAAGCCTAGCAGCATTTTAGGATGCTGGATCATTAATCATAAGTATGAAGCGGACAGAAAAGGTGACTCTGTAGAAATTATCGGCAGCTATGATATCAATGTATGGTATTCATACGATGATAATACGAAAACAGATGTTACAACTGAAAATGTAGCATACACAGAGGTACTTCCGCTTGCTATGAAGCAGAAGGAATGGATCAGCGACGATGTAGATGTCATTGCCAGAACAATTAAACAGCCGAATACTCTAGAAGCGACGATTGGGGAGAAAGGCAAGGATGTAAAAGTAGAAGTGGAAAAAGAATTTGCCGCCGAAGTTGTCGGAGAAACAAAGGTATGCATTCAAGTACATGATGATGAAGAAGATGATGATTATAAAAATATTAAATGGGAAGAGCAAGTGGCTGATGAAGAACTAAAAGATATTAATACGGACTTCTTAAAGGATAAAAAATAATCATACTTTCAAGCCTTTTGTCCAGATGGAGAAAGGGCTTTTTTTTACTTTCATAATAACCTTGTGTGATATAATAACGGCAGACGCATCCTATGAGTTGGAGGAATCCATTGTGCCAGAGGAAACACCGATGATGAAGCAGTACAAAGCAATTAAAGCTGAATATGAGGACGCCTTTTTATTTTACCGGCTCGGAGATTTTTACGAGCTGTTTTTTGATGATGCCATAAAAGCAGCTCAGGAGCTGGAGATAACGTTGACAAAGAGGGGAACGAATAAAGGAGAAGACATTCCGATGTGCGGGGTCCCCTATCATTCCGCCGAGAGCTATATAGCTTCTTTAATTGAAAAGGGATTTAAGATCGCCATTTGCGAGCAGACAGAGGACCCAAAAACGGCAAAAGGTGTTGTAAAGCGGGAAGTGGTTCAGATGATCACGCCCGGCACGGTTATGGAAGGTAAAGCCATTCAGGATAAAGAAAACAATTTCATCGGAGCGCTTCTCCCTTTTTCAGATCATACCGCAGCGTTCGTAAAAGCGGATTTAACAACAGGAGAAGCAGCGGCGGCACTTCTAACCTCTGATATGACAGAGTGGGAGAGAGAGTGGACAAGAGCGGGTATTAAAGAGCTCGTCGTTCCAGAAACATTTTCAAATGATGGACTTCCAAAGAACGAGCTTGTATTATCACCAGAGCCGAACTCATCACTTGACCCGGAATTTAATTCTGTCTGTGAACACCTACATAATGAAAAACTTTTAGAGGCAGTGGCACTGCTGACGAATTATTTTAAACGAACTCAAAAGCGGTCCTTTACCCATTTGCAGCCAGTGGAAACTTATGTACCGGCAGAAACGATGCAGCTTGATCTTCATTCAAGAAGAAATCTGGAGCTGACAGAAACCCTGCGTGATAAAACAAAGAAAGGTTCTCTGCTGTGGCTGATAGATAAATCGGTTACTGCGATGGGGGGCAGACTTGTTAAGAAATGGCTGGAGGAACCGCTCCTGCACCAGGACGCGATAGAGAACAGGTTGAGTATCGTCGAATTATTCTTAACGAGCTTTTTTGAAAGAGAGGATATTCGTACACATCTCCGTTATGTATACGATCTTGAGAGACTTGCAGGAAAAGTATCCTACGGTAACATTAATGCGCGCGAACTTGTGCAGCTGCGCCGTTCTCTTCAAGAACTTCCTGCCATTATTAACTTATTAAAAAATCTACAGCATGATATCCTGAATAAAAAAGCAGCAGAGATGGAGGATTTTTCAGAACTGCTGAAGCTCTTAGAAGAAAGTCTCGTAGATGAACCTCCGGTTTCGATTACTGAGGGCGGCATGTTTAAAGATGGATACCATCAAAAGCTCGATGAATACAATGCGGCAGGCCGGAACGGGAAAGAATGGATCTCTAAGCTTGAAAGGGAAGAACGGCAGGCTACAGGAATTAAATCGTTAAAAGTCAGGTTTAATAAAGTATTCGGCTATTATATTGAAGTAACAAAAGCAAACATCCAATACCTGCCGGAGGGCCGTTATGAAAGAAAACAGACATTAACGAATGCCGAGCGCTTTATAACGCCGGAGCTGAAGGAAAAAGAATCACTTATTCTTGGAGCTGAAGAAAACAGCACCGGGCTTGAATATGAGCTGTTTCTTGCATTAAGAGATCAAGTTAAAGCGTTTTTACAGCCGCTGCAAAAAACTGCAAAAGCGGTTAGTGAAATTGATGCCCTGCAGGGATTTTCTGTCGTGGCTGAGCAGAATCATTATGTGAGACCGGCCTTTACAAGCACACGTCATCTTTCAATAAAAGACGGCAGGCATCCAATTGTAGAGCGGATGCTTGACCAGGGAGAATATGTAGCAAATGATATTACTTTAAATGATAACCGTGAAATTCTTCTCGTTACCGGTCCTAATATGGCCGGTAAAAGCACCTATATGCGACAGACAGCTTTAATATCCATTATGGCTCAAACTGGATGTTTTGTTCCAGCTGATGAAGCTGTTCTTCCATTATTTGATCAAATATTTACAAGAATCGGCGCAGCTGATGACCTTGCTTCTGGTCAAAGTACTTTTATGGTCGAAATGCTTGAGACGAAGCATGCACTGGCTAAAGCAACTCCAGCAAGTCTAATACTGCTTGATGAAATCGGTAGAGGGACTTCTACATATGATGGTATGGCGCTCGCTCAGGCTATTGTAGAGTATATTCATGATGTAGTTGGAGCGAAAGCTCTTTTCTCTACTCATTATCATGAGCTTACGGTTCTTGAAGATAAGCTTACTACGTTGAATAACGTCCATGTTCGTGCGATTGAAGAAAATGGAGAGGTTGTATTTCTTCATAAAGTAGAGGAGGGTAAGGCTGATCGCAGCTATGGTATTTATGTAGCCAAACTTGCTGAACTCCCCGCAGCTGTTATCACCAGAGCCGAATCTTTACTTAAAGAGCTTGAAAGCAATAGTCATCGCCGTGCGCCTGAACCTCCTGCTCCGGAGCAGATCAACGGAGCAGCCTCTGGCACGGAACAGCTGCAGCTGTTTGAAGAACCTGTGCAGAAGCCTTCTGAGCACACATATGAAAAAATTATCTCTGACCTTTTAAAAACAGACGTCCTGCATATGTCCCCAATCGAAGCGATTGAGAAGCTTTATAAGTATCAGCACAAGCTTCGCGCTAAGTAAAAGGAGGCACAGAACTAATGAACAAAATCAGAAAATTATCGGACGACCTTTCTAATAAGATTGCGGCAGGAGAAGTGGTCGAGCGTCCAGCTTCTGTCGTAAAGGAACTCGTTGAGAATGCTCTCGATGCAGGCAGCTCCCGTATACAAATAAGCCTGGAAGAAGGAGGCTTATCATCGATTCGAGTTGTAGATAACGGAAATGGCATGGAACGAGAAGATGCAGAGCTTGCCTTTCTGCGGCACGCTACCAGTAAAATAAAAACAGAAAATGATCTTTTCAGAATTGCATCTTTTGGATTCCGGGGAGAAGCGCTGCCGAGTATTGCTGCTGTGTCAACGCTTGATTTAGTGACTGGTACTGGAAAAGGTCCGGGGACGCTTATACGTTACCAGGGAGGAAAAAGAATTGCCTTTACATCTTCAAAAAGTAGAAAAGGGACAGATATAACTGTAAAAAATTTATTTTTTAATACGCCTGCCCGTTTAAAATATATGAAGACCATAAATACAGAAGTGGGCAATCTCACGGATGTAATTAACCGGCTTGCCCTGGCAGAGCCCGGCGTGTCTTTTGAATTATCCCATAACGGCCGACGTCTTCTATTTACGAATGGAAATGGAGATATGCGTGCTGTTATTGCCGCTATCTATGGAATGAACACTGCCAGACAATTTCTGCAGGTGAAGCATTCATCGCTTGATTATACTATCGAAGGTTATGCTGCGAAACCTGAGACAAACCGGGCTTCACGTCAATATATATCTACTTTTATTAATGGCAGGTTTGTAAGGCATTTCCCTATTGTAAAGGCAATTGAACGGGCGTATCATACGCTGCTTCCGATCGGCAGGTATCCAATTGTCATTTTAAAAGTGACAATGGATCCAGTCCTTGTAGATGTCAATGTACATCCTGCCAAGCTTGAGGTACGTCTCAGTAAAGAAAAAGAACTCCTTGAAGAGATTGAATATATTCTAAAGCAGACGATCTCTTCTCAGCCACTCATACCAAATATGGACCAAAAAAGAGCCAAAAAACCTCAGTCTGAGCAATTAGCGTTTGTGCTTGAGAAGGAGAAGAAGCAAAATGATGGAGGCGTGAAGCCGACAAAACCAGAAACACCTTCATATGTGAAAAGTAAGTATCAGACTCCATCGATGATAAACGAGACTGAAGATTTACTGAATGAACAGTCAACGTATGCTTCTATAAAAGAGAATTCTGCAGTTCAGGAAAAAAAGCATTCAGTTGACAGGGCACCATACGAAGAAGATAGTGATCGTACGAAGCCTGAGCAGAATGGGACGGTCCCGGAATTTGAACCAATCGGTCAGCTCCATGGCACATATATTCTTGCCCAAAATCATGAAGGTCTTTATATTATTGACCAGCACGCAGCTCAAGAGCGGATTTATTATGAATTCTTTCGCCAAAAAATAGGAGAAACTCCAAATCAGCTTCAAGATCTAATGGTTCCTGTCACAATGGAGCTATCGGCGAGAGAAGAACAAATATTAGAAGCGCATCTGGAGGAATTAGAAAAAGTTGGCGTGTTTCTTGAACCATTTGGTGTGAGAACCTACAGAATAAGGAGCCATCCGACGTGGTTTCCGAAAGGTCAAGAGGAAAGCACCATCCGAGAGCTGCTTCAGCAGCTGCTTGACGCCAAAAAGGTTAATATCGCAAAGCTGTTAGAGGAAGCTGCAATTCTCATGTCATGTAAAGCAGCGATTAAAGCGAACCGTTATTTGCGCGAGGATGAAATGACGGTCCTGATCAAGGATCTAAGGGCATGTGTTGATCCATACACGTGTCCGCACGGCAGGCCGATCATTATCCATTTTTCAAGCTATGATATGGAAAAAATGTTTAAGCGTGTTATGTAGCTGTCTTTCAATAGTTTGTCACAATTTCAAACTAAACTAGCATGCTGCACGTGATATAATGCAGGGAAAAGAGTATTATGGAGGGAATCTTTACATGACACCATTGGATCTCGTTGTTATTTTAGGTGTATCCGCATTTATTGTGATCGTCAGTTTGATTATGGCCGTTTATATGCTCAAGCAGTCCCAATCTGATAACTAATTAAAAAGGCGTGAATACGCCTTTTTTTACTTTCTTTGGAGAATATAATCACGAGGAGTGCGCCATGATTATTACGACTACCATAAAAGCCGCTGAAAATGTACGAGAAGAAGCCAGGATGCTCGCGAAGAACTGGGACTCTTCTTATATGGATCGTAAAAAACGGTCGATTTTAAAATGGAAATCAGACACTTCACAGGATATATATATTGTTGGGCCGGTCCGCGATACATGGCATTCTCGTAAATCAGACGAGGCGTTCTTTTTTCATCCAGGAATGTCGTGGCTGCGGACGAGGAGACTTGCGGCAGGGGGACATGACCCTTTAATTGAAGCTGCAGGGCTCAAACGCGGAATGTCCTTTTTAGACTGTACGCTTGGCCTCGGCTCAGACAGTATCATTGCGAGCTTTATAACGGGAGATTCGGGACATGTGACAGCCCTCGAATCAAAAAAGGAAATCGCTCGGGTAGTGGAAAAAGGTTTAAAATTTTGGACGGAAACCGATGATAATTTTAACAGAGCGATGCGGCGAATTTCTATTGTAACGGAAAATTATCTATCTTTCTTAGAGAAACAGCCGGACAATTTGTATGATGTTATTTATTTTGATCCGATGTTTGACTTTCCTGTGGAGAGTTCTCGCTCATTGAATCCGCTGAGAGCAGCAGCCTCTTATGAAAAATTAAATGAAAATACGGTTACTGAAGCGAAAAGAGTGGCGAAAAAACGAGTAGTCTGGAAACGTAACATACGCTCGCAGTCCAATTATTTAGGTTTCTCTGTTCCAAAGCGGCGGCATGCCTCCACAGAATATGCTGTTATTGAGCTGAAGAAAGGTGGTCAGGTATGAGCAAGAGAGTTATAGCTGTAGTAGGTCCCACGGCGGTAGGGAAGACAGCAGCCGGTATTGAGATAGCACGCCGTTTTCGTGGTGAAATCATCAGCGGGGACTCTATGCAGATTTATAAAGGACTCGATATTGGGACAGCCAAGGCTACTGTACAAGAACAGCAGATGATTCCTCATCACTTAATCGACCTCCTTGTACCTGGTGAATCTTTTTCAGCAGCAGACTTTCAAAAACAGGCTGAAGAATTGATCCACACTATCACTAATAAAAATAAAATTCCAGTAATCGTTGGCGGCACCGGATTTTATATTCGCTCACTAACCGGAAATCTAACATTTCATAATACAGCTGCTGACATAACATTTCGAATAGAGCTTGAAAAGTACGCAGCAGAGTATGGAGCGAAAGCATTGCATACAAAACTTGAATTAGTGGACCCGGTAAGCGCAGAATCCATCCATCCGAACAATGTTAAAAAAGTGATCCGAGCACTGGAAATTAATCACTATTCCGGCAGTCATAAACGCACGTTTGCACATCAAGAAAAGAATGCTCCTAATAACGATATAACATTGATTGGTTTGACGATGGAACGAGAGCTTTTATACAATAGAATTAATGAGCGTGTGGATAAGATGATAAAAGCCGGGGTCGTGGAAGAAGCGAGATGGCTTTTTGAAAATATTTCTCCTCAGTCCCAAGCAGCTCAGGCGATAGGATATAAAGAATTTTTTCCCTATTTTACAGGGGATATATCCCTGAACGATGCAGTCGATTTATTAAAAAGAAATTCGAGGCGTTACGCGAAACGTCAGCTTACCTGGTTTCGTAACAAAGAACAAGTGGAATGGTTTGATGTAACAAAAAAGGATTTCAGGAAAATAATTACGGAAATTATTCAGTATTTGGAAGGAAAAAAATTTTTATCGTCGAATACTTAGAATTAGAGATGGATGAGGAGGACGAAAGCAATGAAGCAGCCAGTAAATATCCAGGACCAATTTTTAAATACGCTTAGAAAAGAAAAGATCCCAGTAACTGTCTTTTTATTAAACGGCTTTCAGCTGCGGGGTCACGTCAAAGCATTTGATAATTTCACTGTTGTTTTGGATAGTGACGGCAAGCAGCAGCTGGTTTATAAACACGCTATTTCCACTTTTTCTCCGCAGCGGAACGTCCAGCTTCAGACCGAAGCGGATTCGAATAACGCATAGTGTTCTCCTGCCATACCTGATGGCAGCAAGCTCCCGGTTTAGCCCGGGAGCTTTTTAAGTGTGCCCGGCATGCGCACACGCTATAGGGTTTAAGTCCCGAACGGTGAAGGTCGTTGTAGCCGTTAGCCAAAGGCAAGGGTGTCCATCGTGAGGTGGAATCTGAAGGAAGCTGGAGGCAAATCTCCGATCCGAGGAACACGAATCTCATACCAGGCTGTCCTTCTTGGATGAGACTGCTTAACAAGTCAAAGTCCGAAAAAGGGACGGGCAGTAAATGAGGCGGGTACATGGAGAGGAAGTCTGTGCGCTTACCCGGGGAGGTCTGATTGGCACGCCGTACTCTTGCGGTAACCGGCTTCGAAAGAAGCCGCTGAACGATCAGAAGTCAGCCGAAGCCATAGTACCATGCGGTACTAGTCCGTT
>NZ_JBHIKY010000019.1:0-73398 GCF_042139015.1 Alteribacillus sp. HJP-4 | reverse complement strand
ACAAATCGAACCGTTTCTTTTTTGAATTTTTCACTATAACGTTGCCGTTGTTCACCCATGTGAACCCCTCCTTGGTATGATGATGCCATTCCGTTATAGAGGTGTCTACCAATCATACTAACAGCACCATGTCCGGCAAAGTCAAAACCCATGCTGTTTGGAGAAAATAGCGGATTCAGCGTCCGGAGAGTACCGGCTGTGGCTTCCGTCAGGCATTATCTTATATATAGAACTCTTTCATCAGCCGGCAGCCTCGTTGTTTTTTTGGCCGCCTGCCATTTTCCGGGTCAATTGTTAATGTTTATTACTGTTTTGGTTTACGGGCCATTAGCCATAAGAAAAATGGGGCCCCGATGACAGCTGCTACGAGACCGGAAGGTATTTCTTTTGGAGCAAGCACCATCCTTCCTGCAGTATCCGCTGCCACAAGCAAAGCAGCTCCCAATAGAAGAGTGATCGGCCATATCTTACGGTTATCGTGACCGGCAAGCAGCCGTGCCAGATGAGGCGCCACGAGTCCAACAAAGCCAATTGTACCGACAGCGGCAACGGCCATTGCTGCAGAGAGAGTGGCTAAAATAGCAATAAGAGATCTAGTAAAGCCAGTTTTCACACCGAGGCCTATCGCTGTATTATCTCCAAGGGAAAGAATATTCATCGTATTCATCATGTAAATTACTGCTGGAATTAATATAATGATCGGCCAGATCAAAAATTGCTGTAATTCACTGAACCCGGAAGCGTACGTACTTCCAGAAAGCCAAGTAAGGGCGGAAGCAGCATTCATATTAGATCGAGTGATCAAAATTTGCGTTATTGCTCCGCCGGCAGCAGACAGGGCAATACCTATTAATGCAAGTACTGCTGGTTCAAACCTCGTTTTCCATGAGAAAAATAATACAAGACCGACAGATAGGAAGGCTCCGATAATTGCTCCGGCAGGATACCAGGAAGCAGAAAGGCTGGTGAATACAAACATAATTGACAGGACCCCGACTCCTGCTCCTGAAGTTACACCTATAATCGAAGGATCTGCAAGTGGATTCCGCAGAATTCCTTGATATAGGAGTCCGCTCAGTGCAAGCAATGCACCTGCGAATGCAGCCGAAAGGACTCTTCCAAGGCGAAGGTCATACACGATATAACGTTGTCCCGATGATTCATCTGTAAATAAGGCATTCCATGTTTCTATAACAGCAAAACCATCGTTTCCCCCTGCGAGCCCTCCAAAAAATGATAGAACAAGTAAAGCGCCTGATCCGATAACAATCAATGGATACGGGACAGGGGAGGAAGCATTCCCCGGGGAGACTGTTTCCTTCGCGCCGCCTCCAAAGAAATTATTTTTATACCGCAGAATTAACCATATCAGCCATGGCGCTCCTATCAGGGCAGTGATAGAACCAACGGGGAGCTCATTTAAGGAAGGATCAATATACCTTCCAAGCACATCCGCCCCCAGAAGTAGATTTGCCCCCCATATCATCGAAGCCGGAAGCAGCATGCCGTGAAGCTGATATCCTGCTAATCTCATTAAATGAGGAGCGATCAGCCCAATGAAAGCAATAGGTCCTGCGACACTCACCACGAGAGCAGCCAGACCTACAGCGCAGAAAAACATAAGTGTTTGAATCAAACCAGTTTTTTCTCCGAGTGTTTTAGCCTGGTCAACTCCGAGT
Source organism: Alteribacillus sp. HJP-4 (assembly GCF_042139015.1). Taxonomy (NCBI): domain Bacteria; kingdom Bacillati; phylum Bacillota; class Bacilli; order Caryophanales; family Bacillaceae; genus Alteribacillus; species Alteribacillus sp. HJP-4. Next base: position 71,719 of record NZ_JBHIKY010000019.1, on the reverse strand, counting down.
AAAAGCAGGTCCATTTTCCGGCATAAAAATGTAAGGAAAATAAAAATTACTGCAAGCCAGGGAAGAATGAATTGTATCCCGCTCCAGTCCTGCTGCACGAGAGTGCCGTTTCCCCATAAAAACAACCCGGCAGTTTCATTTTCAAAAAATATCTGCAAAGTAGAAGTAAACGAGGAAAACATTAAGGTAAGCACCATTCCTGCCAGCGCCATGCGCACGGGCGTAGCCTGTTTTCCTCCAGCCATAAAAAATACTAGCAGAGCAGCAAGAGCTCCCCCTGTAAATGCCAGTACAAACCCATTTCCACTAATCCAGGTCGGTCCAGCAACGGTGCCGGCCACTACAAAAAAATATGCTCCAGCGTTGACACCAAGAGTGCTTGGTGAAGCAAGGGGATTGCGGGTCAGCGTCTGGAAAATCAGCCCTGCACCTGCTAAGGCAAATCCTGATAAGACTCCAAGAACTATCCTCGGTAAATAAATACTGCGCACTATATTATGTTCGAGAGTATTACCGTCGTTCAATACTGCTTCCCAGACAATAGATAAATTTATATTCTCAGTGCTCTGCAGTAAATGAAGACATGCAATTACAAATAAGAGGGCTGTCCCCCCTCCGAAGATAAGGACAGCCTTTATATATGGTGAGGTATTACTCATGGGTTATTCTCCTGACAATGAGTTTGCTGCTTCTCTGGCAAAAACCTCTGCTGCGAGAGGGCCGCCAAACGTCCAAGTGTCTCCTGGCAAGGCATGTGTACGTTCTTCTTCGACAAAGTTTAAACCATTCCATACTGAATTGTCTGCCAGTTGATTTTCAAATACGTTATCGTTTTCCTGAACAATGTACATAAATTCTGCGTCCTGATATGGTTCTAATGCCTCAACACTAGTTTCCGTATAACCATAAACTTCAAAAGATTCTCCATCATAAGCATTCTGCAGACCGATATTCTCGAGAATTTGCATAACCATTGAATTATCTGTAAACAAACGCAGTGCTGCATTTTCATTTGCACTAAAGGCTTGTGATAATACGATTTCTGTGTCATTATAATCGCTTTCTTCAAGCTCGGCGGCGATATCTTCGTAGGCACCGTCGAGATCAGACAGCACTGTTTCGGCTTCATCTTCTTTATCAACAGCTTTTGCAATTTCATTAAAAGTAGTTTCCATTTCTTCGTATTGATCACCCTCCCCTTCTTCAGGGTAAGGCTCAAACATAAGTGTAGGTGCTATATCGTTCAATTCATCACTGATTGCTCCATGCCGTGAAGCTGCAGTGATTATTAAATCCGGCTCAAGCTTGGCTATCTCTTCCAGACTTGGTTCCTGGCGGGTCCCGACGTCCGTAACATCCTCAGACAACTCAGGTTCAATGTTAACCCAATCTTCATAACCTGCCACATCAGCCACTCCGGCTGGCTGCACACCAAGAGCGAGTAAGTCCTCTGCATAAACCCATTCTAGCACAACAATATCTTCAGGGGTTTCTTCTAATTCAGTTTCTCCCACCGCGTCCTCAATTGTAACAGATTCACTGCTGCTTTCTTCTTCAGAAGTATTTTCGCTGTCCCCGTTTTCGCTGTTACCCCCGCCATCTTCTTCTCCTCCCTGGCTGCAGGCACCAAGAGCGAGAAAGAAAGTAAGCATTAAAACAATTATGTAACGTATTTTCATAAGTTTCTCTCCCTTATTGATAAAGATTCTCATTATCAAATAATATAATACTACTTATTGAAGAGAAGGTCAATGAAATCTAATAAAACAACACTTATTTTCCATGTATGAATTTTGTCACGTGTCGATATTAGAAATAAGTGCAAAAATTTTATACTTTTCTTCTTATAAAACAAAGGAACTATGCAAGTTTTGTAGAAAATTGTATACAGAAGATGCGGGCTTTCCATTCAAGGCTGAAGACGTGGGAGGGGAAAAGACATATGTCTGAAGAAAGAAAATACGCAAGACTTGCCCAAATTACCCAGTTAATAAATACAAAACTAGAATTAAAAGAAGTTCTCGAACACGTCGTAGAAGCTATTTCAGAAGAAGTAGTACGCTGTGATTCGGTCGGGATTTATCTTCCGCAGTCTGATCATACTTTCCGTGGATTTGTCGGAAAACCGCAGGAATTAAATGGAATGACGCTGGACGACCAGGTTATTGACCCAAAAAAAGATAGTCTCGTGCGTCATGTAATCAACACCAGGGAGACGGTGTATATCCCTAAAACAGAGTCCGATTCAAGGCCGGACGATGAGGCTGTGGGTAATTTTAAAATTAAATCTCTGCTTGTACTGCCTATTGCATTCGAAGAGGAAATTTTCGGGCTTGTATTTTTATTTAATTATAATATGTATCTTGAGCTGGAGCGCTCCGAAGTTGAAGCAGTGGAAGCATATGTAAATATGGCTGCGGTCGCCTTGCGTAATGCAAAAGAACTGCAGAGAAAAGAATATTTAATTAATGAAAAGCAGCTGATTCTCGACGTAACGAATAGCCTTTCTATGTGCGCTACAGTTACAGAAGTTATTGAAGAATGCTTTAATTATATTGCAAAAACTTTACATAATAATAATATCGGAATACATTTTGTAGATCCTTCTTCCGGGGAAAGCATTAAACCGGCCATGCTCAGTAAAAAAAGCTCTTGGACAGAGCTAGACTGGAAAAAAACTCATAGTAAACTAAATGTGAACTTTCATGAAGATTTACTGTTCAAAGATGTCATCCGTACCCGAAAAAGCATCTTTGTACCGGATGTCAGTGTTGATCAACGGCCAAGTAAAGAAGCGATTGAACGTTTCGGGCTAAAAAGTATATTTATCCTGCCTCTAATATCGATGGGGGGAGTGATTGGTACTGTTGCAATCGTTCAGTTAATCAATGAAAAAGTAAAACATTATTCAATAAATGAACAAGAAATGATCCAGTCAATTGTGGATGCAACTGCTCCTGTACTAGCAAATCTTATTTATATGGAAAAGCAGGATGCGCTCATTGACGACCGTACTTCAGCTCTTCAAAAAAAGAATGAAGAGCTTAAACGCGCTGTCAATGAGCTTGAAAAAGTCGGGAATGAAAAAGCAATGATTCTCGATGCTGCGGCGGAAGGGATCTTTGGGGTTAATCTGCAGGGCGGTATCACATTTTCGAATCCGGCAGCACTGCAGATGCTCGGCTATGAAAGTGAAGAATTGCTTAGAAGGAGAAATATAAGGGACATCTTCTCCTCACGCTTTACTTCTACGACTTCTATTCTGCAGCGGGAAGCCTTATCCTCCCAGGCAAGGAGGGAAGACACGTTCATCCGAAAAAACGGTACAAGCTTTCCAGCGGAATTTGCCGTAACAGCAACTCGCAGGCATGACGAAATGACTGGGTATGTGATTACATTCAGAAATATAACCTCCAGAAAACAAATGGAAGAAAAAATTAGATATCATGCCTATTATGACCATCTCACCGGGCTGCCGAACCGGCTGCTGTTTAAAGATAGAATGGTTCAGGCTTTAGCTTACGCAGAAAAACAAAAGGAGTCTCTTGGAGTTATGTTTCTTGACCTGGATCGTTTTAAAAAAGTAAACGACTCGCTTGGCCATGACCACGGAGACAGTCTCTTAAAAAAGGTTGCATTTCGTCTAGAAGAAGTCTTAGATGGGTTTGATACCATTTCCAGGCAGGGGGGCGATGAATTTACTATCCTCAGCCCTTATCTTCTCTCAAAAGAAAGCATGCATCATAAGGCTTCAGCCATTATTCAGGCATTTCAGCAGCCTTTTATCATCAATAATGTAGAGCATTATATGACAACTAGTATTGGGATAAGTATTTATCCTTTAGATTCCCATACAGTAGAAGGGCTTCTAAAAAATGCAGACTCGGCAATGTATCGATGTAAAGAAAACGGAGGCAATCATTACCGTTACTATCAGCCTGAAATGGAAGCAGAAATGATGGAACGTCTTAAACTTGAAAACGCCTTATTTAAAGCTTTAGATTATGAAGAGTTTGAAATTTATTATCAGCCGCAATTTGATATTGAAAAAAATAAAATTATTGGAGCAGAAGCACTGCTTCGCTGGAATCATCCTGTATATGGAAAGCTTCAGCCAGGCAGATTTATTTCCCTTGCCGAGGAAACGGGGCTGATTATTTCCATAGAAAATTGGGTGCTCCTCCAAACATGCAGACAGGTTAAAATATGGAACGAACACGGTCTAACGATAGGAAAAGTTGCAGTGAATATTTCGCCGCTCCATTTCAGAAATCAAAATTTTGTTGAAACTATCAAAAATATTATATACGAAGAAGATATAATGGCATCTGTATTAGAACTGGAAATTACAGAACATCTGCTAATGAAACAAAATAAAGACACTGCTATGAAAATGAAAGAGTTGATTGAAATGGGAATAAGACTTGCCATTGATGATTTTGGAACGGGCTATTCCTCCCTTCGATATTTAAAAGATTTTCCAATTACATTGTTAAAAATTGACCAAACTTTTGTAAGCAGTATGGAATTGGAAAAAAAGAATGCTGCCATTACAGATACAATTATTACACTTGCTGAAAACCTTAATATGGAGGTTCTTGCTGAAGGGGTTGAAACACATGAACAGGCTGCCTACTTACTTGAAAGAGGTTGTTATCAGGCCCAGGGCTTTTTATACAGCTCTCCAATAACAGCAGAAGAAATGGAATTATTGTATTTTCAAATATAAAATTGAGGGAGGCATGCAATGCGAGCAGCGAAATGGTTAATTTTATTTTTGAAAGGGATAGGTGTTCGTCATATCTTTGGAATTCCAGCAGGTTCTGTGAATGCCGTTTTCGATGAATTGTATAATCATGAAGAAATTGAGCCTTTCATTACAAAACACGAAGGTGCTGCAGGTTATATGGCTTCTGCCTATGCTAAGTATTCAGGATCTCTTGCCGTCTGTATAGGCAGCAGCGGGCCGGGAGCCACTAATTTAGTAAGCGGAGCAGCAAATGCAATGCGCGAGCAGCAGCCGGTTTTGTTCTTGACAGGTGCTGTCCCGGTTGCTTCGCAGGGACTCAATGCATCACAAGAATTAAATGCAGCTCCCTGCTTTAGAGAAGTAACAAAATACAGTGAAGTTATTCGAACAAAAGAAGAGTTTATGGAAAAGATTTCAAAAGCGGTCTCTATTGCATTAGATGGGGTTCCGGGGCCGGTCCATATCGCAATGCCGATTGATTTACAGATGGCTGAGATTGAGAGGCCGGTTGTGAGCGGTGTATCCCGTGCTATTCCAGCGAAAGCAGGAGAAAGTATCGTGGAACAGATTCTTCAAACGATGAGCGGATCGAAAGGTGTCATTTTCGCAGGGCAGGGGGCATTAAATTCTGCTGCTGAGGTACGTAAATTGGCAGAACGATTTGAATGGCCGATTATTACTTCTCCTCAGGCCAAAGGACTTATTTGTGATAATCATCCTTTGTATAAAGGAATATTTGGTTTTGCAGGTCATACCTCTTCAACACAATTATTGGAGGACCCCACTTACTCAGCTGTTATTATACTAGGCTCCAGTCTGGGCGAGACAGCCACTAATAATTGGAATCCTATACTAACTCAAAATAAATATGTGATACATGTTGATCGTGACAAGGATGTATTTAACAGAAAATATGCTGCAGACATGAATGTACACTCTGAAATTCAAGCTCTTTTACATTCGCTTTTAGAGCGGTGTGGAAATAATAGTTATAAGAAATTCCCAGTTAAGCAGTCCTCAAAAAGAATGGGATCCTTGGAATACAACACACAAAACGTACTTTCAGCTCTGCAGGATATTCTGCCGTCAAGCAGCAGGTATTTTATCGATATTGGAGAATTTATGTCTTATGTTATTCATTATATGAGAGTGAAGGAAAGTGGAACCTTCGATGTCAATGTGCACTTTGGTGCTATGGGAAGTGCTGTAGGCGGAGCGATAGGAGCAGCAGTTACCGATCCACAGAAACCTACAGTATGTATAACAGGTGATGGGTGCTTCTTTATGCACGGAATGGAAATATTAACAGCAAAAGAATATGGTCTTCCAGTCTTATTTATAATCATGAACAATGCCAGGCTTGGGATGGTCCACCATGGTCATAAACTTCAATACAAGCGGGTTCATGAACGCTTCAGCCAGCTTCCAGTAAACATAACAGCTCTAGCTGAAGCAATGAATATTCCTGCAATGCGGATAAGTAACATGAAGGATATTGATAAGCTTCCGTCAATAATTTTTCCAGACACAGGACCTGCCCTCCTCGAAATAGAATTAGTAGACGAAAATGTTCCTCCGATGGGAGACCGGGTAAAATTTCTACAGTCGTTCAGCAAGTAATAAGAGGCGGAGGCGCCCGACTCTGCAAAAATAGTTTGAATAATTAGACAAAAGGGTACATAATGATAGTATCTTGACTCTGTGAGAAGGAATAGAGGAGGGGTCCATATGATGTCTGTAGATATTGTTGCCATTCTTGGTCTGGCAGCAGGACTTATAGTAACGAGCGTAATTATGGCCTATGCACTGTTGAAACAGGCCTCTACAAAGGACAGATGAAGAAATAGAAAGGGCTGAGGGCGCTTACGCCCTGGCCCTTTCAATCTGCTTTCTCAGCAAATGCATTTTTAATCTCCTGTGCCCGCTTTCTGTTCTGGCCTAAATCAAAATATCCCATACGTGAGGCTGACCGTAAATGAACATAACCCTGTTGTCCGAAATAAAAATCCACATCATCAATAAACCGAAGCAGTTTTGTACGAAAAATTGATTTAATATAATCAGTATCATCCCGGACGAGGGAAGCCTGTTCATTTTCTTGGATGATCTGCCTGATCATTTGTTTTGCTTCTTCCATTTCACCTCTGAATAAAATCGGCTCAACATAATGCTTTTTGTCAGAGGGATCGCACATGGAAGTGATACAGTTAGGAGAGGAAGGGCAAGGCGGCAGCATAAACAGACTCCTTTCTAAAATTAATTTATTCAGACTAATTTCAATGTTCCCTGTAAAAATTGACGTTAACCGCAATTCTTCATTAAGCTGGAAGGGGAGGTTATTTATGAAAGTTATACGGATTTCCGAACATATTTTTAAATTAGAGACGTGGGCAGGTATTAAAATGAGTGCCTGGGCAGTCAAAACAGAATATGGGTCAATAATTATTGATGCAGGTCTGCGTTACATGGGTGCCCCGTTATTAAAGCTTGCCGAAGAGCACGGCCCTCTCCAAATGATTTTACTCACACACGGCCATTCTGATCACACTGGCGGCATTCAGTCCATATTAAAGATGAAAAAAACCCCTGTATATATCCACCCGGAAGAAATTCCTTATGCTACTGGAAAAAGTCCTTATCCGGGAAGAAAAAAGAAAGAAAAAAATGTGGGAGAAAAATTAATAAAGCCACTCCCTTCTGATGAAGCTGGAAATATGTATACGATGATGGGACTGCTTCCAATTCATACACCAGGGCATTCTCCAGGGCATACCGTTTATTACCATGAAAGAGATAACATTCTGATTGGCGGTGATTTATTTACTTCCAGAGGAGGCAGGCTGGCACCGCCTATTTCAATGTTTACAGCAGATATGGATGAAGCTGTCATAAGTGGAAGAGTCGTGAAAGAGCTAAATCCAGCATTATTGTCCATTACACATGGCGAAGATATTGAAAAACCTGGTGCCCAATATGAAGTATATCGCGGAATTTATTTTGCCGGCAGACAGGCCGCTGTTAGGCCGGGCTGATATTTATGAAAGTAAAAATCTGAAATAAACTAAGATAAAAAGGTAGAACAATAATAATAATATCGAAAAAATCATGATTCCCCACATATATGGCAGCTTCACATAGCGTGACTGTTTTTTTATTGTGATGGCAGATAGGGAAAACGAGATAAAAAGAGCCCCGAGAAGCACAAAAACAAACCATTCCGATAACTGCGGCCATGGCAAAAAGTAAATAATCGGAATACATGCTAATAGAACACAGATGATAACGAAAGCTGAAAGTGAGGCCCGAAACAGACTGTTATCAAGCTTTGATTCTTTTTCCTGCCGTCTTTTTTCCATTCGGCTGAGAGAACTTTCTCCAGAATCTGTAGAAAGCTGTGGATTTAATCTATTTATTAGTTTTTGAGAAAGTACTTTCGGATGAAAGTCTTTTAGTTGAAATTTTGGCATTCTTTTTCTCTCCTACAAGGTAGTCTACCTATTTTAACATATGTATTTTTTATACTATTAAGTTTAATTCATTTTAAATGATGAAGTATTAGAAAAGCTGAGGTTTTCGACGTTTAGAACGGCCGATAAGCCAAGTTTTACTTAAGAGATTGTAAAAATAAGATATAGTATGGTCAATGTACTAAAATTAGGAGTGAAGATGTATGAACATTATTATTCAGGGAGCAGGTGCTCTAGGCATTTATTTCGGAGGAAGGCTCATGGAAAGTAATCATAATGTGAGTTATTTAGTGAGAAGCAAAAGAGCTCAACAGCTGATAGAAAATGGCCTAAAGATTCAGAGTACGAAAGGCAATTTTGAATCAAGTGAGGTAAATGTATTGAAATCCCCGGGAGCGGCAGGTTACGCTGATCTAATTTTACTTGCAATAAAAGGTCAGCATCTCGAAGGAGCGCTGCCAGCATTAAAGACACTTGTCCAGCAGACGGGGGCACCTGTACTTCCGCTTTTAAACGGTATGGAACATATTGAGGTTCTTCAAGCTGAGCTTGGACCTGAGAAGGTACTCGGCGGGCTTGCTTATATTATTGCTACTCTTGATGAAAGAGGACATGTTATACATACAAGTGAGCAGCATGATCTTTATTTCGGAAAACTGTCAGAAAATCAAAATTCAATTTGTAAGAAGATGGAAGATGCCTTCGAAGGTGTTAATGTAAATGCAAAGCTCCATCAAAATATTCACAAGCAAATGTGGAGCAAGTATATGTTCATCTCGGCCTTCTCAGGCATCACCACCGCAGCCGGCCTGCCAATTGGTGAGATCGTAAAGCATAAAAGTACTTATCGTACGGCAATTAAATTATTGCAGGAAATGAAAGAACTTGCAGTTAAAGAGGGTGCTTCCATTACTGATGAAGCAGTTGAAAAGGCAGCTGCCCAATTTAGAGATCTTCCTGTGGAGGGGACTTCCTCCATGCATCAAGATCTCAGAAAAGGACAGTATTTAGAAGTTGAACACCTGCATGGAGGTGCACTTCGGGCTGCCAAAAAAAACCATTTATCCATGCCTGTAACAGAGACTATTTACGGGCTGATAAAACCCTGGGAAAATAAAGGATCATAAAAAAAGAGGCTTGAGCCATGCCCTCGGAAAGCGAAGCGTTTTGACAGAGCATTTTTGAAAAACTCATAATTAACAAACAATCCAGACAGATTCAGTAGAATCGTCTGGATTTTGCAATAAATAATTTTCTTTCTTCCCAGCCAAGAGCACAAGATAATTCTAAATATAATTAAACGAAATGCTTCCGACTATCAATTTTGATAATCGGAAGCGTTTTTTACTCTTCAGAGACCGTTATGTCCCATCCTTTTTTTATTTTTTCAAAAGCCGCATATACGATTGTATAAAGGCTTTCCAGTTCCTCTGGGAACCCCAGTAATTACCGATTAGTTCTTTGAAGATATCGTACTTTCCTGCATAAGGGAACCACATAATTTCTTTTACCGATGTGCCTTTGTCAACCATAACGGATGTTTCAATACTGAAGCTTTTAATCCCTTCTCGTCCATGATATTTGCCGATACCCCCGTAATTGACTCCTCCGTAAGGGAGGTTATAATTAGCGGCGTTAATCAAAACATCGTTAATGGTGACATTTCCTGTGATTAAATGACTGGTTATTCGTTCTGCCTTAGAAATGTCACTGGTAAACACACTTCCCCCCAAACCGTAGCTTGTATTATTGGAGAGTTGAACAGCTTCTTCCTCTGTTGCAAAGGTGGCAACCGGCATTATTGGGCCAAAGGTTTCTTCATTCATAACAAGCATGCCGTGATCTACATTCGTTAAAATGACTGGCTCTATAAACGGATCATTACTTTTCCATTCATCAGGAACTTTGCCGCTTTCCAGTACCGCATTTTTATCAAGAGCATCCTGGACATGTTTTTTAACTACATTTACTTGAGCCTGGGTCGTCATCGAACCTATGTCTGCATCAATATGTGTTCCCTGCCGTAATTTAGCAGTTTCATATTTAATTTCTGCTAAAAATTCATCATAGATCCCTTCCTGCACATAAACTCTTTCTACAGAAAGACAGATTTGGCCGCTGTTATTAAAAGCTCCCCATACCGCTGCCTTTGCCGCCCTTTTAACGTTTGCATCATCAAATACGAGCATTGCATCTTTACCGCCCAGTTCCAGTGTTGTGGGTATGAGCTGCTTAGCCGCCTGCTGCTGAATTTCTTTTCCTGTTTCTACAGAACCGGTGAAATGAATATAATCGGGTCTGCCTTTTGTTAGTGCTTCTCCAAGTGCTTTTCCGCCAATCACAGTCTGTACAACATTTTCAGGCAGAATATTCATAATTCTTTTTATTAGAAGACCTACGACCGGTGTAATTTCTGAAGGCTTTAATATTACTGTGTTCCCGGCAGCTAAAGCCTCAGCAACTGGAGTGAAGGCGAGCTGGAATGGAAAGTTCCATGGTGAAACAACGAGCACAGTTCCGCGTGGTTTTCTATCAATGTAAGATGTCTTTCCCATAAAATGGACTGGAGTTTTTACTTTTTCTTTTGCAAGAACATTGGGAGCTTCTTTTTCTACATGTTTAATTGCGTCCGCTGCGGCCAATACTTCTGCAGTAAGAGCATCGGTCTTGGTTTTTCCTGTGGAAAGAGAAACGATATCAGCAATTTCTTCCTGGAGGTCTACGATAACCTCCCTCATTTTTTGTAAATAAGACAAGCGCTGCTTTAATGACAGTTTCGACCATTCTGAAAAAGCAGTCCGGCTTCTTTCGTAAATATCCGGGACTTCGGTCTGGTGAGTCTCTTCAAAACTATTGATTTTTGTCCCGTATGCAGGTGCAATCGCCTCTGGTGTCATTACAAAAACCCCTTTCACAATTTACATAGTAACGTTCGCTTTACTTATGAACTTTTCCTTCATTTAACCATCCTTAAACATCATTGGCATAAAAGGAATTGTACAGAACCTTGTGACTTTTACAAAAGAAGCATAAAATAGTAGACAGTAAACGGCAGGATACGGCAAGTTTCTTGTTTCTTTATGAAGGAGAGTAATTACCCGTGAGCGATAAACAATACATTGATGTCAGATCACCTGCAGAGTTTGAGGAATATGCTTTAGCAGGGGCGGTCAATATACCACTTTTTAATAATGAAGAGAGAGCCATAGTCGGTACAATATATAAGCAGGAAGGTAAGCAGGAGGCAATAAAAAAAGGAATGACGATTGTTGGTCCAAAACTTGCTTCAATGTATGAAAAGCTTCTAGAAATAAAGAGTGAAGCAGGTGGAAAAGAGTTAGTAGTATATTGCTGGAGAGGTGGTATGAGAAGCGGTACTTTTGTTTCGTTAATGCAGACGACAGGCATCTCTTGTACACAATTACAAGGTGGAATCCGCTCGATCCGAAAACATATCATTTCTGATTTTGAAAAAGAAAAACTATCTCAAAGAGAGTATGTGGTCTTGGCAGGAGGCACCGGGACAGGAAAAACTAATATCTTACAGGCACTGCAAGAAGAGGGATATCCTGTTATAAACCTAGAAGGACTCGCAAACCATAGAGGATCAGCTTTCGGGCAGATAGGCCTGAAAAAACGAAGCCAGAAACAATTTGAATTATTGCTCTGGCAGCGGCTGAAAGAACTGAAAGACAGCTCATATTTTATCATTGAAGCGGAAAGTAAAAGGATAGGGAACATTTTTATCCCGGATTTTATCCTGGAAGGAAAGGCAAACGGACGCAGGATTGAAATGATTATGCCGCTTGAAGAACGAGCTGAAATATTGACACAAACCTACGACCCTAAAACCTTTAAAAATGAGATAAAAGAAGGTATTCAAAAAATATCATCTAAACTACAGCCGGATATATATGAAGAAATTTCTATTGCTATGAAAAAAGAGCACTACCATCACGTGTCTATGCTCCTGCTTCGTTTTTATTATGATGAAAGATATGAGCATGCTTTTAAGCAATACGAGGAGAAAGCAGTGCAATTAAGTGTGAATAATTGGAGAGAGGGCATGGCACAGTTTAAAAAAATAATTAATAAGGAACAAATTATTTCTCATTGAACTAATTTCATAGTGAAAATATAAACACGAGCATTTTGGGTTTTGCCGGACGTGTGTTCCGCTATTAGCAAAATGAAGGACTGATTTCAACACCATTTCAGCAAATAGCGTACCCTATGTCCGCCAACCCTTTGAAAAGAAGGAAGTTTGGTGAAATAGCTGATCTCCTGTCCGCATCAGCTTTTTTATACTGGATCTCTTTAAGAAGATTAAACTTCTTAAAGTATAAAAAACGCCCCCGGCATTCGCCGGAGGGCATTTATTTATAGGGGGGAGGGTAATAATAATTAATCTACTACAGTTACGTCAAGAGTCTGGCGGCCAAAGCTTTCTGCATCGCTCTGACTTGGCATAAAGATATCAATTTTATTGCCTTGAATTGCGCCGCCTGTATCATCAGCAGTAAATGTGCCATGACCTTCTACTTCAACAGTAGAACCGAGCGGAATGACGTCAGGGTCGACAGCAATAACATTAGAATCAGGATTTGCATTTAAGTCAACACCAGTTGCTGTAACGCCAGAGCATCCTGTACAGTTTGCAGTGTAAGCAGTAGCTTCCACTTGCAAGGACTCGCCTTCTGCTTCTTCGCTGTCAGAAGTTTCTGTAGCTACGTCTTCAGAAGACTCAGTGCTCTCAGATTCCTCAGTAGAAGTCTCTTCAGCTTCTTCCGTTTCTTCTGGTGCTTCAGTGCTTTCTTGTTCGGAAGACTCTTCTGCTTCTTCAGAAGATTCACTGCTTTCTTCCTCTTCAGCTGGTTCTGATTCTTCAACAGGTTCGCTCTCTTCTGTTTCATCAGACTCAGGAGTATTTAGTGCGCTGACTAATGCACCAAAAGTTTCAGGACCAGCTAGTCCATCTACACCTATGTCTTCAGCGCTTTGGAAATCAGTCACTGCTTCATCAGTTTTCGGCCCGAAAATTCCGTCAATGGAAGATTCATAGTAGCCAAGCTCGTCTAGTTTTTCTTGTAGATTTTCAACCAGCACTCCATTGTCGCCTTCACCTAAAATTTCAAGAGCGCCTAATGTATTAGGACCTGCAATACCATCTACACTAAGACCGTTCTCATCCTGATAGGATTCAACGGCGGATACTGTTTCATCTGAGAAGGAACCGCTTATGCTGCTTGAGTCAAGCAAACCCTTCTCGTTGAGGAGCTCTTGAAGTGATTCTACTTCGCTGCTCTCATGACCGGATTTTAAATCTGTATCACCTAGTTCGCTGGCATCTGTACCTACCGGTCCGGCGAAAAATACTAAGCCGGCAGCAACAGCTGGAACTCCCAGCGTTTTAACTGAGAAAACTTTTTGATGTAATTTCAAAATCTCAAACCTCCAATTTCAAAAATGAAATATAGTTTAGTTTGTCTCTGGGACGATTCACATCGTATCAAGTTATGTATAGTAAGTTCAAGACAAAATTCTGCATTTAAACAAATTGAAATATGTCTGTAAACAGTGAAATCTTCCTATAATAAAAATCGATAGAATAATCCAAAATAGTACAATAATCTTGTAAAACTATTATAAAAGTTCCTATAATGAATCTATATATTACGATGAAAGGGAAATTCCTCATGGTAACAATAAGAGATATCGCAGAAATCGCCAATGTTTCCAGGACTACTGTGTCCAGGGTTCTTAATAATTCTACCTATGTCAGTAAAGAGGTAAAGGAACGAGTTACAAGGGCAATAGAGGAAACAGGCTATATACCAAGTGAACACGCAAAAGCTATGCGTACAAAACGAACAAAAGTGATAGGTGTCATTCTACCGAAAATTTCGACGGAAACCACCAGCAGAGTTGTCCATGGAATCGACGAAGAACTCAGTTCCCACGGCTACCAGATTTTATTGGCGAATTCTGACTTACAGCTTGAAAAGGAAATTGAGCACTTGAAGCTGCTTCAAAGCAGACGGGTTGACGGGATTATAATCATGGCTACCAACACAGATCAAAGACTCCAGGAGGAAATAAAAGCTTTAACTGTTCCTGTAGTTGCGCTTGGTCAGGACATTCCAGGTATTACTTGTGTAGTTTATGATGATTATCATGCAGCGGCTGATCTCATAGAACTGTTCATCAATAGAGGCCGCGGGCGGATTGGCTTTATCGGAGTTAATGAGAAAGACAATGCTGTCGGCCATCTTCGAAGAAAAGCGTATTTAGATAGAATGCACTTTCACAAATTATCGATTGAAAATACATGGATGGAGGAAGGTACGTTTAATATTCATTCCGGTTATGAGGCTATGCAAACTATTTGGAGCACTTCAGCCAGAAAACCAGATGCAATTTTTGCTGTTACAGACCGACTGGCAATCGGGGCAATGGAATTTTTAAAGGAAAAGCAAATAAACATTCCTAAAGAAGTAGCGGTAGCGGGAATAGGAGCATCAGAGCTGTCAAAATATGTAACACCGCCGCTTACAACGGTCGATTATTTTAATAACGAAGCGGGGAGGGTAACAGCAATACATTTACTGAAGAAATTAAATATTCATTGTCAGACTGAAAAAAAGCTGTTGGGTTATAGACTAATAAAAAGAGATAGTTTATGATTGTAATGTAATCGATTCCAATATATTATTATCAATTATGGAATCGATTCCATAACGTACGAAAAGGAGAGAGAATGATGACAGAAAATCGCCGGATTGCAGAGGAATTAATAGAGGCTGTTGGCGGTGCAGATAACGTTGCTTCCGTTGCACACTGTGCTACCAGGCTTCGTATTATGGTGCACGACAAAGAAAAAATCGATCAGGAGAGAGTAGAAAATTTAGAAAAAGTCAAAGGTGCCTTCTACAATGCCGGTCAGTATCAGGTGATTTTTGGAACAGGTACAGTCAATCGAATGTATGATGAGGTTACCAAATTAGGCTTGTCAGAAAGCACTAAGTCTGATCAAAAAAAAGAAGCTGCAAAGCAGGGAAATTTTTTTCAAAGGGCAATTAGAACATTTGGTGATGTATTCGTGCCTATCATTCCTGTGCTTGTAGCTACAGGTTTGTTTATGGGCTTGCGGGGCCTCCTGCTTCAAGAGCAGGTTCTGGCGTGGTTTGGACTAACACCGGACACCGTCCCGGAAAACCTGGTTACTTTTACACAGGTTCTTACAGATACTGCATTTGCTTTTCTGCCGGCTCTTGTTGCCTGGTCAGCATTCCGAGTATTCGGTGGCAGTCCAGTAATCGGAATTGTACTAGGTTTAATGCTCGTCAGCCCATCACTGCCAGATGCTTATGCGGTAGGAGAAGGTGCAGAGGAGCCGTTAATGTTTTTCGGAATCATACCGGTAATTGGTTATCAGGGCTCTGTACTTCCTGCTTTTATCGCAGGGATGCTTGGAGCTATGTTTGAAAAGAGGGTTAGAAAATCTGTTCCGGAAGCGCTTGATCTAATTGTGACCCCGTTTTTGACATTATTGGTAATGATTTTGTTGTCTATGTTTGTTTTAGGCCCGGTGCTTCATGCGGTGGAAAACGCTGTAATGGCAGCGACCGTGGCAATATTGGATTTACCATTAGGCATCAGTGGTTTAATTATCGGTTTTTTCCATCAAATTATTGTAATTACTGGAGTTCACCATGTTTTTAATTTCTTAGAGATTCAGCTGCTTGAAGCTTACGACAGTAATCCGTTTAATGCGATCATTACATGCGGAATAGCGGCTCAGGGAGGAGCAGCTTTAGCTGTAGGATTAAAAACGAAATCAAAGAAGCTGAAAGCTCTCGCACTGCCGTCTTCATTGTCGGCTTTTCTAGGTATAACAGAACCAGCCATTTTCGGGGTCAACCTTCGTTATATGAAGCCTTTCATTATGGGGCTTATCGGCGGGGCAGCAGGCGGATTTTTTGCCTCGCTTGTAAATCTTGAAGCGACCGGTATGGCAATTACAGTTATACCCGGCACATTACTTTATCTTAACGAGCAAATATTACTTTATATTTTCGCCAATCTCCTTTCTGTCGCCGTGGCCTTTTTCCTTACTTGGTTATTCGGCTATTCCGATAAAATGAAAGAGGATATTGAAAAAAGTGCATAATTTATAAAACGTTCCGGCAGCAGCCGGGGCGTTTTATTGCATATGATTTTCTTTTCAGCAGGGTTTGTGTGAAAATGAAAAGATTGAAGAAAGGGAACGCTGGAGAGAGGACAAATCATATGCGGTACTTATTAAATAATAGATATTTGCTGTTTGCTGCTGTATTAGGACTTTTTTTATTAAATGTATTTATTAATAGTAATGAATTACAGTATTTCACAGGAATTCTTGCTATTCCCATGCTAATTATTTCATTTATTACAGCCTCGATGCTATTTAAAATTCTTGGTATTGTATTTAATGGTACGGGTGCTCTGCTGTTTTGGATGAGCGGACTGCCGGTATCTGATATCCCTATATTTCTGACTTCTAACATGCAGCTGCTGGCATTTCTGGCAGTGCTGCCGTGGATGAACAGTGTTGTCAGGGCTGGAAGATTTGATCGAAAAATTAATCAATTACTAAAGGCAAATGTATTAGACTTAGGCAGGCTTTACATGAGAAGTTCATTCACGACGTACATTCTGGTTTCTTTTATTAACTTATCAGCCCTTCCGCTGGCTCAGCATGTTCTGCTTGATAATCTGTCTGGTTTAAGAAAAAAATTGCGGGATTCCTTTGTAAGCAGAACAACCCTTCGAGCTTTTGCTGTGGCGCTGGCCTGGAGTCCTATGGAGATCATGGTGGCGATTACCATTGATACAACTGGAGTTGGGTATTTGACATATCTTCCCTGGCTCATTCTCTGTTCCATGGCAGTTGTTGCTATTGATGCACTGTGTGGGAAAAGAAGATTTGCAGCCTATGAATATGAGGCTGCAGGGACGATAAATAATAAAAATATTGATATAAAAGAACTCTTGATTCAAATTCTCCAATTATTCTTAGCGCTCGCAGTATTTTTAGGAATTGTTTTAACACTCGGCAACCTCACGGGACTTAATTTTATATTAACAGTTACCTTTGTAATAGTGCCTTTTGCGTTTCTATGGGCCGCTGTGATCGGCCGGTTTAAAAGTTTTAAGATAGTTGGCTGGAAAACATGGAAAATGAGAACGAATGGTATGCAGAATTTCGTGGTCTTATTCTTATCACTTGGTTTCTTTTCAAGCAGTTTGAATGAGACTCCTTTTCTTGAACTTATCCGAGCGCCGTTTTCAGCAGCTGCTGATACACCACTTCTCATTCTGATATTAATTCAGTTCATGTACCTTGCCATGTCGATGATCGGTGTTCATCCCATCGCTACGGTTGGTGTTTTGATAGAAGTACTGCCGCCTCTCTATGAAACCATGAATCCGGCAAGCATTGGCATTGTCTTAATTACTGGTGCATTGGCAACTGTTGCGGTGGGGACATATGGAATTACTGTTACAATGACCGCACAAAATACTAAACAAAATCCGTACCGCATAACATGGAGAAATATGCCTTTTTCGGTTTTGTACGGTGGTGTCGGTGTATTAATCGGCTATCTCATTCTATAAGTTGAATATAAATTGACCCCGATCTCATACGCAGACCGGGGTTTTTCATTAGTGTTTTAAAAGCATCAAAATCAGCATTATTTTGTCTATTTTCAAGTAAATCCGTATCGGATAAATTTGCGGAGATCCTCGATTACACCAATATCGATCAGAATAACGACTAGAACAAGAAAAGCCGGACCGAAAAATAATCCAGCTGCACCGAATAATTTAAGCCCGGCAAACAGCGAAATAAGCACTGCCAAAGGGTTTAAGTTCATACTGGAGGAAAGCACTTTTGGTTCGATTGTCTGGCGTATAATCATCGTAATAATATAGAGGATGATAAGGCTTAACCCCAATACAATGTTACCAGTAACCATTTGAAATATTCCCCATGGAATTAGTATGGTACCTGTGCCGAGATATGGCAGGAACTCTGCAACCCCGACAATAATTGAAAGCAGCAGGGCCCCTTGTATTTGAAGGATGGTCAGTCCTGTAAATACGATGATGCCTGTGACTGTCATTAATATAAACTGAGCCTTTACATATCCAAAAACCCTCACCCACATTGCCCGGTGAAAACGATGGATTTTATCCTGAACGGAAGTGGGAATGTGCGCTTTTGCTCCGGCTGTCATCCGATCCCAGTCCTTCCCTATAAAATAAATGGCAATTAATATAAACAAAAATGCCACAAGAAAGGTTGGTACACTGATTACGAGATGGGTGAGACCATCTGCAGCCCACTGAGCCACCTGGGAAATGGCAGTGCCGAGTTGAGCTCCTATTTCTGAGAGACCGTCATTGACCGAGAAATCCTCACCTTCACCTATGTCTTCCGCTACGCCGCTGGCTTCTCTGAAAAACGGAGTGATGGTCCGATCAAGAAATTCCTGGATATCAGAAAAGGCTTTCTCCATAAGCTCCGGCGCTCTTTCAGAAAAACGTTGAATACTATCAATTATTAAATAGACGAGCGCCGCAATAACGCCTCCAAACACAGCGATGCCAATAAGTAATGCGGTTAAAGCTGCTAATCCTGCAGGCAGACGAAGTTTTTTTTGAAAAAACGACGAAAGGGGCTTTAAGCACCACGCAAAAAAAGCAGCAATCCAAAAAGGATAGGTGAAAGAAAAAATTTTGATAATGCTCCAGACGATCACAATCGCTGCAACCACAACCAGCACGAAGCGCAGAAGCATCCAGCCTGTCTCTTTTTTCAATGGCATCCCCTCAAATCTCTCTGGAAATAATCTATTCATGTTTTGTTTTACCACATATCCATATTGTACCCATTTTCATAGTCGTTTTACCATCTGACATAGAATCGAAAATATTTTTTCAAAAAAAAGCAGGATTAAAGCGCTTTCATAGCTAATATTGTCGGTAGCGTAGGTATTTAAAAAATTAATCGGATGATGACAAGGAGTGTCAATAAATGCAGATTAAAGGAAAAGTATTTCTTGTTGCAGGAGGTGCAGCAGGTCTTGGGGCCTCTGTATGTGAAATGATTATAGAATACGGAGGACGTGTCATCATATCTGATATTAATGATCAGAATGGTAAAAAACTCTCAGATAAACTTGGAAAAAATGCGTACTTTATAAAAACTGATGTTACTTCAGAAGAAAGCGCGAAGAGAGCCGTCATGGAAGGAAAGGAAAAAATGGGCGGCCTCCATGGTCTTATTAATTGTGCGAGAATAGGAGTTGCAGAAAGAATCGTTAATAAAAAAAGTATACACTCCCTGGAGCACTTTTCAAGAGTTATCCAGATTAACCTGGTCGGGACGTTTAATATGCTTCGTCTTGTTGGAGCTGAATTGCAGCATAATCAAGAAAATGAAGAAGGCGAACGGGGAATTGTTATTAATACAGCTTCGATCGCCGCATACGAAGGACAGGTCGGCCAGTCCGCCTATAGTGTTTCCAAAAGCGGTGTAGTTGGTTTAACACTCCCGGCAGCCCGGGAGTTTGCGAGCTTTGGAGTACGGGTGATGGCAATTGCGCCGGGGACCTTTGATACACATCATCTGGACTTCCTGCCAAAAGAAGCAAAGAATAAATTGGGGGAGAGTACACCGTTTCCCAAAAGGCTCGGCCAGACCGAAGAATTTGCGATGCTTGTCAGGCAGATAATCGAAAACCCAATGCTGAATGGAGAGACAATCAGGCTGGATGGTGCCCTGCGAATGCCGCCAAAATGATAGGAGGATTTTTATGATGAACAAGCAGCTTCTCATTTCAGACCTAATGGAGAGAGCTGAAAGATATTTTCCTAAGAAAGAGGTTGTATCGAGAACAGCCACCGGTATAAGTCATTTCTCATACGAACAGGTAGGTGAGCGTACAAGAAAACTTGCCACTGTACTGAAAAAGTTCGGCATTCAACGGGGGCAGCGAGTGGCGACCTTCGCCTGGAATCATCATCGCCATCTTGAGGCCTATTTTGCTATACCTGGAATAGGTGCTGTCCTTCATACGATAAATATCCGCCTGCCGGCAGAGCACATCGCTTACATCGTAAACCATGCAGAAGATGAAATTCTATTAGTCGATGAAGATTTACTGCCCGTAATTGAAGAGGTTAAAAATGAGATTACGAGAGTGAAAGCTTTTATTGTTATGGCAGATGGAGCACTTCCACAAACCACTCTTTCCAATGTTTATTCATATGAGCAGCTGCTTTCAGAAGCTGAGCCCTTAAAAGAATTTAATAAATCAATCAATGAAAATGAAAATGCCGGATTGTGCTATACCTCAGCAACGACCGGTAAACCAAAAGGGGTGATGTACAGCCACCGCGGCATTGTTCTACATAGTATGTCTCTGGGTCTGGCTGACAGTGCGGCCCTCTCTGAGAAAGATATCATGATGCCGGTCGTCCCTATGTTCCATGTGAATGCATGGGGGCTTCCGTTTGCAGCAGTATGGTTTGGGACCACGCAGGTTATGCCCGGACCGCAGTTCAACCCTGCTCTTCTTGCTGAATTGATAGATAAATACCGTATCACCATAACTGCAGGAGTGCCTACTATCTGGATGGGGCTGTTAAAAGAATTTGAAAAAGCGGAATATGAGACAAAAAGTCTTCGTACTGTGCTCTGCGGCGGATCTGCTGCACCCGCAGCAATGATTCAAACCTTTGAGAAAGATTATAATATTCCGTTTTTACATGCTTATGGAATGACTGAAACAAGTCCATTGGTAAGTGTGTCCACATTAAAAAGCTACCATAATGAGTACAATGAAGAAAAAAAACTGTCTCTGCGTGCCACACAGGGGCTCGCAGTACCTGGGACAGAAATAAAAATTATAGGCCCGAACGGAGAAGTGAATTGGAATGGCACTGATATGGGCGAACTTCTAATAAGAGGCCCGTGGATTGCAGATGAATATTATAAAGATGAAAGAACGAATGAATCTTTCCGTGACGGCTGGCTGTATACCGGAGATGTGGCGGTTATCAATGAAGAAGGCTATTTGAGGCTTGTTGACCGTACTAAGGATCTTGTAAAAAGCGGTGGGGAGTGGATTTCTTCAGTAGATCTGGAAAATGCAATTATGGCACATCAAGAAGTATATGAAGCGGCGGTAATAGCCGTGCCGCATCCCGAATGGCAGGAAAGACCGCTTGCCTGTGTAGTGCTGAAAGATCCTGAGAACAACAAAGTATCCAAAGAGAAAATTATTGAATTTATTAGTCCGCAATTCAGCAAATGGCAGCTTCCTGATGATGTGATTTTTATGAAAGAAATTCCGAAGACGTCTGTCGGGAAGTTTTTAAAGCGGGCACTCAGAAAAGATCTTGAAGCTCACTACTACAATTTCAAGTAGTAAGCTCTACTGATTTGATACCTAAACCTCATTTAGTTTCTTAAGCATATCACCTATACCGCGTGATCCTTGAAGCGGTTGAAGAAGAGTCTGCTCATCTCCAATAAGAGGAAGAAGCACCTTTGTGTGTTTTTTTCCGGCAAGAAGTACAATTTCTCGAAAACAATCAAGCTTAAGCTTTTTCCATTGTTGAGCAAGCTCTGCAGCAGTGATTACTTGACTGGCTGGAAAATGAAAACCGATGTCATAATTTTTTGGCACAACATCTTCCGGCCTCAGGAATCCATGTTTAGCTGATAAAATAACCCAAGGTAAATTTCGGTTTTCAGCATATTGTTTTGTTTTATGATGCAGGGTTCCTTTATAGGCTTCTGCAGCAGAGACATGTCCTGTATTCGGATAAATGTCCCATATTTTTTTTCTTCCACATGGGAGAATACATATAGTCCCCAGTATCCAGATCCCTCCCTGCCTATAAATCTATGAAAAGCAAAGCTCATAAAAATTGCAGCGGCTGCATGCTCTTTGATCTGTAGTTTGAGGGAATGCATCAAGAGCCATTGGCTTATTTTCAGTCGGACTTTCAAGAAAGTCGGTCATTCTATCAACGCTGACACCGACAAGCTCCTGAACCTTTTCCAGAGTTACAGGATCAAGAGAGTGTTCTACATGAGTGCCTTCCAATAAATATTCATTACGGATAACAATATTATCGAGTCCGGGAATTGGGAAAGCTTCTAGTAGATATAATGCATACAAGGCAAGCTGATAAGGGTCTTCCTCAGATTGTTTTCCGGTTTTCCAATCGACGATAACCCATTTATTATTGTAGTGATCCCGGTATAGTAAGTCCAGCACTACAAATACTTTCAGACTGCCAATTTTTAAAATACGGAATTTTTCTGCTTCTAAAAATTCAATATTGGGATTATAGGCAATTTCCTTAAAGGATGTACTATTGAGGAAATGCTTTACCGCAACCTCATGGCGTCCTTTTATTTTTTCAATTTTTTCTGAGGGCAGCTGTTTCGTTTTTCCATAATAAATTTCATGGAACATAGTGGTTTTTTTCGGTTTTTGATACCAGAGGTCATATTTTCGTGTAGATTCAATAAACGCGTTATTTAATTTCAATCGTATATCTTCAAACAGGCCTTTCTCATCTGGAATCATTCTAGTGTTTAAATACTCATCTATTTGCTTTTCAATGACATCATGGACTGCAGATCCAAAAAACATTTCCAGGTTAGTCAAATTTTTCAGACGGTATGCCTGTTTACTTTCTTTTGAAGCATCACGCAGCCAGCCGTTATGGGAAGTATAGTATTGATGTGCATATTGACGGGGACAGTGCATTAACGTTTTATGTCTGGAGAGAGACCAGGAGAATTCAGGATATGTTTTTATTTCAAACAAAAGCTCACCTCATTTCATTATTCATGGTACCAAAATTTCCAAAATATAAATAGTTGAATGAATTTCATAAGTCCATACCGCAACAGAAAATAGCAACAATAACATATATTTTCTATTTATCATTCGATTTGCTTCAGGCGAACGCTTTTTTGCGGGCAACGCTTTAACTTCCTCTGGCTGTTTGCTGCCTGCGGGATTTTCAGCCGTTGCTTTTCCGCCACTGAACGTCACTTGTTTCATCTGTTTCGTCTGGCAAAGTCAACAAAACGGAATTTATCAGGTCTGTGTCTTGATTCGGTATACTGAAACAAAACGGCATTGTCAAGGTACACATAATTACGTACAACGACGATACTGTCATAATTATTTAAGTCCAAAAGCTCCTGGTCTTTAGAATCAGGTTTCTCCACAGTTATTTCTTTCCTTGCAAAGCTGATGATCAGTCCGGCGGTATTTTCTGCATATTCATAAATAGAATTTTCACAGATTTCTTTAGTGAGTCCGGGCAGGAGGTCTTTAATAATATAATCCTTATCCAAAATTATCTTTTCGCCATTAATTTCACGGACCCTTTCAATTTTCCAAATATCTTTTTCGGCAGCTAGATGTTTAGAACTAATATTGTCATTTGCAGATATTTCAAAGGCAGTGACAAATGTCGTTACCTTATCTCCTAATTTGTCTGCAAGCTCTTTAAAGCTGACAAGCCCTGATACCGGAAAGTCCACCTTATCCATCCCCAGTACCACTGAGCCTTTTCCTTGAATTTTTTGAATATAGCCGTGCTCGGAAAGAAGCTTCAAAGCTTTTCTAATAGTTTCTCTGGACGTTTCATATTTTTTCATTAGAATATGCTCTGAAGGAAGTAATGAATCTTCAGCGTAGTAGCCGTTATGGATGCCCTCAGCAATGTCATCGTAGATGCGAATATATTTTTTTCTCATATTTATCCCTGTCAATTACGTTTTTTGATAAGCGCGGCAAACGATTCATAAGGCCGCAGCGAAATATCGGTTATAGTCGCGGGAGCATCGTTGTAATTTGAAATAAGGATTTCGGCTTTTTCCGAGATTTCCGTTTTCGGATACCAAGTGAAGCTGGTTTCTGAGCCGTAGAAATTATTAACAACTAATAGCGTTTCATCGTCTGTATTTCTTGTATATGCGAACACGGACCCGTGCTCAGGTTCGAGAAGCTCATAATTGCCGTTTGTAATAATATCAAACTCTTTACGAAGTTGTATCAGCTTCTTGTAATGATAAAAGATAGAATCTTTTTGGCTTAGGGCAGCTTCCGCATTAATCTCTTTATAGTTAGGAGCTGCCGGAAGCCATGGAGTCCCCGTCGTGAACCCGGCATTTTTCCCGCTGTTCCATTGGACGGGGGTGCGGGAATTATCCCTGGATCTGGCTTTAATGACCTCCATAACCTGATCTTCTGAATATCCTTTTTCTTTTAAAATATTATAATGGTTTAACGTTTCAATATCCCGATAATCGGTAAGACGATCAAAGTTTGGGTTGGTCATGCCGAATTCTTCTCCCTGGTAAATAAATGGAGTTCCCTGCATTAGATGAATGACTGTCGCAAGCATTTTTGCGGATTCGTTATGAAACACCTGATCATCGCCGTAGCGGCTTACTATTCTCGGCTGATCATGATTGCACCAAAACAAAGCATTCCATCCGCCGCCTTCGTGCATGCGGATCTGCCAGGTGGAAAGGATATCTTTTAGTTTTTGAAAATCGACATCGGCAAGTGACCATTTTTCTCCACCGGGATAGTCAACTTTCAGATGATGAAAATTAAACGTCATATTAAGTTCTTTTCGCTCAGGCTTAGTGTATTTAATACAGTGATCAATTGTCGTGGAAGACATTTCCCCCACAGTCATGACGTCATATTTAGAAAACACCTGATCATTCATTTCTTTCATAAATTCATGGGCACGCGGCCCGTCTGTATAAAATTTGCGGCCGTCTCCAGGAGCGGTGCTTCCATCATCATCCGGAATATCCTGATCCTTTGAAATTAGGTTGATGACATCGAGACGGAACCCATCCACGCCTTTTTCAAACCAATAAGTCATCATTTGGTAAACATCCTCACGAACCCGTTCATTTTCCCAATTCAAATCTGCCTGGGTTTCGTCAAATAAATGAAGGTAATATTGGCCCGTTTTCACCTCATATTTCCACGCGGAACCTCCAAATTTAGACTGCCAGTTGTTAGGTGCCTGACCGTTCACGGGATCTTTCCAAATATAAAAATCACGATAAGGATTTTCTTTAGAAGCAGCTGATTGTTTAAACCAACTGTGTTCCGTGGATGTATGGTTTACCACGATATCCATAATTATTTTTAATTCCCGCTTATGAGCTTCTTTGAGAAGTCTTTCGAAATCTGCCATAGTTCCGAATTCTTCATGAATGGTATAGTAATCACTGATATCATAGCCGTTGTCCACCTGAGGGGAGCGGTATATTGGTGTAAGCCATATAATATCCACACCTAGTTGGTTCAAATAATCTAGCTTTTCAATTATTCCATCAATGTCTCCTTCTCCACTTCCATTCGTATCATTAAAGCTTTTTGGATATATTTGATACACTACAGATTTTCTCCACCATTCCATGGGGGACACCAGCCTTTCAATTATGAATAAACCCATTAAGGACAGCTCTACATTCTCCTTAATGGGTTTTTAGGGTAAATAATTCTAAACCTTGATTCTTTTTACTTTTACATAGCCGAATGTCAGGACAAATGGAACCACGATAACAATAGCCATTCCAATTAAGAACGGTATCCAGCTTTCCGGGAAGATTGAGAAAATCCCCGGTACCCCGCCTACACCGATAGAGGTGGCAAGGACGCCGTTTGAAGTAATAAACATCGCAGCAATAGCTGAGCCGATCACGGCGCATACAAACGGGAATTTAAAGCGGAGGTTTACCCCGAACATAGCCGGTTCTGTAACGCCAAGATATGCTGAAATACCAGAAGAAAGGGAGAGTCCTTTTAATTTTTCATCTCTGGTCGCAAGCATCATCGCGAAAGCAGCAGAGCCCTGTGCAATATTTGATAGAGCAAGAATCGGCCATAAGAAGGTGCCTCCCTGCTCGCTGTTAATAAGCTGAAGATCCACTGCAAGAAATGTGTGATGAAGCCCTGTAACTACCATCGGCGCGTATAAAAGGCCATAGAGCAGTCCGCCGACAGCGGCAAAAGTATTAAAGGTACCTATAAAGAAATCTGTAACCGCATTGCCTAAGGCAAACGTTATCGGACCAATTACGATAAATGCAAGAAAACCAGTGAGCAGTAATGCACCAGGAGCTACAATCAGCATTGAAATGGAATCAGGAACACGATTTTTTAGAAAGATTTCAATTTTAGCTATTACATATGATGCAAATAATATCGGGAGGACTTGTCCCTGATAACCAATTTTCTCAATTTCAAATCCGAACAAATTCCAGATTGGAACTTCGCCTGCAGAGCTCGCATCCGCGTAGTCATTGGCATTAAGTAAGTCCGGGTGTACGAGCACAAGACCAAGCACTATACCCAGCAAAGGGTTGCCTCCGAATTTTCTAACGGCTGACCAGCCTATGAGGGCGGGCAAAAAAGTAAACGCCGTATTGGCTATAACTGCTATCATGTCTGCAAAATCTGCCCACTGAGTATGAACACCGACGATGGAGTTATCTTCGTAAAAGATATTTTCTCCCGTAAGAAGGTTGTTAATCCCAAGCAGTAAACCCGCAGTAACGATAGCCGGCAGAATTGGTATGAAAATGTCAGCTAATGTTTTAATTAATCTTTGAAAGACATTCATGTTTTTTTCCGCGGCAGCTTTAGTTTCTTCTTTAGAGGATTGCTCAATTCCGGTAATTTCGGTCAATTCTTTATAAGCCTTCTCTACGGCACCTTGTCCAATAATAACTTGATATTGACCGCTCGTTGAAAAAGCCCCGCGGACAATATCGATATTCTCAAGCTTTTCTTTGTCTACTTTGCTCTCATCATGCAGAGCAAAACGCAGTCTGGTAACACAATGAGTAACAGAAGAGATATTATCCCTGCCGCCAATGGCTTCAATAATCTCTTCAACAGACTTGCGAGTAACTTTTGCCATTTCTTCTCCTCCTCGTAACCGTTTTCAATCATCGGTTAAAATTTTGCAGATTATTAAGATTTTTTTCTGTGTGAATAAATCCGCTTACATAAACTTGTATATACAAATCAATGTGAGTTAAATAATAACTTGTATATACAAATTCGTCAATAAAAAAAGTATCTCATCTTTTATCTATGAGATACCCTTATTAGTAGATTCTATTCTTTATTAATTGATTTTAAAGACCACTTCGTGATATAAAAAGCTGCTTCTCCTATATGGCTGAAAAGTTGGATGCCCTTACTGTCCGGTGAAGGAAAAAGGCGGGAAGTAAAGACGGCTTCTCCTTTATTTATAAATATTTCAACGGAAGAAGTATCAACAAACATCCTAATGTTGACGTTCTTTTCATCGTAAGGAACTGATCTGGTTGTTCCAAATTCTGGAGATGCAGGTTCGCCGGAGAGACTTCGGTCAAGGACCAGCTTTTGCCGGTCTGCATCATAATAAAACATTGTCTTTTCCGTTTCACCAGCACAAAACGAAATGCCGGCCATGCCAGCTTCAATCCCTTCTATACGAACATCCAGTTCATAAGCGGAATCCTCCCACGTATACAAAGGGAGCATTTGATTGTCGAGCAGTAGGGATGTGGTTTTTTTGGACTGTCTTAGCAGCCGCAGCTCCTCGGCAGGCTTTTGTAATAATTTGTTATTATGAATAGTCAGCTCGCGTGGCAGGGTCAGGCAGTGGGCCCACATATGTTTATCAGTGGGATAACTCAGGTCCGGCAGTCCCATCCAGCCAACCAGAATTCTGCGTCCGTCCGGCGTAACAGATGTCTGCGGGGCATAGAAGTCAAACCCGAAATCCAGTTCTGCAAACTCTTCATGGGAAAACTCACCAGTTTCTTTATTTAGTTTATGACCAAGGAGATATCCGGACTGATAAATGTTTCGAAAATTATCACCTTCTGCTTCTATACCCTGGGGAGAGAAGATTAAAATTCCATTGTTCTGGAGTTCAAAATAATCCGGGCATTCCCACATATATCCAAATGTATTATAGGATGTATTAATTTCATTCCTAAACTTCCAGTCCAGCATATCTGTTGATGTATATAACAAGGCTGCACCAGTTTTATTTTTTCGCTGGGCACCGATAACCATAAAATAACTGCCATTTTCCTCCCATACTTTAGGGTCACGAAAATGCTCTGTGTAGCCGTCGGGCGGGCCGGGGATAACGGCCTGCTCCTGTTTCATGATGCTGCCGTTTTTATCCATGACAGCGAGACATTGATAAGAATGCCTGTTCCACGAAGCATCTCTTGAGTTTCCTGTATAGAAAAGGTAAAGCTTATCTTCATGGACGATGCCGCTTCCTGAATAGGCGCCGTGGCTGTCCAGGTCTGTATCGGGAAAGATGGCAGTGCCTCTGTCTTTCCAATTCACTAAATCAATGGAGGAGGTGTGGTACCAATGCTTTAATCCATGTATAGGCCCGAGCGGAAACCATTGATAAAACAAATGATATTCTCCATTATAATAAGCAAACCCATTTGGGTCATTTAAAAGGCCGGTGGGCGGCTGTACATGGTAAGTCTGCCTCCACGGACAGGAGCTTACCTGATCATTTAACTGTTTCCATTCTTCCTTAGATACATTTTCCATTTGGCGGTAACGCATTTCTCGTGACCATTCCATTGTTCTACCGATCCTTTCCGCTTTGGAATCTATCATCATACTAGCGCAAATATGCTAAAATAATTAAATCATAGTGATGACACATACCACTATAGCAGAAAGTGAGGAAAATACGTGAAGCAATGGGATATTTTTATCGCTTTTTTTCGAACGGGAATGCTCGGCTATGGCGGTGGGCCGGCATCCATTCCACTTTTACATAGAGAAGCAGTTGTTACGTATCAATGGTTAACAGATGAAGAATTCAGTGATGTACTGGCTCTTGGAAATACACTTCCTGGACCGATTATTACAAAACTTGCCGGCTTTATCGGCTATAGAATCGGCGGATTTTTGGGATTAGTTAATGCGGTAGCGGCATCTATTCTTCCAACTATCATTTTAATGATAATATTGTTTACTTTTTTAAGTTCTATCCAGGAACAGCCCTGGGTGCAGGGGATGCTCAGAGGAGTTCTTCCTGTAGTCGGGGTTATGATGGCATTGTTAACCTGTCAGTTCTTCTGGAAGGGGAAACAAACGGCAGGCTGGCTGTCCGTATTGGTGTTGACCGGCCTCGGAATTTTATTGATAGGAGTATTAAATATCCATCCTGGATTTATCATTGGAGCTGTGCTCATTTATGCGCTTGTTAAGAAAAATAAAAGCTCAGAGGAGGCAGCTTCATGATTTATTTTGATATTTTTATAGCTTTTTTCCTGCCGGGAATATTAGGATATGGGGGCGGGCCGGCATCCATTCCACTCATTCAGCACGAGGTTGTAGAAAACTATGGCTGGATGTCTAACAGCGAATTCAGTGAAGTGCTCGCTTTCGGAAATGCTCTGCCCGGCCCGATTGCCACGAAAATGGCCGGATATATCGGTTATGAGGTGGGGGGTATGGCAGGCGCATTGGTAGGAACATTTGCAACCGTAGCACCGTCTTTATTTTTAATGATAATCATGCTTGGTTTCTTAATGAGACATAAAGATTCTCCAAAGGTGAAAAATATGAGCAGCCTCGTTCGGCCGGTGATCGCTGTGCTGCTCGGTATAATTTCTTTTCAGTTTTTCGATGAAGCGATTTTAACCGCAGGTTTTTTCCATACAATTATTGTTGGGGCAGGGACCTTTTTTGCACTGCAGAAATGGAAGGTGCATCCCGCGTTTGTGATCGCAGCTGGTTTATTGTACGGTGGATTATTTCTCGCACCCGCTTCTTAAGGATGTTTATTACATGCTGCAGGAAGGAATTGAGTAATAATACACGATTGCGATGAGGGGTGTAATTTCATGATTCAACAGGTTGATTTTGAAAGAAATGGAACGCTGAGAGGCACATTGACACTGCCCGGGCACACTCGAAATGAAAAGGTTCCGGCAGTAGTGTTTATTCATGGCTCCGGTGCTTTGGACCGTGATGAGAATACGCGGGGTTTGAAGCTGAATGTTTTTAACCGTCTCGGAGATTGGTTTGCCGGTCAGGGCATTGCCAGTTTGAGATACGATAAAAGAGGGACAGGCAAAAGCGATGGAGTATATGCAGAAGCAGGAATGGAAGATCTGATAGATGACGCCGCGGCTGCAGTTGCCTTTGCTAAAGCCCATCCTGCGACAGACAGCGATAAGATATTTATTGTCGGTCACAGTGAAGGAGGAATGATTGCTCCGTCCATCGCAGAAAAATCAGAAGTGAAAGGATTAATACTGCTTGCTTCTTCATCGCGGCCATTACTGGATATTCTGCTGACTCAAACGGAGGATCTTGAAGTGGAAGTGCAGCACGGCCAGGGGCTTCAATACAAACTGCTTCGCACAGCAGGAGTTCATCATAATTCAAAGCGAAAGCATCAAAAGTTTATTCAAAAAACGATTCAATCAGAAAATGATACCTACAGACTGAAGGGTATTTCTAAAATTAATGCAAAATGGTTCAAAGAGCATTCAAATTTTTCCCCGGCAATGTCATTAGAAAATTTAAGTATTCCAATATTGGCGGTAAATGGTTCAAGAGATGTCCAGGTAAAAGGGGAAGACGTAAGTGAAATAGCAGCAGCTGCGGGCGGAGCAGCGGAAGTACATGTCATTGATAACATGAATCATATTCTGAGAATTCAAGAAGAAGAACCATCCATCCTTACTGCAAAAAGGCTTTACAGGAAATATGGCAGGGAGGCCATTGCCTCTGAGTTATATGATATTATTCAGCCCTGGATTTTAAAGCATATTTTATCTGATTAGAAAAGTATATTTTTATAGCCTGCGCTGCTGAATATTTCAGCAGCGCAGGCTTATTTTTGATTTGATTGTAAGCGTTAAAACAAACACACCTTTTTTTATGCTCATACAAGGCGCCATACTTTACTTATCATCAATAGATACTCTGTTATCTTTTATTGATGATTTCGAAAAATAACCGCTTGCTTTCCATGGGCGCCGCCTCAGCTCCTCGGGAAAATCACCGGATGATCTTCGGCCGACGCTGGTCCCATAGGAATCTCGCGGATTTTTCTACAATTAACAATTATGAAGTTAGTATGGGAGATCCACATCTTTATTCAAAGTGTGGATCTTTGGACGCGTACTTTTGTTACATCAGTCTGCATTAGGAAACAGTTTTCATGAAATACGAAGAAATGTCCTGTATAATAAAATTAAGTGAAAACGCTTTATTCCAGGAGAAAGAGGTGGCTCCAAAATGCGGTGGAAACGGTGGATATTTGTGCTCGTTCCGATCATGGCTGTGGCGGCTGTATGGCTGACATACTCCAGTTTTGCGAGTAAAGAGTATGATGATGCTAGAGGGACAAAGCAGCTGTTATCAGAAAACCAAAGTGAAAATTATGAAAAAGCCACTTTCGCGGGTGGCTGCTTCTGGTGCATGGAGCCCCCTTTCGAGAAGCTTCCAGGAGTAGTAGAAGCAGTTTCAGGCTATACAGGCGGCCAGGAGGAAGATCCGGTATATGAAGAAGTAGCTGCCGGAGAAACCGGACACGTGGAAGCTGTGCAGATTATTTACAATCCAGAGCAAATCACGTATGGCGAGCTACTGGAAGTATTCTGGAGACAAATCGACCCTACGGACAATGAAGGAATGTTTGTAGACCGCGGGCATCAATACACATCAGCTATATTTGTTCATGATGAAAACCAAAAGAAACAAGCCGAAAAATCACTGCAGAATATGGAGGAATCTGAAAGGTTTGATTCCGAAATAGTCACACCGATAGAGGATTTCGAGAAATTCTATCAGGCAGAGGATTACCATCAGGATTATTACAAAAAAAATGAAGGAAGATACAGCTATTACCGCGGTCAGTCCGGGCGAGATGACTATCTTGACAAGGTATGGGGAGATGACCGGGAATATAAAGTTGAAGATAGCAGTGCTGGATTTAAGGATTTTAATAAAGAAGCCCGCCTGGATGAATTGACAGAGCTTCAGTATAGTGTGACACAGGAGGATGACACAGAAGAAGCCTTTAATAATGAATACCACGATAATAAAGAAGAAGGCATCTATGTAGATATCGTCTCCGGAGAACCATTGTTTAGTTCAGAGGATCAGTTCGATTCTGGAACAGGCTGGCCGAGTTTTACAAAACCTTTAGAGTCCTCCAACATTGTATTAAAAGAAGACGATGGGTTGTTTGGGGTCAGAGTTGAGGTGCGCAGCAAAAATGCTGACTCTCATCTCGGACATGTCTTCGAAGATGGGCCCGAGCCGACCGGCCTAAGATACTGCATGAATTCGGCAGCCATGGATTTTATTCCAGTGAATGAATTGGAGGAGAAGGGCTATTCGGAGTACGAGGAACAGTTTGAATAATAACAGCGGCAGGCTCTTAGTGAAATATTCTGCCGATCTGGTACGACCTGATCTACGGACACTGGTTCCACTATTTATAATATAAAGCCGGATTTTATAACTTTGCCGGACGTGTGTTCCGTTAATGGTCGTAAAACAAACCAAATTTCCCGCTATTCCAGTAAATAGCGTACTTAAAAAAAGCACAATTTGAAAAAATAACGGCACTTCTGTCCGCATCCATCCAGCCGACCTGGCTTTTCGCTCATAATCAATCGCCAATTGAGGAAGACGGCACATCCATCCGATCTAAACAAATA
Source organism: Alteribacillus sp. HJP-4 (assembly GCF_042139015.1). Classification (NCBI taxonomy): domain Bacteria; kingdom Bacillati; phylum Bacillota; class Bacilli; order Caryophanales; family Bacillaceae; genus Alteribacillus; species Alteribacillus sp. HJP-4. The sequence goes on along the minus strand of NZ_JBHIKY010000019.1, from coordinate 38,670 downwards.
TCCCCGTCCCTTTTATTGTTTACAAAAGGAGGCGGGGGTGTATTTTTATTTAAGACGAATACAGGTCTTTATACAGATGCTTTTTGTAGCTTGTCAATTATTTTTAAAGATTTTCCGGTGCCCATTGCTACAGCTTCCAGTGGATTTGGAGCGAGGTGAACGGGAACGATAATCTGCTCGCTCAGCCATTGCTGCATCCCATTTAGAAGTGAGCCTCCACCTGTTAATATAATTCCCTGGTCAACGATATCTCCGCTTAGTTCAGGAGGGCAGCTTTCGAGAGTAGCTCTAATTGCTTCGAGTATCTGTTCAAGCGATTCAGCAATTGCACCATGAATTTCTTTGGAGCTTAAAGTAATAGTTTTAGGCAGACCTGTTACAAGATCCCTTCCGCGGATTTCCATAGTTGATTCTACATGATCCGGATGGGCGTTGCCAATTTCAATTTTTGTATTTTCTCCTGTTCTTTCACCAATTAAGACATTATATGTTTTCCGGACATAATGAACGATATCATCGTCCAGGTCATCTCCACCTCTGCGTACTGACTGGGAAGACACAACCCCACCGTAAGAAATAATTCCTACCTCTGTGGTGCCTCCGCCGATATCAACAATGACGTTAGCAATTGGTTCATCCACTGGAAGGTCAGCGCCAATAGCAGCAGCCACCGGTTCTTCAATCAAATGTACTTCTTTTGCACCGCAGCTCATGACGGAGTCGCGGATCGCTCGTCTTTCTACAGAGGTTGACCCACATGGAGTGCAGACAACAACCTTCGGCTTTCGAATCGAAAAACCTACATTTCTGCTTACTTTTTTCATAATATGGCGAAGTAGGGTAGAAGTCACGTCATAATCAGCAATAACTCCCTGCTTTAAGGGCCGCATAGCCACTATTTTACCAGGAGTCTTCCCAACCATTTCCTTAGCCTCTGTTCCAACTGCCAGCACTTCTCCAGTCTCTGTGTTCAGAGCAACGACCGATGGTTCGTTCAGTACTATTCCTTTTTCTTTTGTATACACGAGTATATTAGCGGTTCCTAAATCAATTCCTATTTCTGTATTTGATAACATAATGTTCACCCTTTTTTATCGAAAATTCTTCCTAAGCGCCATTGTATACGTCCAGGAGCTGACCAGTAAGGGTCGAAAATCCCAGAAAAATCAACCCTATTTAATAATAAGACCTAATTAACCAGATACAAAGATTCATATTTAATTAAAATTACAAGATTAAATTAAAGTTCCTGCAAAAAATTATTAATTTATTGATTCATAAGTCGTGAATAATGATTATATTGTGACAAAAATGAAGAATTAGTTAGAAGAATAACATGGTTGTAACCAAAGAAAGCAGCTGAGTATTTATGGACTAGTACAATAATTCGACAATATATTCTTGTTTTACAGGACCAAAGTAATCTTTTATTTCAAAGGCAGACAGGGCTTCCTGGATGTGAACGGAATCGCACTTGATGCCTGATAATGCCTTTTCAAGCTCCGACACATCCTTTGTACCAAAAAAATCTCCAAAGATTTTACACTCTACAATCCTGCCTTTATTTACGTTAAAGCGGATATCTATAATACCTGCATCAAATTTCTTGGAACGTTGAATATCAAACTCAGGAGATTTTCCATAATTCCAGTCCCAGTTTTTGTAGCGTTCTTCTGCAATTGCGTGAATTTTTATCCAATCTTCACTAGAAAGTTTGTAAATCGGCACCTCTTCTGATTGGAAAATGTGATTAAGGAGGTGTTTTTTAAATTCCTTCATCGTGAGCTTTTCTTCTAAAAATTCATTAATATTTCCAACTCTGCTCCGAATCGATTTAATTCCTTTAGAGCGGATTTTTTCATCTTTTACATTCAGGGCTGACACTACATTTTCTATTTCTGAATTGAACATCAGGGTGCCATGACTGAACATTCTGGATTTTGATGAAAACTGGGCGTTTCCGGAAATTTTTTTTCCGCCGGCCTGGATATCATTTCTCCCGGAAAGTTCTGCCGGAACACCCAGATCATTCAAAGCTTCAATAACCGGCCTCGTAAATTTTTTGAAATTGTGAAAGCTGCTGCCGTCGTCTTTTGTAAGGAAGCTGAAATTTAAATTGCCGAAATCATGATAAACTGCTCCTCCCCCCGATATTCGGCGGACAACATGAATATCGTTTGATTCAACGTAATTCACATTTATTTCTTCAATTGTGTTTTGGTTTTTTCCTATTATAATAGACGGTTCGTTAATATAAAAAAGAAGATATGTATCTTCCTTATTAAGGTCCATGCTGCTAAGGGCGAATTGCTCAATTGCTAAATTAATTCGTGGATCGGTAATTCCTTCATTATCAATAAATTTCATCGTGCAGCCCTCCTAGACACTATTACATTTATTATGACACAACTATTCAGAATGAACAGTCATTGATTGGTTATGAAATTATAAAAATTACAGCGGGGAACACGCTGGACCTTGATATTTAGGTAAATGTTTTATTTTTATTGACTTTTTTCCTTATTCTCTCTAAAATAACGAATAACAAGTAAACTTATAATGTTGATAAGCATACTATGAATTAATCCGTAAGGAACAAATCATTTCTTCTAAAAATAGTAAAGCGTTTATGCAGAAGGAATTGGATTTAAAAGGAGGAAATTGGTTTGCTTACCCATAAAACCTTTGATTCAGAAGAACTGGAAAAAATTAATAATATTGAATTGACCGGCAGAGACGCGCTTGATGTAATACGTTGGGGGTATAATGAATACGGCGATGACCTTGTCTATGCGTGCAGTTTTGGAGCTGAAGGCGTAGTTCTGATAGACTTAATAAGTAAAGTGCGGCCAGATGCCGATATCGTATTTCTTGATACAGGATTTCATTTTAAAGAAACTTACGAATTGATTGAAAAAATTAAAGAGCGTTATCCGAGTTTGAATATCATTATGCAGGAACCAGAGCTTACTCCACAGCAGCAGGCAGAACAAGAAGGCGAAAAGCTGTGGGAAACGGATCCGGATAAATGCTGTCAGATCCGAAAGCTGATACCTCTTGAAAAAATATTAAATCAATACAGCGCGTGGCTTTCAGGTCTGCGTCGGGAACAGTCTCTGACCAGAAGAAATACTCAATTTGTAAATGAAGATAAGCGTTTCTCCTCTATCAAGATATGCCCATTAATTCATTGGACATGGGACGATGTCTGGCTCTATATTGAGACATTCAACCTGCCTTATAACCCTCTGCATGACCAAAATTATCCAAGTATCGGATGTATGCAGTGTACACAGGCCGTACTTGAGGGAGAAGATCTCCGCAGCGGCCGCTGGGCAGCAAGTGGTAAAACGGAATGTGGTTTGCACAAATAATTGAATCCTGAAAGGAAAGATTGTAGATGAGTCTCAGTACGCCTCATGGTGGAAAATTAGTAAACCAAAAACAAATAGGAGCAGATACAAGTCATATAAACAAGTCAATTGTACTTGATGATATTTCTGTTTCAGATTTAGAGTTAATCGCAAATGGTGCTTTCAGCCCTCTAACAGGGTTTTTGAACCAAAAGGATTACAATTCAGTAGTCGAGAATACCAGACTGGCCGACGGCACGATATGGAGCATTCCTATCACGCTTCCTGTATCTGAACAGGAAGCGGAAGCCCTCCAGGCTGGAGAGGAAGCTAACCTTGAATATAATGGTATTGTATACGGCTTTATCCGCATTGAGGAATTATATTCTCCTGATAAAGAAAAAGAAGCACAAAACGTATATCAGACGACCGAAGATAAACATCCTGGAGTGAAAAAACTGTATGATCGTGCTGATACTTATGCAGCGGGAGAGATTACTCTCGTAAAAGAAATTCCGCATGATCAATTTGATTCCTATTATTTAGATCCTGTTGAAACCCGGGAATCATTCAAAGAGAGAGGCTGGGATACAGTAGTAGGATTTCAGACCAGAAACCCGGTTCACCGTGCTCATGAATATATTCAAAAAACAGCATTAGAAACGGTAGACGGGTTATTTTTAAATCCGCTGGTTGGCGCCACAAAAGCTGACGACATTCCAGCAGATGTTCGTATGGAAAGCTACGAAGTGATATTAAAGAATTATTACCCCTCCAACCGTACTTTCCTGGCAGTTTTTCCGGCTGCAATGCGTTATGCAGGTCCTAGAGAAGCAATATTCCACGCCATGGTGAGAAAGAATTACGGCTGCACTCACTTTATAGTAGGGCGCGATCATGCAGGTGTAGGTGATTATTATGGAACGTATGATGCGCAGAAGATTTTTCATCAGTTCAGTGATAAGGAGCTCGGAATTAAGCCATTGTTTTTTGAACACAGTTTTTACTGCAAAAAGTGTGAAAACATGGCAACAGCTAAGACATGCCCTTGTGATAAAAAAGAGCACGTTGTTCTTTCCGGTACTAAGGTAAGGGCAATGCTTACGAACGGGGAACGCCCGCCTAAAGAATTCAGCCGGCCGGAAGTTATTGAAGTATTAATTAAAGGTATGAAACAATAGATTTCACAGTAGGAAAGGCGGTAAACATTAATGAGTACAACAGAGAAAAATATTGTATGGCATGATGCTTCAGTTTCAAGGAAAGAACGGTCCAAAAGATTAGGGCACGAAAGTTTTGTCCTGTGGTTCACAGGTCTGTCCGGCTCAGGAAAGTCTACTCTTGCCAATGCAGTGTCCCGCAAACTGTTTGAAGAAGATCGATTAACCTATGTGCTTGATGGGGATAATGTCCGTCATGGATTAAATAAGGATCTCGGATTTTCACCGGAGGACCGCCAGGAAAATATTCGCAGAATTGGAGAGGTAGCAAAGCTTTTCGTTGATGCAGGCACGATTGTGAGTACTGCATTTATATCTCCATACAAAGAAGACAGAGCGCAGGTGCGTAATCTTTTGAACGACGGAGAATTCTTTGAAGTTTACGTAAAATGCAGCCTGGATACTTGTGAGCAGCGTGACCCTAAAGGCTTATATCAAAAAGCCCGTAAAGGAGAAATTCCTGAGTTTACTGGAATCAGCTCTCCTTACGAGGAACCGGAAGCTCCTGAAATTGTAATTGACACAGAGGAGTACAATATAGAAAAGGCTGCTGACGCTATACTGGAGCAGCTCCGTGAAAAAGGACTGCTCTAGCAGTCCGACAGGAGGGGAAGTTATGGCTTATAAAAAAACGTGGGCCGAGAATCCGGACCAGTTAAATAAGGATGAATTGAGAAAGCTCGACCGGGACGGTTTAGATATTTTAAATGACATAGAGTATTATGCAGCCAACGGTTTTGATTCAATTCCAAAGGAAGACTGGCCGACATTTAAATGGGCAGGTCTGTACCTGCAGCGTCCTAAAGAAGATGGGTACTTTATGATGCGTGTAAATATTCCATCAGGTATTATCACGAATGATCAGATAGAAGCTCTAGCTTCCATCGGCAGAGACTACGGCCGCGGTGTGATTGATATCACTACACGCCAGGCGATACAATTTCATTGGCTGGAAATAGAACAGCTCCCTGATATTTTTAACCGACTTGAGAAAGTCGGCTTGTCTTCTGTCGGAGCCTGTGGTGATATCCCAAGAACGATAGTCGGTAATCCATTGGCAGGAATTGATCCGGATGAATTAATGGATACGAGAGAAATTGTTGAAGATGTATTTCAATTTTTTCAGAGAAACCCTGATTTTTCGAACTTACCTAGAAAATTTAAAACATCTATTTCTTCCAATATCCATAATGCCGGCCATGATATGATAAACTGTCTTGCTTTTACTCCTGCTGTAAAAGAAATTGATGGAGAAGAAATCATAGGTTTCCATGTTAAGGTAGGAGGCGGACTTTCGGCTAAACCTTATCTGGCAGAAGAAATTGATGCTTTTGTGCGTCCTGAAAGAGTAAAGGATGTGGCCATTGCAGTAGCAACCATTTTCCGTGACTTTGGCTACCGCCAGAAGCGCCATCGTGCAAGACTGAAGTTTTTAGTTGCTGACTGGGGTGCGGAAGCGTTTCTCCAAAAGCTTATTGAATACACTGGAGAACTTCCTTCTAAAGGGATCGATAAAACGGAGGATTGGAACGGTGGTTATTTTTACGGTGTACATCCACAAAAACAGGAAGGATTAAGCTATGTGGGCTTTAATGTTCCTGTTGGAAGAATGGACTCTGCAGAATGGTTTGAGCTTGCAAGAATCGCAAGGAAGTATGGCAGCGGAGAAGTAAGAACTTGCAATTCTCAGAATCTAATCATTCCGGGTGTGCCAAATAATAAAACAGATGAGATGCTGAATGAGCACCTATTTGAAAGAATTACAACAGAGCCGGATAACTTTATGGCCTATTCTGTTTCCTGTACGGGAATAGAGTATTGTAACCTCGCAGTTGTAGAAACTAAAGAAAGAATGCGCAGAGTTGCAGAGTACCTTGATAATGAAATTTCACTCGACGTTCCAGTCCGGCTTCATATGGTCGGCTGTCCTAATTCCTGCGGCCAGCGTCAGATTGCTGACATAGGCTTTCAGGGAATGAAAATGCGCACGAAAGATAAACAGATGATCGATGCGTTTGAATTACACGTTGGAGGGACATTAGAGAAAGGTGTCGCGCAATTCAATAAAAAGCTGAAGGGAAAAATTGACGCAGAAATTTTACCTGAGGTAGTTAAGGAATTATTAATTCATTTTGATGAGCAAAAGGAAGACAGCGAGACATTCTTTGCATATGTAGAGCGTACCGGTCTCACCGCTCTTCAAGAAAAACTCGACGCGGTCCTTGCATCACGCCAGGAGCAGGGCGCATGAATTTATATCGGATTGAAGCAGAAACAAAAGATTATGGTGTAGTCTATGTTGCTGTTGCTGCAGAATCTGAGGAAAAAGCATTTGAACTGGCAGAAGTGGAAGTGGAAAAAAGCTTTTTGCGATTACCTGTCATTGAAAACTTATGCATCACACAAAAACGCAGCATTAAAGCAGGGGCAGCTTTTGTCTTTGCAGAAGATCCCGTTCAAACTGCCCTGGAAAATAATAACTTCCAGGGCAAATGACGTTTCACCAAGAATACGAGAAATGAGGTGCCGTTTATGGCGGCAGGCAGTGTCTTTTTAGTAGGTGCAGGACCAGGGGACGAAGGACTTATTACAGTAAAAGGTCTTTCGCTTATTAAAAAAGCTGATGTGATTTTATATGATCGTTTAGTAAATCCCTTATTGCTTGAATATGCGCGGGAGGACGCCGAGCGAATTTATTGCGGCAAGCTTCCTGATAGACATCACCTACGTCAGGATGCAATCCAGCAAATTATGGTGGATAAAGCAAAACAGGGATGCAGCGTAGTCAGACTGAAAGGCGGAGACCCCGGTATGTTCGGCAGAGTCGGCGAGGAAGCAGCTGCGCTGAAAGAGCACGGTATTTTCTATGAAATTGTACCTGGCATTACAGCCGGTATGGCCGCCCCATTATACGCCGGGGTGCCTATAACGCATAGAGATTACTCCGGAAGCTTTGCAGCGGTCACTGGACACAGAAAAACTGAGGAGGGGCAGCCATCCCCAGACTGGAAATCCCTTGCGAAAGGTGTAGACACTATTGCTTTTTACATGGGAGTCAAAAACCTGCCGTTAATTGCTGAGAACCTATTAAAACATGGGAAAGCTGCGGAGACCCCGGTAATTATTATTGAATGGGCTACGACAGGGCGGCAGCGAACAGTTAAAGGAACTCTTGCTGCAATCAATCATGAAGCCCAGAAAGAAAAGGTACAAAATCCGGCGATCACTCTCGTTGGAGACGTAGCAGGGTTAAATAGCCAGCTTGCGTGGTTCGAAAGCAGGCCGCTTCACGGAAAGTATGTGTGGTTAGTAAAAACAGCTTCATCACGCAGTACCATTGCAGAAAAGTTAAAGATAGACGGTGCAGAAGTAATTGAGGCACCTCGCTTTGAAGTAATCAGCTCTGAGCATCCGCTTCCTGCCAATTTATCCTCCTTTAATAAAATTATCTTCACCTCTCCTGAAAGTGTCGACTTCTTTTTTGAAGCTTTAAAAAAGAAGCGTATTGATATTAGATCAATTACGGCTGACTTTGTCGGTAAAACAAAGAGAGTGCAAACGCAGCTTGAATCACTTGGTATTTTTTCAAATAAAGAAATGAGCGGAGAGAAAGTTCTGGAAGTGGGAGAGGAGGACAGTCTTACTAAAAAGAATACCTCCTACAATTTCTGGATCAGTCACGAAGTAAAAAAACGAAAGCTGACTGAAAATACTCTCGGACGACTCATTACGGATAATGTAATTAATACGGTTGTGTTTCCGTGTGCGAAGGCTGTTAAAAATGCTGAAATAGAGCTGAAACAGCATAATATTGAGCCGGTGGAATGGTTCCGCAGTAAATCAGTAATCTGCTACGGAACGAAAAGCAGGAAGGCCGCCCAAGCAGCTGGAATAAGTGTGAATGCTGTGCTTGCAGAACCGAATGCTGAAAAGCTTCTGCAATACCTTTATCAAACTCCGGAAATGGTGTTGTAATTCATCAAGGAGGGATGTACATGCAAGCCATCTTATATGTGGGACATGGCAGCAGGGTAAAAAAAGGAAATGAGCAATTACAATACTTTGTAGATCAAGTGAAGAAACGTATGCCCCATACCATTCAGGAGACCTGCTTCCTTGAGCTGGCAGAACCGGATATTATTAAAGGGGCAGATACCTGCGTGCAGCAGGGGGCGAATTCTTTAGTAGTGTCACCTGTACTGCTTCTTGCAGCGGGGCATATTAAAAAGGATATTCCTGATGAACTGGCTAGGGTACAGCAAAAATATCCGGAACTGCCGATTCATTACGGAGATCCATTTGGGCTTCATGAGAAAGTATTGGATGTACTAGAGCAGCGTCTCGCTTCACAAGGCTGGGATGCCTCACAAAAAGCTGATATTCTGCTGGTCGGCAGAGGCAGCAGTGATGAAGATGCACTGGCAGACTTTGATAAAATGCGGGAGGCCCTTCGTAGAAAAACCGGTGCAGAGCATGTCCAAAAAGCATTTCTTGCTGCAGCTGCTCCTTCATTCGATGAAGGTCTGGAGCGGATGACCACAAGCAGGGCTGAAGTAGTCTATGTACTTCCATATCTACTTTTCACAGGAATATTAATGAAAGAGATGGAAGATGCCATTAAGAAAAAAAATAACCATAGTTCTGCTCCTATAAAGCTCTGCGATTTTCTCGGCTATGATGAGCAGCTGTGTGAGGTTCTTAAGCAGAAAACACAAGAAGCCGCAAATGCTCCTCTATTATTTCCTGGAGCAGAGCCCAATGTTTGATTTCCCTGTTTATATGACTATCGAAAAGAAGAAAGCGGTCATCATAGGGGGAGGAACAATTGCACTTCGAAAAGCTGAAAAGCTTTTATCTGCCCAGGCAGAAGTGATAGTAGTGGCTCCAGATCTCCATCAGGATCTGTTTTCTCTTTATGAGAAGGAATCCATCGTTTGGATTAAAGACATCTGCCGGAGAGAATATTTTGAGGACGCTTTTATTATTGTTTCTGCTTCAGGAGATAAACAGGCACAAGCAGTGATCGAAGCAGCTGCACGGGAGAACCAGCTCGTAAATGGAGCGGATAACCCTTCTATTGGTAATATAGCGTTTCCTGCTACCATTGAGAGCAGGGAGGTTCATATTGCAGTCTCAACGAATGGAAGGAACCCTGCACTTGCCAAAAAGCTGAAACAAAAAATTTCCTCTCAATTGCCAGAATGGTTAAATACTTAAAGGGTTCATAAAAATTCAGTACCCGCTCTGTTGATTAAAATCACACTAAAACAAGTAATCCCGTACCACTTTTATAGTGATACGGGATTATTTTTTGGGAGAACGTCAACTGTTTATAACCTTTTGATACTGCCCCTGGTTGTTTACCTATGAGTTTTCATAATATGCTCCGTCAAAACGCTTCGCTTTCCGCCGGGCGCGGGTTTTGCCCGGTTAGCTGAAGCGCTGCCCACGGAAAGCGAAGGACTTGTCCACTGCTTTTTTTACCATGTAAAAGGGGCGAGTATCATTTATGATACAGCTCCTTTTTGTATTTGATGCCGGTCAAGACAAGCCAGGTTATTTCATTTATTGCATGATAGCTCTCGGAAATACATAATGAGAAGGAAAGCTTCGCATTTCGAAAAGTACGGAGGGAAGCCCATGACTGACATTTATAAGTTCACTCAAACGCGTGGTATATTAACCCCGCAGCAGCTCTATGAAAAGCTTAGAACTCTTACAAAACCGATTCAGCTGGAATTAATTACGAAAACCTTGATGGAGATACCAAGTATTACGTGTTCCACCGGGGAGAAGGATATTGCAGATTATTTATATGCTTTTCTACGAGAGTTTCCTATATATAAAAAATACCCGGAACTCATCTGGGAACAACCTATCCCTGGAGATACACTTCAGAGAAAAAATATATTTGCCGTACTTCGCGGGAAAAAAGCTCCTTCAAAAAAAACGATTCTTTACCATGCTCATTATGATACGGTTGGTATAAATGATTATGGTTCCTGGAAAGATTCGGCGTTTAATTCAGAACGATTAACGGGGTATTTTAAACATGATTCCGATCAAACTCTGCAAAAAGAGGCACGAAGTGGGAACTGGTTATTTGGCAGGGGATCAGTCGATATGAAGAGTGGAATTGCCGTACATCTGCTGAATCTTCTTGAATTCAGCCGCGAACTCACTGATTGGAGCGGTAATATTCTGCTGCTGCTCAACCCGGATGAAGAAAATGATCATACAGGAATAATGACGGCGGTGCATGAACTTACAAGGCTGCAGGAAATGCATGGTTATCAGTACAAGCTTGCTATTAACAATGATTATACAACTGCCTTATTTAAAGATGATCCATATCATTATGTTTACACCGGCTCTGCCGGCAAAATTCTACCATGCTTTGCGATATTCGGAAATCCGGTTCATGTGGGCGAATCACTAAAGGGGCTGAATCCTGTGTTGATTTCCTCAGAAATTAACAGAAGAATCAGCAGTAATATGAACTTAACTGAAAAAATAAAAGGAGAATATGTTTTACCTCCGACATGTCTCTATCAACGGGATACAAAGGAGGCTTATAATGTCCAAACACCTCTTAGCAGCAGAATGTATTTTAATTATTTCTTGTATGAAAAAAACCCGGACGAAGCGATCGAGCTTCTTAAATCAGAGGCTGAAGCAGCCTGCAGCACTGTGGAGCAATATATGGAAAAACAATACAGACTGTTTAACAAGCGGACAAAAACTTCAGCTGATTCTGATGCTGACTGGAAATGTGAAGTTAAAACGTTGCAAGAATTGTCTGTCACCCTTAAAAAGAAAAACATCGATATTGGAAAAGTATGGAACCAAGTAAAAGAATTATCGAATACTACGGATAAACGCGAGCTTTGCTTTGAACTAGTTGAAGCTCTTTATAACTTAGTAGAGGATAAAAAGCCGCTTGTTATTTTATTTCTGGCTCCGCCCTTTATTCCTCACAATTATCTCAACAGCAAAAGTGAAGCAGATAAGCAAATTGTAAAACTTCTGCACGAAACGTTAATAGATACCGAAAAAAAGAGCGGTTTAAAGTTTCAAACGAGACGATTCTTTCCATTTTTATCGGACAGCAGCTTTTTAACTCTGAAAGAAGGAAGCTCTGTACTCGAGCATATTAAAGGAAACATACCGGATAAAGATTTTGTTGAGACAGTTCCTCTTGAAATGATTCGGGGATTGAATATTCCTTCCGTAAATATTGGGGTATATGGAAAAGATGCCCATAAACATACAGAGCGCCTATATAAACCTTATAGTTTCGATACGCTTCCGGACATGATTTATTCGTTAACAAAAAAAATCTTACATTCTTGAGTAAGTAATCTGCGGAGGAAATTATGTATCCGACATCAACTACAAGCGAAAAACTTAAATTATTTATACATGTCATGCTTCCGATATTAGCTACACAAATAGGAATGTACGGCATGAATATGTTTGACACCATGATGTCAGGAAGAGCAGGGGCAAAGGAATTGGCAGGAGTAGCAATAGGGTCAAGCATCTGGCTTCCTGTATTTACTGGGCTGGGCGGTGTCATGATGGCGATGACTCCAATTCTTTCTCAGCATATCGGAGCTGGGGAAAAAGATAAAGTTCCCTTTAAAGTTTTGCAGGGAGTTTATCTTTCCATAGCGCTATCAGTATTGGTTCTGATCGCGGGAGCGGCTATTCTAAATCCTGTTTTAGAAATAATGAGTCTTGAAACAGATGTTCAATTCATCGCAAAACATTATTTGATCGGTATGGCTTTTGGAATTCCTGCGTTATTTTTCCAGCAGGCACTTCGAGGATTTATAGATTCACTTGGTCAGACGAGAGTAACGATGATTGTCACACTGCTCGCTTTGCCGGTAAATGTGGCCATGAATTATTTATTGATCTTTGGCAAATTTGGTTTTCCAGAGCTCGGGGGAATAGGTGCTGGCTATGCCTCTGCTGTAACTTACTGGTTTATTCTTGGTATTGCAATGTATTATACGATTAAAGTAAAACCATTCCGATCTTTCCGTATATTCCGCTTGAGACAGCGTGTGTCATTTACAGCTTGGAAAGAAATATTATTAATCGGCCTGCCGATAGGCTGTACTATATTTTTTGAAACTAGTATATTTGCTGCAATTACCCTGTTAATGAGTGAATTTAGTACAGAGGTGATAGCAGCTCATCAGGCAGCTATTAATTTTGCATCTCTGTTATACATGCTTCCTCTAAGTATTGCCTTTGCTTTAACAATCGTCGTTGGCTTTGAAGCTGGCGCAGAAAGAATTCAGCATGCAAAACAATATGCCAGGCTGGGTATGCTCACAGCCTTTGGGCTGGGTGTGATTGCTTCGGTGCTGATCTATTTCCTGAGAAGTCCAGTGACGGTTCTTTATACATCGAATGAGGAAGTAGCAGAATGGATGAGGGTATTTCTTATTTATGCCATCTTTTTTCAAATGTCTGATGCGGTTGCCACTCCCATCCAGGGAGTTCTAAGGGGCTATAAAGATGTGAATGTGCCTTTTCTGTATGCATTTGTTTCATTTTGGATAATCGGTCTTCCGCTGGGATATGGACTTGCTTCGTTCACAGACTTTGGACCTCTCGGATATTGGATTGGGATAATTACAGCACTCGCTGCTGTAGCTTCTACGCTCTATTTCCGACTTCGGAAAGTCCAGGCGGATGCTCTGAAAAGCTCGGCTTATGGGTAATGACTATGCAAATATGAAGGAGCTACTATGAAAACTTTATTGTTTGGCGGCGGTACGATAGAGAGTGAAGCGTATAAAGTAGTAAACGATACAGACATACTAATTGGAGTCGATCGAGGAGCACACAGACTGATTATGAACGGCTTTTATCCTGATATTGCTCTTGGTGATTTTGATTCTGTATCTAAAGAAGAATTAATAACAATCCAGGAGAACAGTAAACAAGTAATGCAATGTGACGCTGTTAATAAAAACCAATCTGATATGGAATTGGGGCTTGAGGCGGCAGCTGGCCTGCCTTTTTCGAAAGTTTTAGCATTCGGCGCTCTCGGCTCTAGATTTGATCACTCCCTCACGAATATCTTTTTATTAGAGCGCGCTCTAGAGCTTGGGTTGAGACTAGAGCTGCAAAATAATACAAATATTATTCAGCTTACTGATAGTTCTTTAAATATTAATGCAAATTCCTATCCGTACGTTTCACTTCTGCCTTTGTCTGAAATTGTTGAAGGAGTGTCGATTAAAGGGTTTTATTACCCGCTCGAAAATGCAACACTAAAAAGAAGTTCTTCACTCGGAGTAAGTAACAAAATGATTGAAAAAACAGCAGCTGTTTTCGTTAAGAAGGGACGGCTGCTAGTTATACAAAGCAGTGACCAATAAAGGGGGCTTTCGATGCTTACCCGCCAGTCCACTCGTCTAAAAATCACAAATACTGCTGCCTTCCTCACTGTTCTGATTGTGAATAGTCTGGCAAATACGCTCCCTATTAATGGGCAGACGACCGGTGAAATATCCGATAGACTGCCTGTGCTGTTCACACCGGCAGGGTATGTTTTTTCAATCTGGGGTGTAATATATTTTCTATTCTTTCTTTGGACGGCAAAGCAATTTTTGGCAAAGCCTACAGAAGAACATATATATGCCAAAGCAGGTTATTGGTTTGCGATAAGTTCATTTTTTAACGTAAGCTGGCTGTTTCTTTTTCATTATGAAAGGTTTAATTTGACCATATTCGCGATGATGGGGTTATGGATCTCGCTCTTTATTTTATATTCCAGAATAACAGCTCTGGAAGAGCGGTCCTTTTTACTGCGCTTTCCCGTTTCTGTGTATTTAGGATGGGTCTCTGTGGCTCTCGTAGTAAATATAGGTGTTTTTTTTGTAACAAATGGCATAAATGAATTTCTTTTTTCAGGAGAACTATGGACTGCTTTTGTGATATGCGGTGTGATCTATGCTTCAATCTTGTTCATGCGGAAAATGAATGATCAGACGTTTCCATTAGTATTTGTTTGGGCGCTTTTCGGCATATTTATCGGTAGGGTAGAAGAGGCACCGCTGGTCGGCTGGTCTGCCGCGGCTGCTTCCTTCCTATTACTTATTTTTGTATTGGCTCGTTTCCGAAAAAAAAGAACGATTAACAGCTTCTAGGGGCGGGAATATTTATTTGAAAGAATAACTCTTTTGATCGATATTATATGAAAAGGAGAGGAGTTAAATGGCAGTTACAAAAGAGGAAGTCCGCAGCATGATTGATCATTTAACTGAGGAGCAGACAGAAGAAGTATATAACTATATTACAGAACTTCAGGATTCAGACGAAGAAGAAATGTCAGCAGGCCAGATTAAAGGTCTATTCGATCAGGATGAATATCTAGAAGAAGGTGAAAAAAAACCAAAAGATCCATTAGACAATACGGACACCAGCCGTAGAGAAAAACTATAGTCTGAAATGTAGAAATTTGTTATTGCTTTCATTGAAGGTACCCCTTATACTTTATTTTGGCGCAGAGCTAAAATGGTAAAGGGGTATTTTTATGGTTACAGTTATTATATCTGTCTTACTCATGGTAGTGCTCAGCCTGATTGGCGTAAACGTAGTGCTGGCCATTCTTGCAGCCGGTTTAGCAGCCGGAGTTACCGCGGGGTTGTCTCTGACAGAATCACTTAAAATTCTGATAGCAGGGATGGGCGGACAGGCTGAAACGGCACTCAGCTATATTCTTCTCGGTGTATTCGCTGTGATGATTGGTTACTCAGGTATCACTTCTGTATTGGTAAGGACATTAATGAAAGTGCTTAAAGGCAGGCGCGGGCTGCTGCTTATGACGATCGCAGGGGCAGCATGTCTATCGCAGAATGCTATACCGGTACATATTGCATTTATTCCAATATTAATTCCTCCCCTTCTTCGATTATTTGATGAGATGAGAATTGATCGAAGGGCAGTGGCTTCCTCATTAACTTTTGGCTTAAAAGCTCCTTATGTTATGGTTCCGGTCGGATATGGCTTTATTTTTCATAATACCATTGCAGAAGAAATGGAAGCGAGTGGAATGGACCTGCCCGTAACCGATATGTGGAAAGCACTGCTCATACCCGGCCTTGGAATGATCGCCGGTCTGCTGATTGCAGTGTTTATAACGTACCGGAAACCGAGAGAAATTTTTGGTAAATCATCCATAAAAGAAAACAGTCCTAAAAACAATGACGAATTATCCGGATTTACTTCCCAGCATACTTTTACAGTCATAGCAATGTTGGGAGCATTGGTTGTCCAGCTCTCCATGAATTCTCTGATTTTCGGTGCGTTAACCGGTATTATCCTCCTGTCTGCTGCCAGGGTAGTTCCTTTTCGACATGGAGATGAAATGGTGAATGACGGCATTAAGATGATGGGAATGATTGCGTTTGTGATGCTCATTTCTTCGGGCTTTGCCAATATTTTAAAGGAAACTGGAGCAGTAGATGATCTTGTGGGGGCAGCGATAGGATCGGCAGGAGCACCGGGTATATTAACGGCAGCATTGATGCTGCTTACCGGCCTTGTGATAACGATGGGAATTGGTACATCCTTTGGCACAGTCCCTATTCTTGCTGCATTATTCGTTCCGTTCTGCATGAGTGTGGGTTTTTCTCCACTTGCGACAGCGGCTCTCATAGGAACCGCAGGAGCAATGGGGGATGCAGGTTCCCCAGCATCAGATAGTACATTAGGGCCAACTGCAGGATTAAATGCTGACGGACGTCATCATCACATCTGGGATACGTGTGTCCCTACTTTCCTTCACTACAATATACCCTTATTTTTATTCGGTTTGTTAGCTGTTATGATATTATAATGCAAACACTCTCCAGGAGGAGAGTGTTTGTTTTTCAGAAAAAGGGAACAGATAAACAGTATGAGAAAGGACGATAGCAATGGAAAAGAAAATATATGACATGGCTGGGATCGGTATAGGTCCGTTTAATCTTGGGCTTGCTGCACTTATCGAACCATTGGAAGACTTAGAGGCAATCTTTTTTGAACAAAATACAGAATTTCAATGGCACCCTGGAATGCTTCTCGAAGGAACTGTGCTGAATTCTTCATTTCTTGCGGATTTAGTGACCTTTGCTGACCCCACAAGTCCTTACACCGTTTTAAATTATTTACATAAGCATAATCGGCTTTTTCAATTTTATTTTTATAAAAAAATGAACATCCCAAGAAGGGAATATAATTCGTACACTCGCTGGGTTGCATCTCAGCTCCCTTCATGCAATTTCGGAAGCCGTGTGATAGACGTGATTGACCATCCGGAAAAAGGCTGTTATGAAATCGTTATCCAGAATGTCGAAAACAAAGAAAGAAATGTTATATTTGCGAAGCATATCGTAATTGGAACAGGAAGCACACCACTATTTCCCCCAGGGATAGAAGAGAAATTAAACGATGACATTATTCATACAAGTTCCTATGCTTACAAGCAAAATGACTTAAAGGATTCGGAAAGTATCACCATCGTTGGCTCAGGTCAAAGTGCGGCAGAAATTTTTCTTGATTTATTACAGGATCAAAAGTATTTTGATTACTCTTTGGCATGGATGACACGATCAAATCAATTCTTCCAGAGTGAATCTGCAAAGCTTGCCAGAGAAGTCTTTTCTCCAGATTACGTTCGTTACTTCCGTGGACTGGATTTTGAAAAAAGAATGGATGCCCTGCCTGCATTAGATCAAGGCCGGAAAGGAATTGAACAGGATACATTAATTAATATTTACGACCTGCTATATCACCGCTCTGTTGAACGTGAAGACCCTAAAGTGATCTTACAGGCCATGACCGAGCTGCAGGATGTGGAACAAAAAGGAAAAAATTACGAGATAAGCTTTATACAATGGCAGTCCGGGGAAAACTTTAGGCACCATTCGAATAAAGTAGTGCTTGCAACTGGTTATAAACCAGGAGTTCCAGAATGGTTAAATAAATTTAAGCCGCTGATCGAGTGGGAGAACGAGTCTCACTATAAAGTAAATGAAAAATACCGGCTTGAATTTAAGAAGCATCGTCCGCATCGTATTTATATGCTGACAGGTCTCGATCATTCCCATGCGACAGCCGCCACAAATTTAGCATTATCGGTTCTTCGGAATCAAACGATTATCAATGATATCAGTGGACATGATGTATATCCTCTTCAAAAAGATGTTATTTTTCAACAATTTCAACCTAAAAAGGATTAGCGAATAATCCCACGGCACAATGCGCATAATGGAAAACAGGAACTATTTAATAAAATTTCTAGGTAACAGAAAGGGAGTAAACTATGAACAAAAAATTTCTTTTTTCCGCATTGGCCGGGGTATTAGCTGTAGGTATGCTCACTGCATGCGGTGGAGCGGGAGACGAGCCTGTAGAAGACCCAGGTGAAGAAGATATGGAAATGGAAGAAGAGCAGGATATGCAGGAAGAGAAGGATTTTGACCAAGAGATGGAAGAAGATCCCGCAGAAGAAGAGTAAGGAAATTAGAACTGGCCCCTGATTCAGGGGTCTTTTTTTTGTTTTCTGTTTAATTTTTTGTAAAATAAGAAGAAAGAGCTCCACCTGAGAGGAGGGCATGGCGTTGAAATGGTATGAGATTTTAGCAGCCTTCTTTCTTCCGGGATTTTTTTGTTTTTGTGCTATGATTGTGACTATCTGCATGCAGTGGATGCTTGAAAAAGATGCCTCTGCGATTCAACCGCGACTCGTTTTTCACGGCGTGAACATTATGTTCAGCCTGATGATCTATGGAACTGCATCGATTGTGTTTCATGGAATGGCGTTGAACGCAATACAAGAATACGGGTGGGTTCAATTTTCTTTAATCGCTTATGTATATCCTCTGCCTGTCATAATTACTGTTTATATTTTATTATCCCCCTTGTTTCGAGCTTTTCTAAAACCTTATATAACAAACAAAAATAGCAATGTGATTTATTTAAAAAAGAGAAATTATAAAAAGTAATAAAAAGGAAGTGCTACTTTGGCAAAAAAGAAATATTATGTGGTCTGGGAAGGAAAGCTGCCTGGCATCTATTCCTCATGGAAGGAATGTGAGAAACAGGTAAAAGGATTTCCAGGGGCCAGGTTCCGTTCCTTTCCTACGCTGGCGGAAGCAAATAAAGCATATCGAGAAGAAGACCAGGCTGACATCAAAGTTTCCGACTATGGTGAGAGTAAACCTTACATAGAAGAAAGTATTTCTGTAGATGTCGGATCAAGGGGAAACCCTGGATTTGTCGAATACAAAGGAGTTTATACAAAAACCGGTGCTGTTGTTTTTGAACACCCTGGCGTAGAGATGGGAACAAATAACATGGGAGAGTTTCTGGCTATCGTACATGCTCTCGCTTACTTAAAAAAGAAAAACAGTATTATTCCAGTTTACTCTGATTCCATGACCGCGATAAAATGGGTCCGCCAAAAAAAAGCCAATTCGAGCTTAAAGAGAACAAAGCAGACAGAAGAGATCTGGCAGTTGACAGAGCGTGCAGAAAAATGGCTGCAGACAAACTCATGGAAGAATCCATTGTTAAAATGGCAGACAAAACAATGGGGTGAAATTAAAGCTGATTATGGTAGAAAAGGGTGAGAGTGGATGAAGCATAAGGAATTGATACAATGATACAGCTAAGTGTACTTGATCTAGTACCAGTTTCTGCCGGGATGACCTCACAAACAGCCCTTCAAAATACCACAGAGCTCGCTGTAAAAGTAGAACAGCTGGGCTATACCCGATTTTGGACAGCTGAACATCACGGGACCTGCAGTTTAGCTGGTTCAAGCCCGGAGGTTCTGATTCCGCACCTGGCTGCAAACACTAATAGCATGCGCATCGGAGCAGGTGGAATTATGCTGACTCACTATAGCCCTTATAAGGTGGCGGAGAACTTTAAAGTATTGGAGAATCTTTATCCAGGTAGAATTGATCTCGGAAGCGGCCGTGCTCCGGGGGGGATGCCGCTCGCAAGCAGAGCATTAAATAATGGCGGCCAGAGAAAAAAACATCAATACTCCCAACAAATCGATGAGCTTTTATACTACTTGAAGGATTCGATTCCGCAAGATCACCCTTACTTTGGACTTAAAACAACTCCTGCCACAGCCATTCCACCGCCGGTTTGGCTGCTAGGCTCCAGCATTGGCAGTGCAAAGCTGGCTGCGCAAAAAGGTCTTTCATTTTGTTTCGCACATTTTATAAATCCAGAGGAAGGATTAAATGCAGCTAATTATTACCATACTAATTTTCAACCGACTACCGGCCAAGAGCGGCCAAAATTAATTTTGGCGGTGTTTGCCATAGCCGCGGAAACGGAACAAAAAGCAGAAATGCACGCAATGGTACTCGATCATCTTTTATTATCAGCGGATAAAGGCGAGAGATTGAGTTCTGTTCCATCCTTTGAAATGGTAAAGAATATTGAATATGAACCTTATGAACTGCGTCAGATTGAGCGGAACAGAGAGAGAATGATGATAGGAACCCCCAATCAAATAAAAAAACAGATTCAGCAGATCTCTGAGCTCTACAGCACAAATGAAATAATGATCGTAACTATCACTCACAGCTTTGAAGATAAGATTCGCTCCTACGAGCTGATAGCTGAACAATTTTTGGATTAGGCATATGTTTAATTGGAACCCATGCGGGTAATGTCTTATTGTGCGATGAAATTCCATGAAGGAGTGAAATATATGAGTAAGAAGATGGCTGTTGTTATGACAGATATGTTTGAAGACTCAGAGTATACAAGCCCGAAAGAAGCTTTCGAAAAAGAAGGTCATGAGCTTGTTGTTATTGAAAATAAAAAAGGAAACACGGTTAAAGGAAAAAAAGGTGAGGCTGAAGCATCTGTGGATGCAGCAATAGATGAAGTAAGCCCGTCTGATTACGATGCATTATTAATACCAGGCGGTTTTTCACCTGACATGCTTCGGGCAGATGATAAATTTGTTTCCTTTGCAAAATCATTTGTAGATGATAATAAACCTGTATTTGCGATCTGCCATGGTCCACAGCTTCTCATTACTGCTAAAGCTCTTGAAGGTAGAAAAGTCACCGGGTTCAAATCTATTTTAGTGGACCTTGAGTATGCAAAAGCAGACGTGCACGATGAGGAAGTAGTTGTGTGCCACAATTTAGTCACCAGTAGAACCCCAGACGATCTGCCGGCGTTTAATCGAGAATCTTTAAAACAGTTACAATAACACTCTCAAGAAGACAGTCCATTGGGACTGTCTTCTTGCATGAAGCAAATGTATAGAGTACTCCTTAGACGGTAGGGCTGGAGCGACGGCACTGAAAGTGAAAATCTATCGCGAGCATGATAACTGCAGGATAGATAATGCAGTGGTATAATAATCATCCACACGGGAAAAGAAAAGAGGGGTCTCAATGAATCACGATATTCATAGAGCTGTCTTTGCCGGCGGCTGTTTCTGGTGTATGGTTGGACCATTTGAACAAAAGGATGGAGTTAAATCCATTACAGCGGGATATACTGGTGGACACAGTGATAATCCAACGTATGAAGAGGTTTGTTCTAATACGACAGGACATGTCGAGGCTGTACAAATAGAATATAACCCGGCTGAAGTAACATTTAACGAGTTATTGAAAATTTTCTGGCGCCAGATTGATCCGACCGATCCAGGTGGACAATTTAATGACAGAGGAGAGTCTTACACCACAGCTGTCTTTTATTATGACAAAGAGCAGGAGGAAGCAGCCCGTGCTTCCAAAAAAGAGCTGGAACAACAGGGGAAGTTCACAAAACCAATCGTAACAGATATCCGCCCTGCAACGCCATTCTATCCTGCTGAAGAATATCATCAAAATTATCATAAAAAAAATCAATTTCATTATTCTATGTATAAAAAAGGCTCTGGAAGAGATGGATTTATTAAACAGAATTGGGGGGACCAGACATGACGACAGGGAAAGAAGAGCTGAAGAAAAAATTGACTCCGATTCAATTTGAAGTAACTCAAAACAATGGGACAGAGCGTCCTTTTGATAACGAATATCACGATTTGAAAGACGAAGGAATTTACGTAGATGTTATCTCCGGAGATGCACTCTTCAGTTCAAAGGATAAGTACGATTCAGGCTGCGGCTGGCCGAGTTTCACTAAGCCGCTTCAAGAGGATCACATTGAGGAAAAGTTCGATACGAGCTTTGGAATGCGCCGCACGGAGGTCCGGAGTAAACCTTCAGATTCTCATCTTGGTCACGTATTCGAAGATGGACCTCCCCCAACCGGGCTCCGTTATTGCATTAATTCTGCATCATTGAAATTTGTCCCAAAAGAGAAGCTTAAAGAGGAAGGCCTGGAAAAGTATATTCATTTATTTGACTAACTTAATTCCCGTTTTTAGTTTAAAAATCACTGCAGCAGGGTAACATTTACAGTGGACACAAATTGAATACTGATTAATCCATCAGGGTTGAATCCCGCATCTAAAAATCTTTATATTTTGCAACTGACATTAAAGGAGGTATCCTGACATGGATCCGAAAATGGAAGAATTAATTAATGGACTTAACGAAGATTTATCAAATGAGTATGCTGCTACAGTAATGTATACGAACTATGCTGCAGTAGTTTCCGGTTTATACCGTCAAGTACTGAAGCCGTTTTTTGAAGGTGAAATTACCGATGAGCAGGGTCATGCCCTTTATTTAGCAGAAAAAATTAAGACCCTTGGTGGTACTCCAACTACGAAAGTGGCTGACGTTAAGCAGACAAGTGATGTGAAGACTATGCTCCAGACTGCCCGTCAATCAGAAATTGACACAATTGAACGTTATAAAAAACGTGTCCAGCAGGCAGATGAATTAGGATTAATTGAGCTTCAACTAAAGCTCGAAGACTTAATCGCCGATGAAACTGGCCATATGGAAGAAATGGATCGTTTGTTGGATGATCCACGTTTACAATAATAGAAAATTTTAGCTGCTTTCCTCTAGAGGAAGGCAGCTTTTTTGAAATTCATGCGTTGTAAACTGGTCGATGGAGTGGAAACAATCGGGGGAGCGGGTGAAAACTGAATGGAACACGGATAAACGAGTGGATGGCGTGGAAAAATCAATGGAGTGCGTGATAATCCAGGTAGAGCGTGATAAACCGATAGAACACGCGAAAACCGTCAGAGACCAAATCTACATACGGAATTCATAGCAGAATAGACGCTGAGCAGCAGTGAAAAACACTTTGATGAGCGAAAAATTGAAAATCATCAGCGAAAAACCAATTATTGCTTTTAAAAGTGCATTATTAAGTGTATATTCAAGCTTGAAAATATTGAACTGGGTGCAGATGGAGCAGAAGACATGTGCGCACTCCAATATAAGGAGAGACAATATGATTACTGAGAGGTATGTCCAAGAATACATAAAACGCTATCAATTACCTGTAGATGGTATGACATATCAATGGGATGTGATCCGAAAACCACAGCAGCCAGATATATTTTTTCAGCTGTTCACACCTCCTAAAATAGACAGGACAGTGCTATTTCTCCATGGCTACTTCGACCATGCCGCGACCAATGCTGCATTTATTGAATATTTATTAAATAAAGATATACGGGTGGCTGTGTTTGATCTTCCCGGTCATGGATTATCAGAAGGGAAGAGACATGAAATTTCTTCCTTCCAAACGTATCAAGTTTCTCTGCATGAGGTATTAGCTTATTTAAAATCGTTGAACATAACTGAACTCGCAGCAATTGGACATAGCACAGGCGCAGCAATTCTTGCAGAATATGTACTATTAAACGGCCAGTCATTTCAAAAGCTCAGCCTCATATCTCCATTGCTGCGCACCAGTCAATGGTGGACCAGTAAATATGCAGCACCTCTTATTCATATGTTTTCAAACGAATTACCTCGAAAGTTCAAAGCAGGAGCAGTAGAAGAAGAATTTCTCCATCGTTTGAAGAATGATCCCCTGCAAGGGAAAGCAGTTTATTTAAACTGGGTGTCTGCACTCGTTAAATGGGAAAAAAAGTTTAACGGCTACACTGGTTCATTCCAGCCGGTTCAAATTCTGCAGGGCACCAAAGATACAACGGTAAGCTGGAGGCAGAATATGCTCCTTTATAAAAAACTATTTCCTGCAGCAGAGCAAATCCTGATTGACAATGGTCGGCATCATCTTTTGAATGAAAAACCAAGCTTAAAAGATTTGACCTTTCATCTTCTTCTGCAATACCATTTGAAAAGCTCTTGAAGTAGG
The DNA here is from genome assembly GCF_042139015.1 of Alteribacillus sp. HJP-4. Classification (NCBI taxonomy): domain Bacteria; kingdom Bacillati; phylum Bacillota; class Bacilli; order Caryophanales; family Bacillaceae; genus Alteribacillus; species Alteribacillus sp. HJP-4. The sequence continues at coordinate 14,810 of NZ_JBHIKY010000019.1, read as the reverse complement.
GCTTTTATTGATTTGCACTGCTCTCAGCGGTTCCTCCCATTCCTGTTTCTGGCATCTCTGATGGCATCATCTCCTCAGATGGTGTAGAAAGTACAACTGCATCAAGCTCTGGCTCCTCTTCAAGTTCTGTTCCAGAAAGTTCAAGTACTGCATCTTCACTGCCTGTCGGAAGGACCTCCAGATCATACGTTCCAGCTTCAACCTCTTCATACTGCGTTACTTCTTCAAATGCTGCATCTTCAAATAGAATATTTCCGTCTGCTGCCACGTCAACATTCGGGGCATACGGGGAGAAATGAGCTGCATTAACTTTACCATCCCTTCAGACACTTCCATCTCATCTTCCATTACATTTAGGCTGAGGTTATCTACGGTATTAATAGCTGATGCTGTATAAGCCTTTCCTACTTCCACACTAAGCGTTTCTTCAATTACCGGATACTCCTTCCATGCCTTCTTCGGAAGGATAAATCGCTACTTCATGATCGCCTTCAGGCAGATCCATGTAATCGGTGGCATCTTTAAATTCGGCATCTTCAACTACTGCTTCATCATTCACATACACATCGACTGCTGGAGCATCTGGGGAAGCATGCAAAATCCTTACCATCCCCTCTTCTTCTCCTTCATGGTTGTCTGCTGAAGCAGCTCCTCCAAAAACTCCAAAGACGAGAGCCCCACAGCCGAGAAAGAAACAACCAAAGTAAACGAGACAATTCAAGCATCATCTATTGAAAGCTATACACCTGCAGCTGTTGAAATACCCGCAATTAATGTTGAAGCGCCAATTGTCGCTATGGGACTTAGAGAAGATGGAGCGATGGAAGTTCCCGATAACGGCGAAGAAACTGCCTGGTTTGAACCTGGTAAGGCTCCGGGAGAACGAGGGAATGCGGTTATCGCCGGGCATGTAGATGATAAGCAAGGTCCGGCTGTTTTTTTCGATCTCGAACATGTAGATCCAGGAGATGAGGTAATTATTACTGATAAAAATAACACCAGACAACTTTTTACTATTACAAATAAAGAGAGTTTTCCTTATCAAGAAGCTCCACTTGAAGACATTTTTGGTTATTCGGGAAAGAAGCAAATAAAGTTAATAACCTGCACCGGTGAGTTTGACAGGGATGCCGGAACCCATGAAGATAGACTTGTCATTACTGCTGAGCTTAACAAATAAAAAGGAGCCCGGATAAAAAATCGGCTCCTTTCTCTTTTTACTTGAAGAAGAAATATTATTACCCGGCGAAAAAGCCAAGTTTTTTATTCTTTTTCCTGTGAATCAGAAACGTAGACTTCTTTTGCTTTTCTATCGTCTAATTTTTCTTCAATCTTTTCAATGGCTGATGGATCGTTAAGAAGTTCTTTTTTATTTTCATTAATTAATTCTTCAAGTGTTGAACGTATTGGTTTTCTCATCACTCTCATCCTTTACATTTTGATTCTCTGCTCCCCATATACATCATATCCTAAAAAAATCAGTTGTGGGGCATTAAAATGTTAATATTTTTTGAATAATTTTTATAATTGGAAAATTATGATTATGTTAGCGCTTACAATTTTAGTGCCTATTTACAAAAAAAGTTCTGTTTGCTACAATTATAAATAAATTTTTCTGAATATTCGTTTACTAAATGGAGGGAGAGAATGTGACGGTTTCTCAAAAGAAAAAGATTGCAAGCATGGAGAGAGAAATTGAAATATTAAATGCTGAGCTGAAGCAATTGAAAAACCGCAGGGAAATCACTTTTGAAGAAAAAGAAACTGATTTCTTCATATCAGAAGTGTATAATTAAATATGTGATTTTCTTGAATGTTTAGCATTTTGTTAGGCATTCTATTTTTTTGCTTTAACTTAACTATATGGCTTTCGAGAATGTTGAAGTATTGCCCGTGGTAAAGAAAAACATTTGTAAAAGGGGACAGGTGACATTGCCCAATCTCGAAGTGAAAATTGAAGGGATCCATCAAATTACTCTACCGACCCCATATAAGGTAGGCCCTGTTCATGTGTATTTATTGGAAGGAGAGAAATTGACCCTCATTGATGCCGGCCCGGACACGGACGAGGCGTGGTCTGTTCTAATCGGTGAATTAGAAAAGAAGGGCTTTCTTTATACGGATATTGAGCAGATAATACTTACTCACCACCATCCCGACCATACAGGGAGCATTTATAGATTTGCAAATTCGGCTGTTATTAAAGGTCACTGGAAGAATAAATTTTGGCTTGCTCAGCAGACACAATTTTATGAAAACATAATTTCCTTTTTTGAAAGTTACTACAAGGTATCAGGTTTACCCGAGACTCTAATTCGTAAAGCCCATAATGATTTGTTGCAATACATTAAACCTGAAGAACCAGTAGACTTGGATTTCGAGCTACAGGAAGGAGACGAAATAGAAGGAACAGAAGGCTGGAGTGTCCTTGAAACTCCAGGACATGCTCATAGTCATATCGCTCTTTATCATCAAGAAGCAGCAGCTCTTATAGGTGGAGATACTCTGCTGGCGGAGATTTCCTCAAATGCAATAACAGAGGCCCCATATCCCGGAGAGACAGATAAAAGTAACGAGATGCTTCAGTATCGGGATACATTAAGAAGAATCTTATCATTTTCCCTAAGTGTCGTATATCCGGGGCATGGATCTAAAATCACCAGGGTCGACAGCTTGATTAATAAAAGAGTACAGGCTCAAGAGAAGCGCGCTGATGAACTGTATGCTCAATTAAAAATAAAAGGGCCACAGACATGCTATTCCATATGCTGTGATTATTTTGGAGCGTTATCCAGCCAACAGCCTTCATTAACTATGTCAGAAATTCAAGGGCACTTAGATTTATTAGAAGCTTGGAATAAAGTGGAGGTAACTAAAGTAAACAGCCAAAATATTTATAGCGTTATTGATGAATGACTATTCAGTCACTCTGGTCTTTCAAATTTTATGAATATTAACTGCAGATTTGTGGTATCTAGTATGATATAGGATAAATATATTGAATCGGACGTTGGAGAAAGGTGGAGAAAGAAGTGGAACAAAAATCAAAGCGCGGCCTGCAGATAGGCCTTGCGGTTAGTGCATCTGCAACTATGTTATTTTTGATGAGCAATCGTTCTACACGAAATAGAATTGTAGGTGGTACAAAAAAAACTGCGGGTACAATTAACGAGGTAAGCCAATTTCTATCTGAAAATCGTGAAGAAATAATATCTCAACTTAGAGAATCCTCGAATCGATTATCTGAATTGTTAAAGTCCGCAAGTGCAGATGTGGAACAAATATCAGCAAGAGCAGCACATCTAAAAGAAACGACAGTGCATGTGAAAGAAACAACACAGCAAACAGCACGTGATATAAAGAACTTAAAGGAATCAGAAGAAGGGGAGGAATCTAAGCAGCTGGAAAGTAATTCGAATGTAGAAAAACTGCCTACAGGCGAAAATATGTCTTCTTAGTAATTAGGACCCTTTTCCAATTTACGGAGGGGTCTTTTTTATTTTGGTTTAAAAACAAGTTTATGGACATATTTTTTCGGTAATAAGCGTTGTACATTCCAAATTTGTTTGATGGAAAGGAACGATGTGAAATAACTTTACGTAACGACCTTAATAAATATAACAACACCCACGATGAAACCGGAATATTAACGATTTATCTGAATACTGATTTAGGTGAGGGTAATCAACAAAGCGGAGAATGGAAAATTAGATTAAAAAATGGTCTCAAGAAGCTGAAAGAATACACAGAATCAAGTGGATCAAAGGATGAACAGAAAGCTTACAAAAAGCTCGCAGATGAAGCTAACCAACGTATTTACGATTTACAAACCGATATGCAAAAAGCGCTGATCTTTATAGCGTCTGCAGACGGGGAACTACGTGCTGAATATATCCTTCAGGTACCGGTGGAAACCGAGTTTCATTGGGAAAAGAAACCAATAGTAACGCAGCTGCAGGATATGGAGTCTAAATTTCCACCAGCCGGAATAATAATGGTTCAGCAGCGCGATGTTATTTTAATGGATACTGCACTTGGTGAAATTAATGAGGAAAAGAGATTCAGCTGGGAATTTGAATCCGAGGACTGGAAGCAGTATAAAGGAAATGCTTCCAGTGATAGAACGAGTTCCGGAACAACACAGGTAGATGAAGTACAGCAGCGTTTTGATGAAAATAGACTTCGCTGGTATAAAAGCCTAGCCCCGATGCTTGATAAAGAAATCAAGAAAAGGGGGCTGCAGGGTGCTTACCTTGTGGGTAACAAAGAAGCTGTCAGAGATCTCGAAAAGCATCTTGGAACAAAAATTTTGGATGTTATCCCCAAAAATCTTATATCAAAACCGTCACATGAGATACTTAATCATGTGTATGGTGAGAGTGTCAGATAAAGCCGGTCTCCACCGGCTTTTTTCAATTTTTTATTCTTTATATGAAGGGTCTATAGGGTGGCTGCTTTTAAGAAATTGATATGTTAGACGTCAACCGTTTACTGAGTTAAGATAAAATAGCAAACAAAAGTTGAACTTGTAGTGACTGGAGCGTGGAAAAAAGTAATGAAATTCTTAATGAAAGAAAACGGTTTTGAGACAGAAGCAGAATTTGGAACACTGCAGGTCTCAGGAAATGAAACATATGGTTTTCGTCCGTACCAATTACTTGTTTCCTCCGTTGCCGTGTGCAGTGGCGGAGTACTTAAAAAAATTATGGAAAAAAGACGCCAGCCTGTGTACGATATTAAAATTGAGGCAGACGTAACCCGCAACGAGCATGGTGCTCAGGAAGTTCAAAAAATTCATCTCCATTTTAACATTTGGACAAAAGGTTTAACCGAGCAGCAAATGGAGAAAAACCTGATCTTAACGAGGAAAAATTGTTCAATGGTTCAGTCAGTAAAGGATAGTATTGAAATATCGGAGTCTTTTGAACTGCATACGAGTTGATTTTTTGGAAATGAAGCAGCGCAGGATTGGAGAGAGAAAGCTTGAACAAAAGCAGCACCCAGATAGACTTTACTGAAGGAAGTATTATGAGAAAAATGATAATTTTCTCATCACCTATTTTTCTCGGTAATTTATTACAAAGCTCATATCAAATCGTAGATAGTTTATGGATAGGGAATCTGCTCGGTGCCGCCGCTTTGGGAGCGGTCTCTATTTCAGCGGCTGTCATCTTTACAATATTGTCATTTATTATTGGTATTAACAGCGCAACACTCACGGTCCTTTCCCAACGAACCGGCGCGAATGATGAAGAAGGTTTAAAAAAATCATTAAATGCTTTTGTTTTTGTCCTTGGATTGCTTTCAATGCTGCTAGGTATCATTGGTTATATCATGGCTCCATATATTCTGCAGTGGATGGGTACTCCTCAGAGTATTTTGCCAGTGGCGTCAGCTTATTTAAAAATCAATTTCATAGGTATTACTTTTTTATTTGGATATAATTTTATTGGCACGGTATTGCGGGCAGTTGGCGATAGTAAGACACCGCTGCGTTTTATTATGCTTGCTGTTATCTTAAATGCAATCCTTGATCCTTTATTTATCGCTGGACTTAACATGGGGATGGAAGGTGCAGCTTATGCGACTGTCATATCGCAGGGGAGCGCTTTTCTTTTTGGAATTATATATTCTTCAAGAAAAAAAGGTCTGCCTTTTACTATTCCAACTGTGCCTCCGCTGGAAGAGTTCAAAAGAATATTTAAGCTCGGACTGCCATCCGGCTTATCAATGGTTGCTATTTCTGGTGGTGTGCTCGCAATTATGACTGTGGTTACCTCTTTCGGAGAAACAGTCGTGGCGGGATATGGAGCTGCTCAGCGCATGGACAGTTTAATTATGCTTCCTGCAATTACGCTTGGTTCAGCTATCACAAGTATGGCCGGGCAAAACATTGGAGCAGAAAAATGGGATAGAGTAAGGAATATAGCTAAGAGTGGAATAATTCTAATATTGATCGTATCGGTCACCATCAGCATGATGATTTTTCTAGGGGCTGAATTTTTAATGAAGATGTTTGTTGAGGATTCAGAAACTGTCCAATTTGGGGCAGAATACTTGAGGCTTGTTGCTTTCTTTTATCCATTTTTAGGAATTAATTTTGTTTTAAACGGTATCGTAAGAGCATCAGGAGCGATGTTTCAGGTCCTGGTATTAAATATAATTTCCTTCTGGCTGCTTCGTTTTCCTTTAGCCTGGCTGTTTTCTGCCATTTTCGGAGAGAGGGGCATTGCCCTTGGAGTTGGTGCAAGCTTTATCGTCAGCAGTATAATTGCGGCATTTTACTATATTTTTGGAAGATGGAACAAAATTGATATCTTTGAAAGAGAAGAGAAGAACGGCCAAACAGGAGAGGATTCAACTTGAGCACGCCGATACATGACAAGAATAAGCAGATAATCTATTTACAGCAGCGTCTTCAACTTATTCAAGAGATGCTGGAAAATCTAGATCCAGTTCATTCCGGCACTGATGACTTGCAGCGGCTGGAAGCAATGTTTGAACAGCTGCAAATAAAATTAAAACAATTTAAACATGACTGGGAGTGAAATGTTCTTTTATGGACATTTATTTTATCAGACACGGTGAATCAGAGGGTAATAAAACAAAAAAGCTTCAAGGCACAGATAACTATCCGCTAACTGAAGTTGGCGTGGAACAAACGATTAAGCTTGCAGAGGCGTTACAAAACATGACGGCGAATGTCATTTGGAGCAGCGATTTAACAAGAGCCCACAAGACTGCTGAGGCTGTGCTTCATCATCAAGATGCCGCGTTAATAACAACTGAGCTCCTTCGTGAGATTCATTTAGGTCCACTGCAGGGAAAAAATCGTGAGGAAATTGTCCGTGAATTTCCTCACCTGGAAAATAAGGATCTGCTTCTGTCTGGACTGGATGGGGCAGAAACAACGGAGGACATTACAAATAGGTGCAAAGAGCTGTTAGCAGGGCTCAGAAAGTTGGACAGGGACGATACTGTTCTGCTCGTATCGCATGGCGGATTTATTAGTATTTTTCTCGTATTTATAATTGCAGGGGATAAATGGCCGGCGGTGCACCGCCCATTTCGGATCAGTAACACCGGAATCACAAAGCTTACCTTAAACGATGATATAATTGCCATTGATTTTGTAAATCATGACCATCACCTTTTATAATTCGTTTGGAAGTCAATCTTTCCTAGTAGCATCAATTATTCTTATTTAAGGTAAAATGAGGCAGGGACAAAAGTAAATTATTTATTGCAAAATCCAGACGATTCTCCTGAATCTGTCTGGATTGTTTGTTTTTGTTCATTATGAGTTTTCAACATATGCTCCGTCAAAACACTTCGTTTTCCGCGGGAACTGCTCAAGCCTACATGGCAGAAAGAACACTGCCTGTCGAGTCTTGAGACACCCGCGACGCAATCGCAAATATTAAGATAACAGCAGCTGCTAAAATTGCAAATAATGTAATGGGATGAGGCAGTTTATTTCCGGTAAATTCAACGAATTCAAGGAAACGCTGCAATATACCTCGTTTTTTATTTGATTTTTAAATTTTTTTAAAATAATTTTCTTTTTGAAAAGGTAAATATTATCAGTATGAATGGCATACAACTGTTTAAGCTAAGAAAAAAGGAGTTAAGCAGGATGTATATGAATCGTTTTATACAAAATATTATATTAACGTTATTGATTTTTCTATTGTGCTTTTCTCAAACGATGGAAGCAAAAGAAATATATCATTGGAATTTCAAACCTGCATCCAATAATAAGCCAGCCGATACGGAACCGTATTACAAGCAGATACTTGAAAAACATGATGGTTTTTTTATAGGCGATACAGATGAAAAAGTACTGTACCTTACATTTGATAATGGATATGAGAATGGATATACAGAGGAAATGCTTGATATTCTGAAAGAAAAAAAGGTCCCGGCCACATTCTTTGTAACCGGCCATTATTTACGTTCAGCCCCTGATTTAGTAAAACGAATGGCTGACGAAGGTCATATTGTCGGCAACCATTCCTGGAATCATCCAAGTCTTCCAGCCTTGTCGGATGAAAAGATAACCAAGGAATTAAACAGTGTAAAAAAAGAGTATCAACGTATCACCGGAGATAAAAATATGAATTATCTACGGCCGCCACAGGGTACCTTTAATGAAAACTCAATTAAAAAAGCGAGGGAACTTGGATATCTTCATGTTTTTTGGTCATTCGCCTATGTAGATTGGGAAACAAACAGTCAAAAAGGAAAGCAGTACGCTTATGATTCAATAATGAAACGAATTCATCCAGGCGCTGTTATGCTTCTTCATACGGTTTCTTCAGACAATTCAGCGGCATTGGGCGAGGTTATTGATGAATGCCGGAAGCAGGGATATCGATTCGGCAGTATTGATGAAATTGCTTCGGAAAAAGCTCTTGAAAATATTACCCCTTAATACCATAAAAAAAGAAGCCTCCTATAAGAGGCCACTGAAAAACTTCAGGGTCTTTGAAAAGTAGAATTTTAATAAAGCGGACTGTGTGGGATTTAATTTCCATACAGACCGCTTTATGTATTACTGTCATTGTACAAAAAAGAGAGTGACTTTCTTTTATAAATCAAAGAAAATCACTCCTTTTCGTTTTACCTTTGTTGATTCCACGATGAGCGTTCGGTGGTGAGGCCGTGCCCGCGGCAAGCATCCACCGAAAACGATTTGTGAAAAACCACATCAAAAGTTAACAGCTCTTTCAGATTAGAAAAAACATTTTCAGTGGCCACTCCTATAAGCCCTCTTTTTTATATAATCTTTCCGAATTCACCAGCGATTTCCTTGAGAGTCGAGACATCTGTTACATCGAATACAATCCAGCCTTTACTTTTAACGACCAGAACTCCTTTTTCTGCACCGTTTTCACCAGTAATTGAGAAGGCCAGCTGACTTTGCAATTCTTCTTCACGTCCTTCGGATGAAGCACTTGCCATAAGTCTGGTTTCTTCTCCTTCATATACATAAACCCCTGCCCAATCAATGTATTCGACTTTATCACATAGTGTATGTACAGTCCTTGTTAAAACTGTGCTTTTGCTGCCATCCTTGAACAGATCCGCGAGAATTTGAATCGATGCAAGGTCGGTGGAGATAGACAATGAATAGCCCCCTTTTCTTTTTCTCCTTACATTTTATCAAATGATGAAGATAATTCGTGCTAGTAAGTTTAGGAAATATTTAAGGAGATGATATAATGTAGCAAGGCAGAACAGGGAATTGAGTGATAATAATGTGGACAGTGAAAGAAAATTTGACAAAAGGCTATAATGCAGTGAGCATGTTGAAGCGTCTGAAAGATGAGCCTCTTCATCATATCAATCTTGAGAAAGCTCTTATTAAAATGCCGATGGAGGACGGACATAACAAAGAAGCTGTTACTATTATATTTAATGAAGATACTGTTACTTTAAGCGGGGATAAAACTGACGCAGATAAAGCTGTTGCAAAAGCTCGGAAAGTATTCAACTGGAAAAGAGACTTATTCGATATACATAATCACTTTAAACAAACAGATCTTAATCCTCTTTTTGAACAATTTCAGGGGACGCCGCTTGTAACGGAATTTACTCCATACGGATGCCTCATAAAAACGATTATTCACCAGCAGCTGAACATGGCATTTGCATATACTTTATCCACCCGTTTTGTTCAGACTTTCGGAGAAAAGCATGGAGATGTCTGGTTTTACCCGGAACCGCACATTACAGCTTCATTGGAACCAAAAGATTTAAGAGAATTACAATTCAGCGGACGTAAAGCTGAATACGTTATAGATACGTCCCGAAAAATAGTAGATGGAGAATTGAATTTAGACACTTTTTCAGAAAAAACTGATGAAGAAATCATTCGTACTTTGACTTCAATTCGAGGGATCGGGCCATGGACAGCAGAATGTTTTTTATTATTCGGCCTTGGCCGTGAAAACTTAATGCCCGCTGGAGACATAGGAATTCAGAACGGCTTAAAGGTGCTATTAAATATAGACCAGAAGCCTACAAAGGATGAAATTTATGACTTGGCAGATCAATGGAAACCTTATAATAGCTATGCTGCCCTCTATTTATGGCTGAGTACCGAGCAAAACAGATAGGAGTTTCGAGCAATGAAAAAAGATAAGCAACACTCAAAGGAACTAACGGAAGGATCTGAATTTCCTGTCACGGTAAAAAGACTTGGGATTAACGGTGAAGGAGTAGGTTTTTTTAAAAGAAAGGCTGTGTTTGTGCCAGGCGCTCTGCCGGGAGAAGTTATAGTGTGTAAAGCAGTGAAGGTTTCCACTAAACATATTCTTGCAAAAGTGAAAAAAATACGCCAATCCTCCCCTGAGAGAATAAATGCGCCATGCCCTGTTTATGAAAAATGTGGAGGCTGCCAGCTTCAGCATTTATCTTACCAGGGGCAGCTACTGGGAAAAAAAGATATGGTGGTCCAAGCATTTGAGCGCTATGCCAAAAAACACCGAGTTTATATTAAAGATACAATTGGTATGGAGGAACCTTGGTATTATCGAAATAAAAGCCAATGGCAGGTACGCAGCGAACACGGAACGACAAAAGCAGGCTTATTTGCGATGAATTCAAATAAACTTGTGGATCTAACAGGACCTGGCTGTATGGTGGAGGAACCATTATTAAATAAAATTTCAAAAACAGTAATTGAAATAGCCAAGGAATTAAGGCTGCCTGTTCACCATCAAAATAAAAACAAGCAGGGACTGAGGACGATTGCAGCAAGAATATCCACTGCAGCTGCAACAGCCCAGCTAACGATAATTACGTCTTCGCCTGAGCTCCCAGAGAAGCTTACGTTAGTAAAAAGAATCCGAGAGCGACTTCCGGAAGTAGTATCCATCTTTCATAATGTGCAGCCCACCAGCTCATCTGTCATATTTGGGAAAAAAACGAGGCACCTATGGGGTGAAACAACAATTAAAGAGTCGCTTAAAGAGCAGTCATTTAATTTATCTCCACATGCATTTTTTCAATTAAATCCACGCCAGGCTGAAGTACTATATGAAGAAGCAAGAATAGCAGCTGATCTGGATGGAACCCAAAAAGTTATAGATGCTTACTGTGGAACTGGTACTATTGGATTATGGATGGCTGGAAAGGCAAAAGAAATCCGAGGAATGGACACTATTGCATCAGCGGTTAACGATGCAAATGAGAACGCGGCTGCCCATGGTTATTTACATGCAAAGTTTTATAATGGGAGAGCAGAGGAGATTATTCCAAGGTGGAGCCAGCAAGGCTGGAATGCAGAGGTGATTATTGTTGACCCTCCACGGACAGGCTGCGCTAATAGTCTACTGAAAACAATTGTAAAAACGAAGCCAAAGAAGTTCATATATGTCTCCTGTAATCCATCCACTCTTGCAAAAGATGCAGATTTCCTGTTAAATAATGGCTTTGAACTCACTTATATTCAACCAGTCGATATGTTTCCGCAGACAGCTCAAACAGAAGCAGTGGCGAAATTCGTTTTAAAATAAGAAAAAAGTGGTGAATGAATTGCGTGACATTAGTGTGACGGCAATTAATGAAAACGAATCTTTAATTATGGCAGCCGATTTCGCTGCAGGTATAGGTATGCTGAGGAAAGATCAGGTCGAAGCGGATGTGCGAATACTAGCGTCATACACCGCTAGAACAGCATTCATGGAATTAATTACTGCTGGTGGTGCACCTAAATCTGCAGCTATACATAACGGTTGCGGAGCCGGAGCATGGGAGGAAATTATAGATGAAATAAGAAAAACAGCGGTTGAAAGCAGATCAGGATATATTGATATCAGCGGGAGTTCAGAAACGAATATGAAACTGATTCAATCCTCGCTCGGCGTAACAGCTGCCGGAGTGGTCAATAATAAGAATCTGCGATTAAAAAGAACGCCGCCACATGCAGAATTTGCAGCGATCGGCATTCCATTAGTTGGCGAAGAAGTACTGAAAAATGAAGAACAGGCCGTTACCTGGCCTCAGGTTCTCGATCTGTTGAACATAGAAGGGATATATGAAGTGGTGCCATGTGGATCAAGGGGAATTATACATGAATTAGGGCTGCTCCAGGAAACAAATGGGATCTACCAAGCATTGAAACCCACAGCACAAATTGATTTAAACAAATCATGCGGACCTTCGACCAGCGTTCTGATAAGCTATCACCCTGATTGGGAAAAGAAACTGGCGGACGATTTTGATTCTAAATTTCATAAAATAATTTACCAATGAACAAACAAAGTAGTGTACACTGTAGTAGGTATATTGCCGTAGAAATTGCAATGCATTGAAAGGGGTTACTTTCATGGCGATGACAGCATTGACCCTGTTTTTTATATGCGCTGTACTCAGCGTTATTTTTTTATTTATGCTGATAATTTTGTGGAAGCAGCAAAAACAAAACAAATATCTTCAGACTATATTATTTGTCAGTACCACTGCTTTATGCGGTCTTTCCTTTGCTGTCTTTTGGGTGACAGCTGAGGATACAGGGCAGCATAATGCAGGCGGGCAGTCAGAGTCCTTTGAATCGATCGAAGAAGCTGTTCCAGCTGTTTTGGAGAGAGAAAACAATTTGAAAGAGTACGATTACGGCCCTCCAGTAATAGAGACGAAAGTATTTGAAGAGGAGGGGGTAATCGAAGCTTCTTTAACAGCGAAAGATAACGTGACAACTGACTTAATCCGTTCCGCTTTATTAAATTCTTCCGCTGACATTTTTGAAGACCTTCTTAAATCTGATGAAATTTCGACAGTTAAGCTGCATTGGTATTTTCCAACTGAAGAAGACGGAGAGCCGGAAAGAATTGTTTCCTTAACAGGAAAGGGTGATTCTTCCCGATGGAGAAATGTAACGGAAGAAGAAATCATAGCCCGAACGGAAGATTACTGGGAACATGAAAAGCTCGGTTGATAAAAAACAGCCCCTTAATAATGGGCCACTGAAAAACGGAAGGTCTTTGAAAAGTAGAATTTTAATAAAGCGGTCTGTGTGGAATAATTAATTTCCATACAGACCGCTTTTCGTCTAATTTCAAGTGCCGTGGCCAGCATCCACCGATAAGCGATTCGTGAGAATTCACAACAATCGTTAACAGCTCTTTCAGATAGAAAGGACATTTTCAGTGGCCTCCTTAATAATAGAGCTGAATTTTTTATAGAATGAAGCTGAATCTATTATATTAAGTAAATTTAAGTATTTATGAATGAATATAAGTATAATCATTGATTATTTTTAATATATAACTTAAAATTAACTACATAATCTGTAAGGAGAATGAACATGTATCAAGAAGAACGAATGGAGGCTGTACTGAAATATTTAGAAAAAAATAAAAAAATGAGTATTCAGGACATGTGCGAACATTTTGGAGTATCACGAGATACTGCAAGGCGGGACACGGTCAAGCTTACTGAGAAGGAGGCAGTCGTCCGAACGCACGGTGGTGTAATGCTTCCAGGTTTAATCACCTCTTTAAAAGGCTACACGGAAAGACTCGAAAAATCAGCAGAAGAAAAGATGAAAATAGCAAACACTGCAGCCAAGCAGATAATTCAGGAAGAAGTCATAATGCTTGATGCTTCTACAACTGTTCAATTTACATCAGAACTGGTGAATGTTTCTCCATTAACAGTTATTACTAATTCAATTGTAAACGCCGAAACCATAACAGAAAAAAGAAATATAGACATTCACCTTCCTGGAGGAAGACTCAACGTGGTGCACCGCTTTTTATACGGCAGCAGTACTGTTGAAAAAATTCACCAGTTTTATGCGGATAAAGCATTTATTGGGGTAATCGGTATTTGTAATGATGGATTGTATTATGCCCATGAAGAGGATGCTGCCGTAAAAAAGGCAATGGCGGAAAGGTCTGAGACCGTTTATGTACTGGCGGATTCTACAAAGTTTGGCAAACGCCATTTTATTAAAGGATTAGACCTTGAGGACGTAGATTGTATTATTACTGATAAGCAGCCTGGAGAAGAGTTGGCTGCAGTTTTTCAAGAAAATGGAATTAAGCTTTTAATAGCTGATTCATAAATTAGGGTATCAGCGTAACCTGTAATAGAGGGCGTTATGATACGGGAAGGCTTCTATTTTCAGTAGATGCCTTCTTTTTTATATTTTTTTCGAATCCTGAACTGCTGCTAGTCCACATGCGTGTAACTTTAAGCATTGCGAATGAGTAAGTAGACAATGAGTCCAATGATAGGAAAAAAAAGTGTGCCGATAAGTACGACAATCGCGTATTCCTTACTGTTGCCTTTACGAATGGCATCTTTGTAAGCCCATACACTGGTAAGAATGTTTAGTAATAAAATGCTAAGAAGAAATAGCATCACTATTCCTCCTAAAAATCCAAAAATACCTAATGCCTCCATGTCGTTCACTTCCTTTTTTATACTTAACTACGTAATTGTTGACAAATTTGTTTCATTAACATCGCATCAAGCCCGCCAAAATAGGGCAGTACTCAAAACTACAATTTTTGAGTACTGCCCCTTTAAGTGTGCCAGGCATGCGCACACGCTATAGGGTTTAAGTCCCGAACGGTGAAGTGTCGTTGTAGCCGTTAGCCAAAGGCAAGGGTGTCCATCGTGAGGTGGAATCTGAAGGAAGCTGGAGGCAAATCTCCGATCCGAGGAACACGAATCTCATACCAGGCTGTCCTTCTTGGATGAGACTGCTTAACAAGTCAAAGTCCGAACGACCAAAGGGACGGGCAGTTAAATGAGGCGGGTACATGGAGAGGAAGTCTGTGCGCTTACCCGGGGAG